>NZ_JBFALC010000013.1:135611-176994 GCF_040656035.1 Streptomyces sp. NPDC050211
GCGGCGGGACGACGTGGCGCCCGGGGTGCCCAGGGGCGGGGGGGACTCCGAGGACTCCGCGCGCGTGGACTCCGAGGACATCAAGTGCCCCTGACCTGGGAGTCCTTGCGCCGGACTCCTACTGTCGGGGGCCCCGGTATGATTTCACGTAGAGACCGAACAGCTCCTCTTTTGAGTCGCGTTGGGGGTGCGGCCTCCTGCTCCGGCCTGCATAGGGCGGGTCGGCGAGGAAGGGAGGTCTCACGATGTGCAACCCGTCCCAAGACTCCGAGGGTCACTCCGAGGAGCCCAAGGATCGCCCCGAAGAGCATGACGGTTCGGAGGAGCGAGGCCGTTGGACGAGCTACCAGAAATGGACGCTCGGCCTGGCGGCGTCGGGGGTGGTAGCAACCATCGCCATCGGCGCGGCGCAGTTCCTGGCAGTCCGATAGGGGCTGACGAACGCGGTCGGATGAACCGGTCAGGTTGCTGGATGCAGCGAGCCCGGTCGATGTCTGGACGACCGGGCTCGTGAACTGCGTAGGAGGGCCCGGCTCGGGTGGAGACCGGGTCGGGCTCTCCGTCGACGCGGTTCATATGACCGGGTCGACTTAATCAAATGATAGCTCTCCCCCTAGCAAATGCTCGACTCGCAGTCTGTGAACTTGTCCGTGAACATTGCTCAGCCGTCAGCATGTTCGTCGGTATTCGCCGTACGGCATCGGTAGCTACGACGAGTCGTCAGGGCCCGCAAGACGCGCACTCGGGTCAGCCCCGGTCGACGTCGAGGGCGACCTCAATTTCCTTGATCTTCCGGCTCGTCGACAGCTCGGCGCGGACGGGGTTGTCCCCGGGGACGCCGGCCTTGCGCGCGTCCTCGACGAACTGGGCGAGCTCGTCGAGGGTCAGGTCCTTGTCGGCCCCGGTGGCCCGGATGGAGGTTGGCATGGTCTCAGGATGGCGCACTGGGTCCTGCCGTGTGGGAGTTCCGGCGGCCCCGGGTGCTTCCCGGTACGAGTCTTGAGAAACCCGTCTCGTCCGCCCGCCATCGTCTCTACGGTGCGCCTGTGAGTGCAGTGAATTGGGGCGATGCGCCCACGTGGTTGGCGGCGGTGTTCGCGGGGGGCGCGGCACTGTTCGCGTACCAGACGATCAGGAGCCAGCGGGAGCAGATCGGCGAACAGCGGCAGTTCATCGCTGAGCAGTCGGCCACTCTCGAGCTCGAGCGCGCCGAGCTCCGCGCGGCTGCCGAGGACCGGAAGTGGGCTCAGGCCCGGCAGTTGCGCATGCACCACCACAAGGCCATCAGTAGGCACATCGATGGCATTGCGGGCGAGGAAGATCACTGGATCGTGACCATCCTGAATACCAGCGACGCCCCTGTGCACGGCATTGAGGTGCGCTTCGGTACGGCGTACGTCGCGGTCGAGGTGTACGAACTTGCGCCCTCTGCCACCCACAACTTGGGCGCTCAACTTGGTGATCGCCTCGCGGCTCCCGTCCACCTGCTTGGACCGGGTCGTGCCGTTCGGTTCAAGTCGCAGCTCTGGCCTGCATCCACGCTCCACAACAATCGGCCCAGTGTGACGTTCACGGACGACAGCGGTGTCCGCTGGACGCTGGACTCATACGGGAAGTTGGAGGAGACACCAGCCAACGGGGCGTCATGACGGTCAGTGAGGGCTTGGGTTGTGGTCGCTGCCGACACTCGAGGCTTACCCTTTAAGGCCCAAGATTTGTTGACTCAGGGCATCTCAGTTCTGCGCGACCGTATGCTTATCACCGCTTCGCCTGCTCCTCCTCCACAACTCCGTCGACCTCTTCGCAGGGGCTGGCGGGCGCCCTGACGGACAGGGCGAAAGGAGGAAAGGAGGAAGCAGTGGTGAGGTCCAACATGGGCAAGCCGCGCAGGCGGTGGACCGGCCCCGAAAAGTGGTCGGTGGGACTGACTGCGGTTGGTGTGCTCGTGGCGATCATCGCCACTGTGGGGCAGTTCGTCCAGTAAGGGGCGCCCACACGCGAGCCGGTAGCGGCCGGGGCTGCAAACGCAGCGAGCCCGGCCTTATCAAAGGCGACCGGGCTCGTGGAACTGCATGGAGGGCCTGGCCTGGTGGCCGCCGGGTCAGGTCACTCCGTGCCCCGCGCTTTGACACGTGAGGCGACAGGAAAAACATTACCAGCTTTCGACCCGATTTCGGGTCATGCAGCGGTGAAACAGCAGGTCAGAGCTGTGGACTGACCGCGAACTGACTCGGAACTGAGTCAACGATTGCGGTATCCGCGGCGGCAGGCGATGGCCTTGGCGGCGGTGGCGCCATACCAGCGGTTGACGCCGTCGGTGGTGTCGTCGGGCACGCGCCAGCGGCCGCGTGCGAGGTCGGCAGGAAAGCACCGGTCTGCGACCGTTCCGCCAGCCGACCCACGCTGACCAGCGAAGCAAGGTTTTCGCAAGGTTCCTGTACACATGCGCGCCGCATTGTCGGCCACGAACGGAGCCCGGGAGACTCCCGGGGGGAAGGAATCGATCATGCGTACATCCATACAGCTACGACTCGGGGCCGCGTTGGCGTCTGTCGTCGCTCTCGGTGCGGCGCTTCTCTCTGGCCCTCCAGCGGTCGCTGCGCCTGCTCCCAGCCCTCAAGTAACCTGCCAAACTGGCTTCTTCTGCGCGTGGTCGGGGCCGACTTTCAACGGGCTTAAGGCCGAGCGCCGTCCGGTTCCTTCTGGGCAATGCACGTTGTTCACGTTCGGCGCGAGGTCAGCACTAAACCAATCGTTCGAGTATCAGCGACTGTGGACCGGCGCGTGGTGCACTGGCACGAGCATCTTGCTGGCTCCCGGCAGTTCACGATCAAATCTGTCCTCTGCCTATGGGTGGCTCGGAGGGTCTTGACCTTGGAGTCGGAATGGGCGGGGATCCACATTCGAGAGGATCCCTGCCCATGGCTCTTCGCCACCGTCGGGGGGACGGTCGCGATCATTCATCCGTGCTGCGCCGGTAGCCGCGACGGCCCGTCATGGCCGTCATGACGGTCTCCCCGGTCCAACGGTTCATCCCATGGTCCGTGTCGTCCGGCTCGGGCCACCGGCCACGCGTCAGGTCGGCGCGGATGGTCCCGGCCTTGATGCCGATGCCCGCGTCCTCCAACTGCTGCGCGGTGTACAGCCGCTTCGGTTCGAGCTCGACGGCCTGGCGCTTGACGTGCTTCCGTACGAAGTCGGCGATGGCCTGCCTGTCGTACTCCTTGTACCGGCCGCGCTTCCCGACCGAGGCGGGCCAGGCCGGGTGCTGAGCCCAAGTCTTAGTGACGGTGTGGATGCCCACGCCGTACTGCTCAGCGATCTCGGGAGCGATCCAGCCGGGCCGGACTACCATGGTGGCGAATCTCCTTTGCGGAGTTTTCAACTGGTTGGGGCCGGCGCACTGTCACCCCCAGGCATGCCTGGGGTTCGCGCCGGCCCCTTTCATCTTGCTCTGTGACAGCTGGCTGTGCGGTGTGAAGATCCCAAGAGGAGAGGGTTCCCCACCCCGGACTGGCTGCCCGGGGCGGGGTGGGTTTTACGACTCGTCGTCGTCCGGGTCGTCTTCCTCGATCACTTCGATCCAGGTGATGACCCGGTTGAGTGAGAACTCAGCCGCGTCGAGTCGCCAGGGAGCGGGTCCCGCCAGCCGTGTGATGACGAGCAGTTCGTACGCGGTGAACCAATCGAGTATCAGGTGCTCGAAGGCTCGCTTGTCGCGTTCCGAGATCGGCTCGTCCTCGATGAGCTGGCGCACTCGGTTCAGGGCCAGAAGCGCCTGACTGGGGGTGTCCTCGTCGTCCGCCGGTTCGAAGTCCCGGAGGGTAACGGGGAGGGGAAGTTCCTCGAAGAGCCCCTGCATGTAGGCGTAGAGGCCGAGGAGGCCTTCCATGAGCGCTACGAGGCGCTCCCTGTAGTTGTCGTGGTCTGCCACGACTTCTCCTCTCTGGAATTTTCAACTGGTGTCGGTTTCGGGGCTGTCACCCCCCGTCCCGACATGGATAACTTTACAGCATTCGCTTCTAATATTGCAACACCAGTTCGTGAGGAAAAGGGGACGGCCAACAACCGCCCCCACCCCCGGACTCAGGCCCGCTCGAACCGCACCAGCTCCCCGTCATCGCTCACGACGGCCACCAACGCGGCCCCGGCCAACTCCTCGCGCGGGATACCCGTCTCCTCCACCAGGCGTGCCACCGGCACGCGCTCCGGATCCGTGTGGTCGCGGTGCTCCGTCGTGATCTCGGCCTCGTCGCCGAACAGCAGCAGAACCCGCGCAGACAGTCGCTCACTCATGATGCTCATTCTCCTTCTGTTGGGGGGTCACTCGCAGAAGTGCTGGATCGGGTAGTAGCCGCCGCATGAGGCGCAGTAGTACAGCGGCTGCTGCTCGTAGCCGAGGGCGGCGAGGAGGCGTCGGATCATCGGTCGCGCGCCTCCCCCGGGTCGGCGCCGCCGCGACTCTTCTCGGCTTCGGCGAAGAAGCGGTCGACCAGAAATTCGAGGGCGGGGTGGGGCGGGACGAGTCGGCCGCCGTCTCCGATGGCCTCTACACGGATCCCCTCTCCATCGCCGTTGTTGCTGTTGCCGTTGTCGCCTGACCTGCAACAACAACCTGACTCATGTACGTCGGCGGCAGGGGAGGGGGCGGGCGGGATGTCCTTCACGTGTACGCCGGGCCCGTTCCCGCGTGAGGTGCGGACGGGCTTCCATGGGATGCCGTCGGCGTCGAGCAGCTGCTTCACGGCCTTGGTGTCGGGGAGCTTCAGCCCGTCGCGGAGGCGGGTGAGGAGGACACCTCGGTCGTCGCCGACGAGGCGGCGCAGCGCTTCGGCGATGTCTGGCTGCTCGGCCTCCTCCTCGGCGGCTGTGCTGTCGTCGCCGCGCCGTCCCCAGCGCGCCCGGGCCTTCTGCACGCCCACGGTGACGAGGACGCCAGCCACGAAGTAGGCCACGTACGGGGCGAAGGTCATGACGGCCTTCATCATCAAGACGGCGATGCCGACAAGGATGACCATGACGAATACGCCAGCGATCCGGCCGGGCGCCTCGTCCTCTCCCCCAGCGTCGTCCGCCGCCTGCTGCTCGGTCTCGTCGGTCATCGGATCGCTCCGTAGACCTGGTCACCGAGCCAGTTCGCGGCCTCGGCCAGCGGCACAGCGGCGAACCCGGCGATCCCGGCCGAGGTGCCGAGCGTGATACCGCACCATGCGCCGCGCTTGAGCTCAGAGCTGTACCTCGACTTCTTCACGGCCGCGATGAACGCGACGGTCAGGATGAGCACCACGGCGGCGCCGGGCGTGGTCAAGGGCACGAACGTGGGGCGCGCTGAGAGTTGGCCGCTGCTCTCGCCGACACCCCATACGAGGGCGACGTCGCCGAGCCAGTTGGACAGGCCGAGGGTGGCGCTGGACGCCGTCCCGATGAGGCCCCCGACGCCGAGAGTGGTGAGGCAGCCGTAGGACCAGCCGAGCAGGAAGGGCAGCAGCTTGCCGAGCTGCCGCGCAGGATCGCTGCGGAGTGTCTTGAAGCCTGGGTACCAGGTGACGACCTGGTAGATGAGGATGCAGAGACCGACGGTGACACCGCCGAACGTCACGTAGTTCACAGGTTCCTCAGCGGAGGATGGCCACGGCGAGCGCGGCGAAAGTCAGGATCAGCGCGGTCGTCCCGGTGATCGGGGGGACGTCGCGTGGGGCCACGAGGGCCAGACCGGCGAGCGCGAGCAGCGCGCACGCAGCACAGAACACGCCGAAGACGGCGGTCATGGCGGTGTGCCTACGGAACGGCGCTGATGGCGACGGGGGCCGGTGGGAGCTGCGCGAGGTGTGGTTCGTGCCGCTCAACCTCGGCGCGGAGCTGGCCTCGGATCACGCCGTCCGACAGGTCGGCGAACCCGGCGGCGATGATGGCGGTCCGCATGGCCTTGGTGCCCGGGCGGGTGCCGTTGTCGTACAGGGGACGGACGGCGGCGCACCGGGGATCGCTGTACGTGATCGGCTTCGGGGCCGGAGGTGCGGCGGGCGCGGGCGGCATGACGGGGGCCGTCGCGGGCCGCTCCGGGGTGACGACGGGCGTCACGTCCTGCGCTGGGACGAGGAGTCGGTACAGCTGGTTCATCAGCGCGCCGAACGCCAGCAGCGACGCGACGGGCGGCACGGCGGCGACCACGTAGTCCAGCGGCTCGGCACCCGGGCCGACCCCGGCGATGTTCAGCGCGATGGATCCGCCGGCACCGAAAACGACGAGGCTGATCGCCCACCAGTCGACGCGGCGGGCGAGCGCGGCTCGCAGGATGAGGACCTCGCCGGCCGCGTAGAAGAGGTCGAGGGTGGCGGGCCAGGCCCAGGCGCGGATCGGGTCGTCGGCGAAGCCGTGACGGGCGCCGACGTCGTGGAGGTGCTCGTAGGAGAGCCAGAGGGACACGCCGGTGAGGAGGAAGATCAGTCCGGCGGCGGTGATGGCGAGTGCCGTGACGGTGCGTGGGTGGGTGTTGCTGGGGTGGTTGGGCGCACTAGGGTGCAGCTCAGCCATAGGAGGTCACTCTCCTGTGGTCAGAGCCTCGGCGAGAGGGGTCCTAAGTCTTCTTGCCGGGGCTCGTTCTGTTTGGAGGTGACGCCCTACGGGGGGCATCTGCCGTCCATGACGGTACCGCGCGTACGCGGGCGGTGCTACGGGTCCAACGACGGGGCGCGCTGACGGGCGTCATCGGGGCGTCAGCTTAGGATCCGGTCGTGGCAGACATCCCCGACGAATTGATCAAGCTGGAACGTTCCGCCGAAGCAGAGCGTGCGAAGCTCACTGGCCTCGATGGCGAGGACTGGGAGGCGCAGCGCAGGGTGTGGCGCGACAAGGCCGCCGAGTTTCAGGCGGCGGTGACCGAGTACGCGGCCCGCGATGACGTGAGCGAGTCCCGGTACGAGTTGGAGCAGGCGGTGAAGAAGGCCGTACGGCGTCCCGGCTGACCGCTACGCCTCTTCCGGCCCTACGGCCAGCGTGCGGCCCTCGACTTCGTCGACCAGGATGAGGCGTGCGCCGGGCATGCTGCCGTGCTCGCCCACCCAGACCGTGAACTTCGCGCGGGCCGTCACGTCGCTGCCCCACCAGCCGTGCTGTACAGGGCGGTTGGCAGAGTTGAGGGTGAGGTGGTAGCGCTCCGGCTCATTCACCGAGGTCATGCCAGCCGTCCTCGTCTGTCCAGACTCGCACGCGGGCCGGCGTACCGTGCTCGGCAGCCAGCTTGGCGACGACCTCCCGGATGTCTTGCAAGATGCCCTCCACTGTGGACGGACCATGCCACTCGGGCATGGTCGCCAGCATGTGATCACGGCAAAGGTCCACCCACCGTGTGCCGTGTTCCGGGAATGTCACGGCGCGGGAGGTGTGGCAGTCCTGGGTCTTTCCGCAGGCTGAGCAGGGCTGCGTCCAGTGCAGGGCGAAGCGTGCCCTGAACTGCGCACGGTCGGGGTCCGCCGGCGCGGGGTCCAAGAGGGCCGGGTCCACGTCGTGGCGCTGCAGTAGCTCCTCGACGCTCATCCGTTCCCTGTGTTCCATGCCGTCTCCTCGACCCTGGCGATGTGGAGGTCACCCTAGCGTTAAAATAGAACATGTGAACGAATCGGTCCCGTCGAGACTCATGCTGCTCCGCTTCCTGGAGCGCGTGCAGCTCAAGGACCTGGAGCGCACCCGACGGTGGATCGCCGACGAGGAGCGGCGAGAAGCCGAGTGTCGGCGCGGCCTCCAGGCCCGGCCGCCAGCGCCGGAATGGCTGATCGAGCGCGGCCTGTCCGGACGGGCCGCGGTCTACGTCCACGTCGGCGACTGCTGGGACGCCGGAAAACGGTCAAAGGGCATCAGCCGGGAGGGGGCGCTGCGCGCGCTCGCCGACGGCGTCAAGCCCTGCCCGCAATGTGGCCCGGACGCAGTGCTCGGTTTTCTGGAGTAGTCGGTTGGGGTCTCAGCCGTGATCGACTTTCCCGACCTCAGACTTCGCGGATGCCGAAGACGCCGAAGAGCCCCATCCCGGCAAAAAAGGCAACGAGCTGCACGATCCAAAAAAGGCGCAGTCCGCCCGCATAGAGATTCGCTGCATTTCCCGCCGCTGCCTTAGATAGTTGCCCTGTGAGCGCCAATAGAGCAACGATGCCTGAGCAGAGGGACAGGATAAGAAGTCCCCATGAACTCTGAAGAATCGCCACCGAGGTCTCATCTGCTTTGGTAGCTAGGTCTTTCCGGAAAGTTACCGAAAGGGCGAGTACTGCTGACGCCAGGGTGTTGACTTGAACTACTGCCTCTTTAGCCAGGTTGAATGGCATGATCGGTCTCCGTTAGCAAAATGGAGGAATGGGGCCGAAGTCCTTTAGGAGCCTGGACATCTCGCCTCGGCCGACCTCCAAGGCTGGTCCGCCCTTTACCCTTTCGGCGCGGAATCGTGCGTATCGACCTTCGCCTCGGATGGGGTCAATCTGGGAAGATGCTTCCCTCGCGGCCTGCTGGAGGGCGGCTGCGGAATCCTGAAACAGCTTGTCGCGGTCTTCGCCTTTCGCAGCCATTATTTCCTCAGCCCTCGGAGTGAGGGCGCTGTCGAGCAGGGCCCAGGCGTCAGATGTTAGTGCAGAGTTCCGAGGGGCTTCTCGCCGGACAATTGCATTGAACATGCGAATTATCTCTTCTGTGCTGTTGGGTGTAGCCATAATCCCCTACCTGTTCTGAGCGCCTGCTGAAATGGTTGCCCACGACTGTGCGAATTGCAGCACGTCGCGTCCATTCGGGTGAGATGTGCCCCAAATTCTGGATCACCCGGTTATCGATAGGGCCACCCACAGCCAGGAGACCGTCGTACGGTACGGTCCGGTTGATCACACAGCGGGGGTGCGTGATGTACCGCGTTAACCTCACGGAGCAAGCGGAGAAGCGCGGGGCGTACTCGTTGATGACAGCCGCCGCGAGGTGATTCAGCTGATCGCGGCGGCCCTGTTCCGGCGGGAGTCGTGGTCGGCCTCGGGCGGGTGGGACGCGGCCACACTGTTCGGATCGCGGACGTGGATCACGTTCGCCGCGTACGCCGACGGGATCGACGTGTTGCGCGTCGGCTGGGCGGGATGATCTTGCGAGATGCGCGGTGCTGCGTTGACGGCGGCCGAGGGCGTAGCCGAATGGGGAACGCCCCAGGGTTCTTGAGAGACCCCGGGGCGCCCGTCTGCGTGCCCTGCGCTTACCGCTTCGTGCTCGCGAGCCCGATCAGTGCCGCGCTGGCGGCAACCCATTCGGGGCTCACACCGGCACACGAGAGCACGATGACGAGGATGAGGACAGCCGCGACGATGACGCGCCACCCGCGCGCGCCGTCGTCATCGGACAAACACAGCGCTATGTTCATGGGTATCGCCTTTCAGGTGAGGTTGGGGCCGCAGCGGTGATGGTTGGGAAGCCGCACGCTGGGGCCCCTTCGTGTCTTCGTAATCCTGCGTCAGGAACTGCCCTTTGTGTGCCTGTCAGGCTGGGGGCATGGCGGCACAGGGGGGCGCACACACTATGCGCCGCCGGTCATCCAGAACCGGTTATCCATCGTTAACGCGGGGCTCCATCGGGGACGCCCGTCATGCTGCGTCACTGGGCACATCCGTCCATGTGCGACCGCAGTCCTCGCACCGTACGACCGGCGGAGCGCCATCCCCGCCTTCGACGACCAACTGGCCGCCGCAGGGCTGCGGGCACGGGTGCGGGACGGCCTCCTTACGGCGGGCTTCACCGAGGGTGCGCCGGAGCAGCTCGGCGCTCATGCGGGCCACCTCCTCCACGGCCTGGCGCTCGCCCTCATCCAGCGTGCGGAACGGGCCGGGCGTGCCCCCGAGCCGGAGCGACAGCCACTCGGCGGCCTCGGGTGCCGTCCGCTGGCCGGTGAACGTCCAGCGGCGCGGGTCCGCCGAGTCCTTCGCGGCGAGGAGCACGACCTGACGGTGGACGTCGTCGCTCCAGCCGCGCCCTGTGGTGGCGCGGAAGGCCGGCCGCTGGATGCGTTCGGCGAGCCAGTCCGCGGCTGTCACGAGACCGGTCTCGATGGTCGTCATGACGTCCAGGACGTCGACGTCGACGGGCGTCGGACGGGGGCCCGGGGCGTCAGTCGCAGTGTCGGCGCGTTCGGCGGCCTGCTCCTGACGCTCCTCGTCGCTCATGAGGCGGGTGATGCCCATGGCTGGGGGCCAGGTGGTGGTGGGGCGGTCGCCGACGCGATCCTGGAGGCTGGTCCAGCGTTCGGTGATGGTGTCGAGGTGGTCGGCTGCGGTGGTGGTGTGGGCTGCGGTCACGGCGCTGCTCCTCATGGTGGCAGTGGGGGCGGTACGGTGATCACTGCCTGGGGGCGCGCTGGTCTGGCGAGACGTGAAGCGCGCCCCTTCGTCATGCGAGGTCGGCGGTGATGCGGTGGAACTCGTCCGTGCACTTCCGCCGGTCGTGTGCTGCACCATCGCTGTGGCGCGCGAGCATGCAGCAGAGATCCAACGGGGCAGGGCGCTCACCGAGTACGTGGCGGCGTTCCCAGTCGGCCTCGGCGTGCCGTCGGCCGGCCGCGCGCCAGGTGGCCTGGACGGTCATGGCGACGGCGGAGAGGAGGATCCAGGCGAGGACGATGACGCTGAGCCAGTCGGCACCGCTCGGGTTATTGATCACGTGGGCTCCTGGCGGGTACGGCGGGCGAGCTGGCGGGCGCGGTACGGCCCGCGCGCCCAGGCGGGGCGGTGCCGGCGGACTGCACGGGCGACTGGGTGCGCGCCGGGCGGTGTGCCCTCGCCGTGGTGACAGCACATGACCGCGGTGGTGGCGATGACGCAGGTCAGGTATGCGGCGACGCCCGTCATGACGCCCTCCGTTGACGGGACTGACGTGCCGGTTCGGTCAGCCAAGCCCAGCTGAGGACGGCCAGCGCGACGGTGACGAGGGCACCCCAGACCCACGCCTGGGTGCTGAAGTGGCGTACGGCGGTGACGCCTGCGGCGAGGGTGAGGACAGCCAGCATGGTGCGCGTGCTGATCGCCTTGAAGAGTCGGGCGGTGAGGGCCGCGGCCAGCAGCGCGTTCTCGGCGACGAGGAAGGTCGAGTAGTACGGCTCGGGCATCAGCGCTGCTCCGCGTCGGCCTCGCCAGCGGCCGTGCTGACGGGCGGTGACGGGTCGTCATCGCCCAGACCATCGAGCGCCAGGAGCCGGACGTGGTTCCGCATCCGCTCGTACTTCTGCTCCGACCCATGCCCGTCCCACTGCGCCCGCGGGTCGGTCACGTCGACCACGGTCAGGTGCTTGAAGAGCTCGGTGTCGCGGGGGTGGATGTGCCAGGACATCTGCCAGCCGCCGGCCACGAGGTACAGCAGCTGCCAGCCGTCCTCATCGACGTCGGGCGAGGCGGTGATGACGGCCGTCGACGGGTGCAGTGCAGCGAGCCAGGCGAGGAGCTGCGCCCGCTCCCGGTACGCGTGATCGCGGTCCCGCTCGGCGCGCTCCATCTCGTCGCGGTAGTGGTGGCTCAGTGCCGAGGCCTCGGCGCGCTCGCGGTCGTAGGTGTCCGCGTGCCGCTTCCAGCGCGCGGCCTCCTCCTGGGCTCGGCTCAGCTCCGCGGACAGGACGGTCAGCGGGTCCTCGATCGGGGCGGCGTTTCCGCTACTACCGCGCGCGAGGCCCTGGGATCCGGGGCGAACCGGTTCCGGTTCCTGGTTCCTGCGGAAGAGTTTGAGTGGCATGGACATTGCTCCGGTGTGGTGGCCGGGGCGGGTCCCTGCGTGGGGTCCCTGTCCGCTGTGGTCAGTGTCGTGGTTGTGGGAGGGCGTCGAGCGCGTCGCCGATGTCGTTCGCGAGCCAGCGCCAGCGGAGGGCCAGTTCGGGCGCGTGCGGTTCCTTGGCCTCAGCAGCCGTCAGGAGCGCCTCGACGATCTCCGAGAGGTCGTCGGCGCCCGTCAGGCGTACAACGATGGCCATCAGAACGGGGGTTCGTTGTTGCCGGGGCCGGTCGCCCAGGGGTCGTCCTGGGGCGGGGGGCCTTGGCGGTACTGCTGCTGTCCCTGGGGTCGCTGCTGGGCTCCAGGGTGCTGCCCGCCCTGGGCGTTCTGCTGGCCTGCGGCGTCCTTCGAGACCTGCGCGACCGCGTAGGCCAGGTTGGGGGCGATGGAGCGGATGAGGAGTGCCGGCCGCTCGTACTTCTGGCCGTCCTTCTCCCAGCGCTCGGTGCGGAGTTCACCGGTGACGATGACCTCCATGCCCTTGGCGAGGGACTCGGCCACGCTCTCGGCGAGGCGTTCCCAGGCGGTACCGCGGACGAAGAACGTGTCGCCGTCCTCCCATTCGTTCGTCTGCTTGTTGAGCCGCCGGGAGTTGAAGGCGAGCGTGACGCTGGCGACGGCCTTCTGGGACTGGGTGAAGCGGAGTTCGGGGTCCGAGGTGAGTCGGCCGACGCCGGTGAGGGTGGGCAACAAGGTCAGGTCTCCTTCGGGAGTTCGGGCTGGATAGGGATGGCGGTCTGCCCGGGGTGGACGTCGGGCGTCGTGACGGGTGTCGTCGCGCCGCGCCGACGGGGCATCGCGGGTGGGATCAGGCCGCGTCTGCGGCCGCAGACGGGGCCGTAGCCGCGGGCCCGGGACTCCGGCGTGAGCAGGAGCTGAGGGCAGTAGCAGCAGCGGACGGCCTTCATCGGCGTCTCTTTCGGCGGTGCTCGGCGAGGCTGGTCACGCCGACGGGCAGCGCCAACTGCTCGGTGTGGGTGGGACAGGTGGCGACGTGCGGCATGTGGAGCCGCTCCCAGCCGGTGAGGGGGAGCTCGGCTGAGGGGCGGCGGGACCGTACGGCACCAGTTCCGTCGCGCCAGACGGCCGTGTTCCCGGCGGGGTCCGGGTCGGGGTCGACGGCGAGACGCTTCCCGGCCTCGGTGGTGGTCCACAGGATGGGGTGGCGGCAGTCTCTGCACGGGATGAGTCGCTTCATGGCGTGGTGGTGGTCGGGGTGTTGGCCGCGAGGATGCGGGCCTGGTGGACGTTGGGGTGAAGGGTGCAGGGCTGTCCGGCGGGGGCTTGGCAGATGCGCTCAGGGCACCGGGTTGACATGACCCTGATCCAGTCGATGGCGCGAGTGGTGTGCACGTCGCGACGCCGGTCCTGTGTCTGGCGCTGGTTCGTGCACAGCTGGCCCGGGCGCGCGCGGCACCAGGTGCAGAGGATCGCCATCGCGGCGAACCGGTACGGGACGGGCTTGCGGGGGGTCGGCTGCGTCATGACGCCTCGGCCTCCAGCACCTGTACCTGGTCCTCGCGGGCGAGGGCGGCGGCGGACGCGGCCTTGATGCGGGCCTGCTCCTGGTCGTGGTCCAGGAGCGGGAGGCCGGCGGCCGCGCGCTTGGTGTCCTCCAGACGGACGGGGTGGACGTCCTGACGACGCTGTCCGTTGGTCGTGCAGCTGGAGCCGGGAGCTGCGCCGCAACGTCGGCAGGCGCGGCCGCGAGGGTCCTTCGTGGGGTCCCGGTCGGCGGGCATCTTGCCGATGGCGGCCCGGGCGGCGGCTGCACGGCCTGTGTACGGGCCATGATCGGCGCCTGGGGGCAGTGCGAGGTGATCTCCGGCCCCGAGAGCCTTGGAGATGCTGCTGGCGCCTGTGTGGCCGTCTCCAGCGGCTCGGATGATCTCGCGGAGGGCGGCGGCGGACTCGGCGCCGGTGTGGGTCGGGTCGCCGTCGACGACGATGTTCGCCAGCTCGATGCGCTCGGTACGGCGGGCCTTGACCTCGGCGACGATCTCGGCCGGGGAGACGAACGGCTGGCGGCGAGCAACGGCGATGACGGCGGCGCGGGCCTCGTCGACGGCGTACGGAGCGAGGATCTCGCCCCAGACGTCGGGGGTGTACTCGCCGAACTTCTGGGCGGGGCAGGCGGCCTGGACGTACTCGGCGATCTGCACGGCTTCTTCTTCGGTCACGGGGCTGCTCCTTCCTGGCGTGCTGCGGCGCGGGCGGCCACGCGGGCCCGGGCGCGGTCGAAGACGGTTCCGCTGGCGGGCTGGTCGTTCGCGGGGGCGCCTGGGGCCGCAGCGGCGTTCATGACCTCGTTCACGACGCTGGGGAGCGTCGAGGGGTGGAGGCCCTTGCGCATCCAGTGCGCGATGCCGCGACGGATGTGGTCGGGGTGGATGCGGTCCTCGTCGAGGAGGATCCGGATCTGCTTGGCCATCTGGCCGATGACGGCGGACGGCGGGCGCTCGGCGCATCGCGCCAGCCACTCGCCCACGATCGTCTGCGCGGTGACCGGGGCTTCGGAGACGTCGGACGGAGCGTCATCGACGGGCTCTCCGTCGAGGACCTCGTCTGGTGCGTCTTTTGTGTCACCGGGGGTGGGTTCGACGGCAGGACCGGAAGCGTCTGCCTGGCCCGCGAACGGTTCTTGGTGGTTCCACTGGTGGTTAATGACGGTTAGGGGGGCACTGAGTGCGTGACGTCCGGACGCAGAGTGCGTGACGTCACGCAGTGGGAGTGCGTGACTCACGGACTTTGAGTGCGTGACATCGCCCTCTGTCACGTCGTCTGAGTTCGTGACCGTCACGGACTCTCCGTGCGTGACGGTCACGGCTTCTGACTGCGTGACACGCTTCGCGCGGGCCCGACGCTGACGCTCCGCGGCCTGCTTCTTCGCCTCCTCGGCCTCCGCCTCCAGCTCAGCCCAGTCGAACTCGGGCCGCTTGAGCTGCACCTGAAGCCGCCACTTCTTACGGCCCTGCACGCTGCCCTGCTGCTTGATGAGCCCGCCGCTCTCCAGGCGGCGAAGAGCCCGCTGTACGGTCCGCTCGTCGTAGCCGGTCCGGTACTGGATCCGCAGGACCGAGGGGTGCGAGTTGGAGCCGTCGGGGCGCGCGTGCTCGGCCAGGACCTGGAGGACATGCCGCGCCGTGCTGTCGGGCCGACCCTTGTCGGTCCGCAGCATCGGGGCGTCGTCCATCGCCCAGGTCACGGCCTCAGTGCTCACGCGCTCCTCATTCGGTGGGTGGGGTGCTGGCCGGTGGCCCGGCGGCCGTGCTCATCCGCCAGGCCACCGGTGCTCATCGGGAGGCCGGGACCTTGGTGGAGCCCGTACGCCGGTACTCGCGCCTGCTCGCCGCGTTCGCGGCCTTGCACGCCGCGTCGATCGGCTCGTTGTTGCGCACGTGCCGCTGGTACGCGGAGGGTGTCCCACAGGGCGCCAGCCCCGACCCCTTCGGCCGCCCCGTCTGCTTCTTCTCCGGCTGCTTCGCATCAGCCTCAGCGGCCTGGGCGGCCTTCCGCTGCTGCTCGATCGCCCATCGCTGCGCGCCCGAGAGGGCCGCGACGATGCCGGTCCGGAATGCTTTCGCCACACCCGCCTCGCGGATGAGGGCGGACTCCAGGCACTCCATCCGGACCGGGCATCCCCGACAGGTCTGCCGCGCCAGGCCGATCGACCTCGATGAGAAGAAGATGTCGGGGTCCTCAGTTCTGCAGGCGGCCTGCAGCTCCCAATCTCGATCCATGACGGGTCCTCCGTACGGTCGGTCAAGATCAAACGAAGTTGTGCAGGCGGCGGGTACGTGACGGGCCGCTGACGCCCGTCACAGAGCCACCGCGGAGGGCTCCGGAGCGCCCAGGTACGTGCCGTGTTTGCGGTAGTAGCGATCCGCCATGGCGTTGGCGTCCTTGCACGGCCGACAGGGCACTTCGCCCCGCTGGTGGTGACGTCCGTAGCCGCGACGGGTGCCGCACTTCACGTCGGAGGTCGGCGCAGCCTTGCGGGACCCGCTGCGGGCGGACCGGTCATCTGCGGGCTCGATTTCGCCCGGGAACCAGGCGCGCAAGGTGTTCGTGTTCACTCCTACGCGCGAGGCAATGACCGAGTACGGCACCTTGCGGTCGAGCATCACGCGGGCCGCGTACCGGGCCTCGTCCTGGCTGAGCGTCCAGCGCTTCCGGCGGCCGTTCATCGCCAGCTCGATGGCGATCAGGTCGAGGGAGACCAGGCCGTCCGGGGTGGCGAGCCACACCGTCGGCACGGTCATCCTGGGTACCGAGATCCACTCCGGGGCGCTGGTCATTCGCTCACCGCCGTCACGTCGCGCACCCAGGCGAGGGCGGTGTCGTCGAGCTGCTCGCGCGCCCGGGTCACCGCGACGTAGGCCAGGCGGGCCTCCTCACGGGGCAGGACCACCAGGCCGTTCTTCTGGTCCGGCTTCGGCGCCCGGAAGTCACTGTGGATGCGGACGGCCGGCCACTCGCGGCCCTTGGACCGGTGCGCGGTCGACACGACCAGCTCGGCCTGTGCCTCGGAGACCAGGCCATCGGCCGCCGAAACGATCCGCTCGGGCCCGTGTTCGTCGATCAGCTTGACGAGGACCTCCAGGGAGCCGTCCTCCTCGGCGGCGTATTCGCGGACGTCGTCCCAGGAGGCGAAGCCGCACAGCTCCGGGTGGTCGGTGGGCTTGCCGTCTTGGAGGGCTTCGGCGGCCCAGGCGAGGCGCTTGATGTCGCCGCCTCCGCCGACGAGGGCGACCTTTCGGCCGGCGGCGAGGCTCTCCATCACGATCCCCATCGCGCCAGCGTTGGTTCGGCAGAGGATTGCGTCCGGGGCGTCGAGCGGGCCGACGGTGGACTCAGCCGCCTCCCAGCCAGTGAGGCGGAGCGGGGCGTCGATGATCCGTAGCCACAGGTTGGCGCGGGCGGCGATGGCGAGGCCGAACCGGAACGACTGGCTCAACGTCAGCTCAGGGCAGCCAAGTTCGGTCGCGAACTTGCGCAGGGCGTCGTTGGCGCCGCGCCAGCTGTAGATCTGCTGGGCGGAGTCGCCGACCGCGATGCGCTGCGCGTGCTCCTGGGCGAGCAGGACGGCGGAGAGGACGTCGTTGGTGTCCTGCGCCTCGTCGAGCAGCACCACGTCCGTGGGGATGGTGGGCTTCGAGAGCGCCCACATCTTCAGGTAGTGGTCGTGGTTCAAGTTGAGGACGCTGTCCTCGCCCTGGAGGTCCTCCCAGGCCGCTCGGGCGACCGGGAGGACCAGCTTCACCAGCTCGCCGCGGCTCTTCTTCAGACCGTCGAAGTGGGGGATGTGCTTCTGGACGATCTCGTCGTCGGCGCTGTGGCAGAACCGGGTGACGGTGTCCAACGCCTTCCTCATGATGATCTTCGAGGTCATGGCCTTGAGACCGCCGAGGTCCGTGAGGATGCTTGGCGTCGAGCCGATGATGCCGAGGATCGTGCGGACGTCGATGGCCTGTGCGGCCTGGTGCGCGGTCTGGCGGGGCCGCTTGAGGCGGGTGCCGTACTTCGGGTCGAAGGCGAGGCCGTGACCGGTCTTGGCGTTGACGTTGGACGGGAAGCTGCGGCGGGCGTCGGCCGCGATGGCGCTGTTGTAGGCGACGTACGTCATCCGGCGCCGCCTGTCGGACCGGGCGATCATCTTGAGCGTCGAGGACTTGCCGCATCCCGCGCCGGCCTGGAGGACCAGGTCGAGCCCATCACCGTACGCGTCGATCGCTTCGGCCTGCTCGATGGTGGGGTTCACCACTGTGGTGCACCTCCTTTCTCGGGGTGCGGGCCCGCCCCGCATGGGGGAAGTCGGGGCGGGCCCGCGGTCAGTGGTGAATCAGGCGGCCGGAGCGGAAGCTGCGGCGCGGGCGGCGTCGTCCTCCAGGCCCTGGACCATCGCGGAGAACTCATCCGCCGGCTTCTCCCGCTCGCCCCACGTCGTGAGCGTGTCGAGGAGGGTCTGGGCCTCGTCCTTCGTCAGCTCGTTCGCCGAGCCGATCCGGCGGCCGATGATCAGCGAGGTCGCGCGGAGCCTTTCGGCCCGCGAGTCCTTGTGGCCGAGGCCGACCTTGGCGAAGCAGGCGTGCATCATCCGCATCTGCGGGGCCGTGACGGGCTCCGGCGAAGCCGCCGCGGTGTGCATGTCGTCGGACGGCTCCGGATCACCGGAGTGGGCGGCGGCAGCAGCCTCGGCGTCGGCAGCCTGCGGTGACGGGGCCGAGGTGTTCGTGACGCCCGTCGTGACGGTCTTGACGGCCTGTCCGTACTCCTTGATGACGTCCCCGAGCTTCGCGGGCTCGCCCGTCTTCGGGTGCAGCAGGTCGGCACCGAGGAGGTTCCGAGTCTTCGCCTGGCCGTGGAGCTCCAGCGCCCGGTCATACGTCAGGCCGTCGGCGACCAGTTCGTCCACGATGACCTGGACGGGGTCGACGCCCTGGCCGAGCTGCTCCAGGATCACCTCGGCGAAGTCCTCGCCCGGGTGGTGCACGCTGACGTCGTACAGCGGCTCGTATCGGGTCTTCGTGACGGTGCCGGTGCCCGCGATCATGTCGATCACGACGTCGAACTCGTACTCCGCGCCCTCACGCTGGACAGTCTTCACACCGACCTTCGTGACCTTTTTCCCCTCCATCTCGTAGTCGTTCTTCGTCCGCATGGTGACGATGACGTGGCCGGGGAAGTTGAGCAGGGCGTCGAGCATGTCCTGCTCAAGGTCGTTGACAGGCGCCCAGGCGGTGTACGAACCGCCGTAGTGACCGGGCTTCTTGGCCTCCTGGTCGACGCGGGCGAGGAGACCGCCCTTGCCCGCCCAGAAGTGGGACCAGTTGTCGACGATGAGCACGGCCAACCGAGCTTCCTCGGCGGCCTTCACCGCGGCGATGAGGTTCTCGGGAGAGCAGAACGCCATGGGCATGTGCCCGAACTCGTGCCCGCCGAGGTCGGGCCGCCCGGGGACGATGGCGTACTTCTTCGCGGAGCCGCGCTCGGTGTCGACGACGCCGATCGCGCCGCCGTTCGCGAAACCCTCGGCCATGCGGAGGGCGGTCTTGGTCTTGCCGGAGCCGGCGGGGCCCTGGAGGGCGATGCGAGCCTTGGCGGTCTCGCGGGTCGCCGGGGCGAAGGTGAAGGTGGTCATGACGTGCTCCGGGTGCGCTGGTTGGGCATGGACGTGCGGAGAGGGGAGGCGGCGAGGTGGCGGACGGCGTTGACGACGCGCATGGCGGCGCCGTACTGCCGGCGCTTCCGCCGGAACTCGGCGTCGGTGTCCGTCGCGGTACGCCGGTACTTGCCGGACAGCTGCTTCTCGATGGCGTCCGCCAGCTCGGTGCCGGTCTCCTGGCGGAGCTCGGCGAGCAGCTGCGCGGCCTCGCCGGGACCGAGCGGCCGGTCGCTGGTGAGGCCCTGGTAGGCCCTGCTGTAGGCGCTCACTCGTCGGCCTCCGGGTCGTACTCGGACGCGGCCGTCAGAGCGGTCACCACGTAGCCCGTGGGCCGCTCGACATCGCTCGTGACAAGGTCGCCGCCGCCGTCCGGGTCACTGATCCAGATGAAGCCTTCGTCAGGCCACTTGCGGCGGGCGTCAGCCTCGCAATGCGCGCGGGCCGCCGCAGTGTTGGTGTAGGTGCCGAGCGGCATCGCGCCGTCGTAGGCGCGGTAGACGACAAGCGTGGGGGTGTCAGCCTCGGGGGCCTGGTCCGCGCGGAGGGCCTGGGTGGGCGCGAAGGTGCGCGTCAGCCGGTCGGTCGGGCCCGCGACGATGTCCGCGAGGTCCCGGGTCCGCTGCTCCAGCTCCGTACGGAGCCGCTCCAGCTCGGCAGCCGTCTCCGGGGACTGGAGAAGCTGCGCCGACTCCAGGGCCTCGGCGGCCTGTGTCGCCAGGTCGTACGACGGCCCGTTCAGCCACGCGCCCTCGATCGTCTTCTTCGCCAGCATGGCGAGCTTCGAGATCATCGGCCGTCACCGCCCTCGGCAACGGCCGTGACGCGGTAGACGCGGCCCTGGCCGGTGTCGACTGCGGTGAGGTGGCCGTGCTTGGCCAGGCCGCGCAGGTCCTTCCGGGCCGTGTTCCGGCCGGTCGTCGGCCACGGCGAGTCGGCCATCAGCCCCTCGGCGAGCTGCGTGGTGACCGGGCGGCCGTACTCCATCACAGCAGCGAGGAGGTAGGCGCGGCGGGTGGTCAGCTCAGGCATCAGCGGTCACCGCCGATCTCTCGGCGGCCACCGGCAAGGCCGGTCTGCCCGATGTTTGCCGTACGCCCGGCGGCCTGCCCGTCCCGGAAGCCAGTGCCCCGGTACGTCGTGCGGCGCTTCTTGAGCTTCCCGTACTCGGCGAGCACTCGCTGCTCGACGAGGGCAGTGCGGTCGGCCAGCACCAGCTCGGTGCTCCGTCCCTCCGAGGGCTGCTCAGGGCGGCTGGCCTCCGCGACCGCGCGGGCCTCGGCTGCCTTGATCCGGCGGACGACCTCGTACCGGAACCCGATGATCCACGACCGCCGGTAGGCCCGAGGGTTCTCTCCCCACGGCACCTCGACGCGGGTGAGCTGCTGGGTCATCTGGAGCAGAAGTGAGGTGTACAGCAGCTCGGCGCGCTCCAGGTCCGACTGAAAGCCGAACATGTGCACCCGGTGCACAGAGCCGCGATCCCGCAACACCGCGCGGCCTCGCATCGCCTCGACGATCCCCGCGACGAGGCTCTGCTTCTCCCGGGCCCACGGATTGGTCACTGTGATCATCCGGTCCGCAGGAACGTCGGACTCGGCGTCCACGTCGGCGAGCATGGCCCGCTCGATGCCGTACTTCGCCATCAGCTCCGTGGCCTTAGCCGTAAAGGCTTCCGCTTCCTCTGCCGTGGACGCGGGGTCCTCGGCCTTGGCCAACAGAGCGCGCACCTTCGCCAACAGGGACTCGGTGGGCTGCGTCATGCGGCTTCACCGCCCTCGTCGGTGACGGGCGTCGCCGCACCCTTGACGGGCGTCAACGGACCCGACAGGCGCACGATGTTCGCCAGCGTGCAGCGCTCCGGGCGGCCGTCGACCGACAGCAGCGGCATGCCGTCCGCTGTCCGCACTCCCTGGTAGAACCAGACCTCACCGGCCCCGTCCTGCTGCGGGAGCGCCAGGTCGTAGACGATGCCCTGGAACTCGAACGGCGCCTTGGCGATCTGCTGCGCGTGCTTCCGGGCCTCCGGCAGGTCGTACGCCACGACCGAGACGCGGACCCCGTCGCGGTAGCCGTCACCAGCGACCATGTACGGGAGCGCGGTCTCCTTGTCGTGCCTGATGCCGAAGTACCTGCGCCACTGGCCCCACTGGGACTGATTGACGATGTGGAGCGCGACCAGGATGCGGTCGCCGTCCAGCTGGATGTTCTGGAACGCCGGGTGCTCGCCGATGTGCCGCTGGATAACGGCCGCCACCCTGCGCGCCCGCTCACAGGACTCGTCCCAGGCGAGTGCCTGCTCCTCCAACTCGGTGCGCGGCGGCAGCTGCGGCTGCTCCTGGTGCTCGCGCGGGCCCCCGTCGACCGGCGTGCGCTGCGGCTCCATGCCGTACGACTTCTCCGGGTCAACCAGGAGGCCGGTGCTGTTGAGGGCGTGGACGATGGCGGCCGCAGGGTCGCTCCCGCCGGACCCGAGGGCCTTGCGGACGATTCGAACCGCGTGGGGGAAGTTCTTGTTCATGCCGCAGCCCCCTGCTCAGCGAGCGCCTGGCGCAGGGTGGTCATCGCCCGAAAGGCCAGGGTCTTCACGGCGCCCTCGCCCTTGCCCAGCCGGGCGGCGACCTCCGGGACGGACAACTCCTCGATGTAGCGCAGCCCGATGCACTCGCGCTGGTACGGGGTGAGACCCCGCATCGCCGACGTCACCGTCTCGGCCGCTTCCGCGATGTCCAGCTCCCGCAGCGCGGACACCTCGGCGGAGCGGTCGCGGGAGTCACCGTCGTACGTCTCGGCGACCGAGACCTCCAGCCGCGCCCGCGCGGACTTCACGTAGTCGAGGTGGATGTTCCGGGCGATCACCGCGAGCCAGCCAGCGAAACCGCTGTCGCGCGGGGCGGTGAAGGTGCTCAGTCGGCGCAGGGCGCGTACGAACACGTCCTGCGTCAGGTCCTCAGCCAGGTACCGGTCGCGGGTCCTGTTGTAGAGGAAGGCGAACACCTCGTCGTGGTGATCGTTGTACAGAGTGCCGAAGGCGTCACGGTCGCCCGCGGCCGCCCGGGCCACCAGCTCGGACACCGCACCTCCCGGCGGGTTGATCTTGGCGTTAGCCTGGTGTGACACGACCAGGTCTCCTTTGACGTAGGGGTTTTCGGGTTGTGGAGAGCCGTTCCGGGTCGCATCCGGGGCGGCTCTCGTGTTTCAGGCGGGGGTGCGCTGCCGCATCGCGTCGAGGACGGCGTGCGGGTCGAACCGCCGCGAGCTGCCGACGTAGATCAGGCCGGGCCAGACCTCGCCGCGCTCCTTCGCGTCCTGGATCTGCTTGTCGATCCAGCTCCGGGACTTCCGCAGGAAGCGGGACAGCTCCCGCTGATCCATCAGCTGTTCCGGCAGCTCCGGCTTCCGTCGGCCTTCGATCTGCGATCTGCGCGTAGATGTAGATCCTGAGGTCAAAAAAAGAGGAACAGTCTCGAACAGGTCCGTGGTCTGCTTGCCGAGTGCGGATGCGATGAGATCGGCGGCCCGGTCGCTGCATTCCTCGCGTGCCGTCTTGCCGTTCCCGGCGATGAAACCGACGTACGAAGCGGACAGTCCCTTGCCTGTGGGGTCTACATCCTTCGTCTTGGCGGCGAGGTGCGGGATGTCCAGCCCGGCCGCCTTCATGGCGGCCCGCAGCGGGGCACCTCTGTCCAGTCGTCGCATGGTGAACCTCCGGCGCATGGCCGAATCGGGTTCCGCTGATCCTTGCTGACCTGCGGTATCTACAATCTACGTGTAGATGCAGATGACGTCAAGAGGGGCATGTAGGGGCGCAATTACGTTGCACAGGGGCGCAGAAGGTTCCTTGTATATGCGCCGGAGCAGCGTCAAGAACGGGTCATCGGTCTGCGATCTACTTGCGCATGTAGATGCCCATGCCCGATCCTCATCAAGTGACGAGCCACCAGAACCACCCCGGCGTAGAACCCGCCGAGGACCACGCCCAGCAGGGCGAGGACCTGGCGGCACTCCTCGAACGCCTCCTCGGGGCGAGGCCCGACAAGACCCAGAAGGATTTGGCGACCGAGTCCGGCGTCCGCTATCCGACCCTCAATGCGTGGATAAACCGCACCCGAGGCACCTCGCGCATCGACCACGAGGTGCTCCGAAGTCTGGTTGAAGTGTTCCGCGGATGGGGCGTGGAGGTGACGCCGAAGGAGATGTTCGAGGCGGCGGGCCGGCCGGTGCCCGGCCCGGTTGGTGACGAGCGTGAGGCTCGGCTGTTGAAGATCTATCGGGCCCTGCCGGAGGGCAAGCAACGCGATGTGGTGAAGTACGCCGAGGCCATGCAGGCGGTTAGTCGCGTCCAGTAACGGCAACTAAGGGTTGCCTTAGTGGGGGAGCCCTGTTTTAGGTCGCATGGGATAGCTGAGGAAAGGGGGATCTATCCGGGTTTGGTCCGCGGGGAAACAAACCCTTGGAATATGCCAGATCATCTCCACAGTCTCTTCACACATAGGTACGATCAGTTACCCGCTGTCCTCCCGGAGCGGTCGTTCCGTGCCCTGCACGACCCTGGGGGGATACCTGTGTGCGTTCGCATTGCCGTGGCCGACGATCTCCAGAAGATCGCCATCTGGGACCCGGACGAGGTGACCATCCTCGTAGACAGGGGCACCCGCCCGCACGACCTGATCAGAGAGATCCACGCGATCCTGACGGTCGACCTCGGCGCACCCGACGTCCCCGGTGCCGGCCTGCACTGCTACTGCGGCGAGCCCGTTCGACTGCCTCTCGCGCTCAGCCCGACATCTGCCGGCGCACCGGCTCTCTGATCAGGAGAACACCCAGATGGTGCGCAAGACGGCCCTGACCAGGGCCACCAACAACCCACGACCTATCCCGTCCAGGCGCTGCGGCTGCCCACCCTGCCTGAAGAGGCACCCCGGCGACCGGCCGCCGATCGACGAGCACATCGGATCGTGGGAGGCCCGTTACACCGACCCGTCCGGAAAGGAGCGGAGCAGAGCCAAGCCGACGTACGACGACGCGGTCGCGTTCCTCGAGGAAACCCGCACCGATATGAGGAAGCGGACGTGGATCGACCCGGCCCGCGGCGAGATCACCCTCTCCGCCTGGTGGACGCTGTGGTGGCCGACCCAGACCAAGGGGGAGCACCGCATCGAGCACTGGACGCAGTCACAGCTGCGGGACGAGGGCATGTGGCGCAACCACATCGCCCCCACCTTCGCCAACGTCAAGCTGTACGAGATGGAGTGGCGCGCGACCCAGCTCTGGGTCAACGCGCTGCATGACGAGAATGGTGGCCCGCTCGCCGCCAGCTCGGTGACGAAGTGCTTCCAGGTGCTCGACAGGATGCTGACCGCGGCCAAGCTGGACCGGCGCATCCCCTTCAATCCGGCCGAGGGCGTACGTCTGCCGACGGTGAAGAAGAAGCACCCCGAGGACCGGCGCCCGCCGACGTACGCGCAGCTGTGGCTGATCCGCCAGCAGCTGCCCGAGTACTTCCACGCGCTGCTGATCGTCGCGCAGGAGACCGGGCTCCGGTTCCAGGAGCTGGCGGGATTGCGCTGGTGCAACGTCGATTTCGAGGGTCGGCGCATCCACGTGCGCGAGGTCCTGGTGGAACCGCGCGGGAAGATCAAGCGCAAGGCGTACCCGAAGTCGGACGCTGGCCTTCGTACGGTGCCGCTCACCGGGCTCGCGGCCCGGATGCTCAAGGAGCTGTGGATGGAGGAGAGCAAGGAGGGCAATCCCAGCCGCACTGTGTCGGAGCTGAAGGATGGGCTGTGCACGGACGAGTTGGTCTTCCACGGCCGGAACAAGGTCCGCCGGGGGAGCAAGGTGAACGGCAGTGAGGGTGAGCCGTACCGCGCGCCGCTCCGGAGGTCTGCCTTCTGGCGCGTCTGGATCAAGGCCATTGACGATGCTGGCGTCGTCCGGAAGACCGTCCGGACTATCACCGTGCAGAAGCGAGACGAGGAGACTGGACGCAGCCGAGCGGAGAAGGTCGAGCGGACGGACTGGTGGCCCGACTTCCATGACACGCGGCATGCCTTCGCCTCACGGCTCCACGAGCGCGGCGTCCCGGAGGTCATCACCCAGGAGATCCTCGGGCACGAGCGCGCGGGTGAGGTGACGTGGATCTACACGCACGCGGCCGCGGACTACGCGGGCCAGGTCCTCGCGGCACTGGAGGAGCGGAAGCCGGGGGCGGAGAAGCGGAAGCCGGCGCGGCGGCTGCGGGCGGTGACGGCCGCGTGAGCTACTGGGGTTTTCGCTGGTGGGCTTTCTCCGCGCCACCGGCCGCGTGGGGGTAACAGGATTTGAACCTCTGGCCTCATCGTTATCTGGTCGATCAAGGACAGGTGCCGACGTTGCTCGATCCGCGTCGTTCCCTGCTTGGCTAGCCGCTGGCGTTCTGCATCGTCCGCTGGCATCCGCGCCTGTTGGTGTCAGGTGTTAATGTCACCCCGCAGACCATCACTTGACTGCCGCTGCCCTTGATGGTAGCGGCGCGTCACCTCGACTGAAGCTGGAGCAGCGGAGGTTGGGCAGCGAACTTCCTGCTCTTCCGCCGCTTCCAGATCTGCCATCGCTTCGGGTTGTAATCCAGGTCGTAGCGTGCCGCGTTGAGGAACTCAACCTGGCATGTCTGGTAGGTAGCCGAGCCCTCCTCGCTCAGAACGGGGACCGCATCCACGACGTTCTGGGCTGCTCTGATCACGAAATAGGGCGCGCAGAGCTGCACGCCCTGGAGCGCACAGTTGATTTCTGCTCCCGTCGCCATCATGTGGCGCGCAGACTCCACGAACAGTGGGTGCCTACTGTCAGGCGAAGCTTTGAGAGCCTCAACGTACGACAGCGCGAGGCGGTGTTGGACCGTGGCATCTAGCAGGCGCCTATATGCCTGCGCGCGATCCTCCGCACTGCCGACTCGCGCTACGCCGGTGGGCTTGTAGTGGTTGATGGCTGCCGCACCGATCTTCCCTATGCTTCGAGCGGCTGCGACGCTGGCAGCTGTTGGCTCCATAGGCAGGTTCTATACCTGGATTTCCGTCCGTGGCTGCTGATGTCAGAAAATAGGACCAGATCACTGATACGGCCCAGTGCCTTCTGCTCAACCCCCACCCTCCCCAGCTCCCTCCCGTCCGCCGTCGACCCACACCGTGGAGCGGGCGTGGTTCCTGGCGTCCAGGTGGAGCGCGCCACTGTAGGAACGACCTGGACGCCAGGGGTCGTATCTGCTCGGCTCTGATCTGCGCTATCACTAGGTCGATCATGTCGGTTCCGCGTGACAGGTCACGGACTGATGAGATCAGCGGATTCCATGGAGCTATCCCGGAACTATCCCGGGAGACCTATACGCGGCACAGGGGTGGGGCGGATATGCATTGGGTAGCAGATTGTAGATTCGGTGTTCCGTCGCAGGTCAGGTGACCTGCGGAGATCATCTAGTTAGGCCTGAATCCTGATAAGGATGAGGCCACAGGTTCAAATCCTGTTAGCCCCACAGCGGCATAGCGCCAGGTGAGAAGCCCGGTAGATCCCCAGGATCTACCGGGCTTCTGCATGTGTGGATCTGGTACCCCGCTACTGCCCCGTCACTTGTTCGTGAGAAAGTCCCGGCCGCTCGAGTCGAGCGGCCGGGACTTGGTCCGGGCGGTGCTGTACGCAAGTTCGCCGGTGCGGGATGGGGGAGGAGGAAGGAGCGCGCCGGGACTCAGCGCTGGAGGAGCGTGAGGGGCTCGGCCGGGTCGCAGAGGGCGGCGGCTTCGAGTGCCGCGTCCGCAACCGTGTCCGTCTGCGGTCGGTGCCGACAGCTGGGGGACTTTCCGTGGGCCTCGGCGCGGATGCGTTGCTTCATGGTGGGGGGCAGTGAGCGGGACCAGGCCCAGGGGATCGGCGGCGCCGTCACGTGCGTGACGCTGTCGCTCGCGGCCTCGGACTGCGGTACGGCCGCGTTCGCGGTCGTGGTGGCGAATCCGAGCGCCGTGCACAGCGCGAGGAAGGCGGTGACGATGGCGGTCCACAGCTTCATGACCTTGTTCCTGGCCATGGCCCCTCACTTTCGGGTTGGGCGATTTGCGTACTTTCCTCATGATGTTTATGTGGGTCGCGAAGTGGTGGACCGACGCCCCTTGCGCGTCGATGTTCCGATCAACACCACACGAATGGGTGCAGAGGGGATGAAAAGCGCAAGTGGGGTCATAAAGTCGCCGTCCGTGTCGGTGTGATCACCCTCCGATCGGAGAGGTGTCGTCCGCTTCTACTGCGGTGTTCCGGACGGGAGTTGGCTGCGGACTCAGGTCACCGATCGATATCGATCGGTGTGTATAGTCGGGCGGCAGAGGTCCCCTACGTCAAGGAAAGACGAGGTCGCGCGGTGAAGAAGCTTCTCCTGGTCGCACTGGCCGCCATCGGCGGGCTCCTCGTGTACCGCCAGATCCAGGCGGATCGCGCCGAGCAGGATCTGTGGACGGAGGCGACTGACTCCGTGCCCACGGGTTCGTGAGTATCGACATCGGATTCTGAAAACCCCGGCCGCCGAGCGGTCGGGGTTTTGTGTTGCGGGACATCCCCGGATGTGCGAGGGGGCGCGATGTGCCACGAGGTGCCTTCGAGGCGGGCGTTTCGGCCGCTCGTACGGATTGCGCGGATGACATACCCCCGAGCGGGGCAGGATGGGCCACGGTCCCGGGTCCGGCGACGACGAGGGGTGGCGTGTCATGGGGCGGCGGCGTACGACGTGGGGGCGTGCGAGGGGATGGCCCAGTCATCCTTGTCCGTCGCAGTACGCGCGCGTGGCTGTCGCGGCAGCCGTCCTGTGTGCGGCGACAGTTCTGCCGGGAGGTGCGGCGCTCGCCGCAGGGGCGGCGGCCAGCGCCAACGCCTTCGGAACGCCCAGCTCGTACGCCTTCGACGAGGACGCCCGGTCCGTCGAGGGGGCGGCAGGCACCGCGGAGGCCGACCGGCTGGACGTGGCCACGACGTACCGCAGTTCCCTCCCACAGGGCGGCAAGCTCTTCTACCGCCTCGAACTCGACGCCACCTCGGACGTGTACGTCTCCGTGACCGCCGTCCCGCGCGCGGGCACCACAGTGACCCCCACGGACAGCCTCAAGGTGTCGGTACAGGACGCCAACAGCCGCTCCTGTTCGTACGACACCGCCACCTTCGGGAGCCGCAGCCCGCACCCGATCGCCGCCTGGGGAGAGCGCGAGGCCGCCGCGAGCGGCTCCTCCTGCGAAGGCGCGGGCACCTACTACGTGGTCGTCGAGCGCGTCGACCGGAGCGGTTCCTCACCCGACGCCTGGGACCTGGAGCTGGCCCCCGCCTCCGAACCACAGCTGAGGCAGACCAGCGCGACCGAGACCGAAGCACCCAAGGACTGGAACTCCGCTTCGCCCACACCCGTGCTGAGCGAGGCCGAGCACCGTGACGGCGGCGGCGGATTCACCCGGGCCACATCCATCGGTCAAGGCGTCTGGCGGGACGACCTGCGGCCCGGCCAGACCCTCTTCTACAAGGTGCCGGTCGACTGGGGACAGCAGCTCTACGCCACCGCCGAGTTGGGCAGTACGAGCAGCGACGGCAGCCTCGTGGCCGCCGCCCTGGACATGTCCCTCTACAACCCCGTACGCGCCCAGGTCGACGACGTCAGCCTGCACTACAACGGCAGCCAGAAGGCGGAGTCGATCGATCCGCTGCCGCCGGTCGCCTACGTCAACCGCTATGCCAGTCCCTCCGACCCGGTCAGCGGCATGCGGTTCGCCGGCTCGTACTACCTCGTCGTCCATCTCGCGGAGCAGGTGGCCGACCAGTTCGGCGACGGGCCCTTCGGGCTGACGCTGCGGATCCGTGTCAGCGGTGAGGCCGAGGGCGAGCCCGGTTACGCGGGGAAAGCCGAGCCGCCGAACCTCTTCGACGTCACGGCACAGGACCAGGAGGCCGTCCTCGGGGGCGGCTCCGGGGCATCCGGGAGCGGCGACGCCGCGATGACGGTGGTCGCCGTGGGCGGGATCGGCGCGGGCACAGTGCTGGTGGCGGTGCTCGGGGTGTGGACGCTCATGGCGCGGAGGCGGGCCGGGGCCTGGTAGGGCGGATGTGCCCGCGGGCCGGGGCTCAGATGCGGGTCAGCGCCCAGAACCCCACCACGTAGCAGGCCAGCGCGAGCAGCAGCAGCGGGATGGCCACCTTCGCCGGCGGGCCGGGGCGGCGGCGTGGGCGGGCTGCCCGGTGGCGTGGCTGCGAAATTGCCTGCGCGGAAGGTGGAACCTGCGGGTCCTGAGCGGTGTACGAAGCAGTAGAGGCATCGGCGCGGTGATGCGATGCCGGTGTCAGGGCCTGAGTGAAGTGGCGCGGCGTGGGCGGTTGGGGGGAGGACAGGACATGCGTGGGGTCGTAGGGGGAGAAGGTGGCGGGGCTGTGGTGGCTGCCCTCGGGTGGCTGGGGCTGCGGATGTGGGTGCAGTTGTGGATGCGGCTGAGGTTGTGGTTGTGGCTGGTGCTCGGGTCGCCGCTGGGCTTGGGCATCCACCTGCTGCGGCCGAGGGGAGGAGCCGGTGGGCTGAGGGGGCGGCAGATGGAAGCTGCCGGTGTCCGACATGCTGGGCGGCTGCGACCCCGTCGGCTGCCGGGGATCGGTGCCCTGCCCTGGACCGCCGACCTGCTGCTGGGCATCGGGTACCTGCCGCGGATCGGTCTCCTGGCGCAGATCAGCCGGTACGACGGCTGCGCCCGCGCCGGTCGGGCCAGAACCCGCGCCGGAGCTGTTCGGCCCGGAGCCCGTATCGGAGTCCGTATCAGAGCTGTTCGGCACGTAGCCCGTGTCGCCCCGCTCGGCAGCCGAGCCCGGCCCGCCCCTGGTCGGCTCCACGCCCCGTGCAGGCTTGAGTGGGCCTTCGGGGCCGAACCCCGGGGGAAGCGGGCCGATTTGGTCGAAGATCTCGATCAGTTCGTCGTCCGGGCCGCCCTCCGGAAGGAGCTCCGCGGCCGAGGCGAGGGCCTTGCGCGCCCCCGTGGCTGTGCGGAAGCGCGCCTGGGGATCCGGCTGCAGCAGCGTGGCCACGACCTGCCACAGCGGCTCGGGAATGCCCTTCGGCGCCCCCGGAGTCCCGTGCTCCGCGAAGTACTGGATGAGGGCCTTGGCATCCGGCTTGGCGCCCTCCAGCAGATACAGCGCCACCAGCCCTACGGCGAACAGGTCCGCGGCGAAGTCCGGCTCCGCGCCCATCATCTGCTCCGGCGCCAGATATCCGGGCGTGCCCACCACGAGATTGGTCTCCGTCAACCGCGGCTCGCCCAGGCGCATGGCGATACCGAAGTCGGACAGCCGCAGCCGCGGCCTGCCCGTGCCGGTGGCCTCCAACAGGACGTTGGCGGGCTTGATGTCGCGGTGCACGACGTTCTCCGCGTGCACCGCGGCCAGCCCCGACAGGAGCTGGTCGAGCAGGGTGCAGACGAAGGGCGCCGGCAGCGGGCCGTAGTCCCCGATCAGATGGACCAGCGAACCGCCGGCGACCAGATCCATGGTGAACAGGACCTTGTCGTCGTCAGCGGCCCAGCTGGCCGGCGCGAGCACATGAGGGTGATCGATCCGCAACGCCTGCTCCCGCACGAAGCGCAGCAGCGAGTGCGCGTCGCTCTGTTGCAGCACCTTGGCGGCGACATAGCGGCGTCTGCGATGGTCCCAGGCACGCCACACAGCGCCCACGCCGCCGCGTCCGATCGGGTCGGCCAGTTCATACCGGCCGGCGAAGACCTCACCCATGGCTGTGCGTCGCTCCTCCCCCTGCGGCTGTCCCCCTTGCTTCCCCCTAGATGAGCGATACGACTCCTGCCGCCCCCTGTGCGATGAGCGATACCCCCGTGGATCGCGGCCCCCCGTGTTCCACGAACCCTTGCGCCCACTCCTCGGCCGTCGACCCGGCTACCGAACCCCCTTCGGTGACCGGGCGCCGGTTCAGCTCTGGTGGGACTGGTAGTGCGCGACCGCGTCGGAGGTGCGGCCCGCGCCGTACACCCGGAGGAACTCTGCCAGTTCCGGGTGGGTCGGGGCGAGGGTGTCCGCCGCCTCGATGATGTCTCCCGCCGCCGCCACCGAGCGCAGCAGCGACTGGATCTCGCGGACCACCCGCTTGACCGTGGGCGCCCCCGAACTGCTGGTCGTGGTCGTGGTGTTGCTGAGCACCGAGCCCCCCTGCGACTTCTTGATCTCTTCCATGCGCTCGGTCGCCTCGGCCGCACTCACGCTGCCGTCCGCGACCTGCCCCGCCAGATCCTGCAGTAGTTGCACCCGCTGGACCACTGCGGGATTGCCGATCTTCGCCCGCTGGCCGCTCATCAGCTGCGACAGCATCGGTGCGGACAGGCCCAGTACCCCCGCGAGACGAGCCTGGTTGAGACCAAGATCGTCTATCAGCTTACGGAAGAGCGCCCCCAACGGCTCCCCGTACCAGTTCCGCTGCAGTTCCCGCGCTCTTGCGGTGGCTTCCTGCTGTGCGGCGTCCATTGCGTCTCCCCATCGCTTTCCCCAAAACGGCGGTTCGCTGTCGCGAACCACGCCGAGCATCTTACGGAGAGTGGCGGTCCATCGGGACCCCCAATCTTTTTGCGAGATACGGGGGGCGACCCGGTACTCTGGTCTGCGGCGCCCGCCGGTATGTGGTTCTTCCGGTCGGACGCTCATCTTCCGGGGCCTTAGCTCAGTTGGTAGAGCGCTGTCTTTGCATGGCAGATGTCAGGGGTTCGACTCCCCTAGGCTCCACACCTCGGACCGGCCAGGTGCCTCAGCGGCGCCTGGCCGGTTCTTTTATTGGGCCGGTTTCCAGGAGTGACGTGCGTCACGTGGGGCGCCCGAGGGCGTTGCAGTTCTTTGCGCAAACAGATGGGGCGGGCGAGGGCGGCGAAGCGGTCGCCGACCGTGACCGGCGGCGGATGAGGGAGCGCGCTCCGGCGTGCAGGCCGTGTGAGCTGGTGTGAACGGTTATAGGTAGCCAGAGGAATACGTTCCGTTAAGGAAGTCTGTGCCGAACCTGCACAACTGGGCCGTTGCAAACGTCATCGGGAGCGGCGTGTGTAAACGCATGCCCGGGCTCGACGCCTGTTCCACGTGAAACATCACAGTGGGGCGGGAGACCCTCAAGTCTCCCGCCCCACCGCACAGTTGGCGCGACCTGCCGGAACGCTCACCGACCCTCGTCGCGCTTGGCGGCCTCCTCCTCAGCCTCCTTGGCCTGAACCTCGGGATCGAGCACGGCCTGACCGCTGCCGTCCACCGAGGTCAGTCGGCCGCCCTCGGGCACCTCCGTCGCGGCGGGCGGCTCGACCAGCCAGTCCGGGTTGGCCTGCTTGTCCCACCACTTCCAGGCGGCGAAAGCACCGCCCGCCAACACGCCGAGAACCGCCAGCGCCTTGGCGACCCGGCCGGCCCGAGCACGCCGCTCGTGCCGACGGGCCAACTTCTGGATGTCCTCGGCCGAGACATGGCTGCGCAGCGCAGCCAACGCGGCGGCACTCCGAGCAGCGGCCTCGTCCTTGACGGGCACGGCCACAGCCACCGCCTGCTCAAGCCGCGGCTTGGAGTAGTCGGCGGCCTGCCGAGCAGCCTTGCGGGTGCGGGCGGCGGCCTCATGGGCGGCCTGGTCGACCTTCGGCGGTACATGGGTGCGGGCCTGCTCCAGACGCGGCACGACATGCGTGCCGTACTGAGCGCGCGCCTGCTCGGCGGCCAGCGACACCTTCGGCGCAAGCCGTACGCGTGCCTCGTGCGCATAGTGCGCGGCCCTGTCCTTGGCCGTGTCGGCGTAGGGCGCCACCACTTCCGCGGCGTGCAGCACGCTGTCCTTCGCCGAGCCGGTCGCGGCGCGCACGCTGTCGATGCGGGTCACGGGATCCTCCTCCTCGGTGGCGTACGGTATTTCGGCTATCCACCCTTTTACGGATCATGCCTGCAAGGAAGCCCTTGGGCATGTGAGGGCGGGCATCCGGGTCATGGATCAAGTGCAATAGCGGATGAATACGGGGCAACGGGAGCTTGTCGTCGACAATGCCACGGATCGCCGCTTCGCGCCCCCGGCCCGAGGCCACTCGCCCGGATTTCTCCCCGGCGACACGCAGGCAAACCGGTGCGGAACCGGGCGGCGGGCGACGTACGGCGTGGACCGTGCGAGGATCAGGGGGTCACAGGAAGACAACGGAAGGCAGATCGTGGCTGAGCAGCTCTACGCCACCCTGAAGACCAACAGCGGCGACATCGAAGTCCGGCTCCTGCCGAACCACGCGCCCAAGACGGTCCGGAACTTTGTCGAGCTCGCCAAGGGCGAGCGTGAATGGACCAACCCCGCCACCGGCGAGCGGTCCACCAACAAGCTCTACGACGGCACGGTCTTCCACCGGGTGATCAGCGGCTTCATGATCCAGGGCGGTGACCCGCTGGGCAACGGCACCGGCGGCCCCGGCTACCAGTTCGAGGACGAGTTCCACCCGGACCTCTCCTTCGACAAGCCCTACCTCCTGGCCATGGCCAACGCCGGTCCGGGCACCAACGGCTCGCAGTTCTTCATCACGGTCGCCCCGACGACCTGGCTGAACCGCAAGCACACCATCTTCGGCGAAGTCACCGACGGCGCGAGCCAGAAGGTCATCGACGCCATCGCGTCCGCGCAGACCAACCCGCGCACCGACCGCCCGGTCAACGACGTCGTCATCGAGTCGGTCGTCGTCGAGACCCGCGAAGGCTAGGACAGACCCTGGGTCCGAAGGGCCCGGTACCTCCCGCAGGGAACCAAACGCCCCGCTCATCCGTAAGGATGTGCGGGGCGGTTCAGCTGCGTACGAGACGAGGGGATCCCATGGACCAGGCGCCAGGCAGCCCACAGGGCCCGGAGGACCAGGGCCCCGCGCAGAGCGCACCTGTCTGCTACCGGCATCCGGACCGCGAGACCGGCGTGCGCTGCACCCGCTGCGAGCGCCCCATCTGCCCCGAGTGCATGGTCAGCGCCTCCGTCGGCTTCCAGTGCCCCAACTGCGTCCGCGAAGGCACCGGCACCGGCGTCTCGCCCACCGCATCCCGGCCCCGCACCATCGCCGGCGGCACGGTGACTGTCGATCCCCGGCTGATTACCAAGATTCTCGTCGGCGTCAACCTCCTCGTCTTCCTTGTCCAGCTGTCCGTCGGCGACCGCTTCACCGAGCGCTTCGAGCTCCTCGGGCGGGCCTACTTTCCCCTCCTCGGCGGGGTCGAGGGCGTGGCCGAGGGCCAGTGGTATCGGCTGCTGACAGCGATGTTCCTGCACAGCAGCTACATCCACATCCTGTTCAACATGCTCAGCCTGTGGTGGATCGGCGGTCCTCTGGAAGCCGCGCTCGGCCGGGTCCGCTACCTCGCGCTCTACTTCGTCTCGGGTCTCGCAGGCAGCGCGCTCACCTACCTGCTCGCTGCCGCGAACCAGCCTTCACTCGGAGCCTCGGGCGCCATCTTCGGCCTGTTCGGCGCGACCGCCATCCTCATGCGCCGCCTCAACTACGACATGCGGCCGGTGATCGCCCTTCTGGTGATCAACCTCATCTTCACCTTCGGCTGGCCCAACATCGCCTGGCAAGCGCACATCGGCGGCCTCGTCGCCGGTGCCGCCATCGGCTACGCGATGGTCCACGCCCCCCGCGAGCGGCGGAACCTCGTCCAGTACGGCAGCTGTGTGCTGCTGCTGGTCGTGATCGTCGGAGTGACTCTCTTGAGGACAGCCCAGCTCACTTGATCCCCAGCATTGTCCACAGTCTGTGGCGGATCTTGTGCACGCTGTGCGGGAACGGCTGCGCCCCCTGTATCTGACCTACGTTTCCGCAGGTCAGATACAGGGGGCGAACGTGCTTTCGGTTGCCGGTAGGTCTGTCACACCGGCGTCAACACTCGATGGGTTATCCACAGATCGTCGTTCTTTCCACACTGTGGACAACGACTGTGGATAACTCAGCGGATAGGCCTGGGCAGAACTGTGTTCACCGGCCCGTGGCCGCTACTTCCACTGGGTCGAAACGCCGAATCCCGCGGCGATGAAGCCGAAGCCCACGACGATGTTCCAGTTGTCGAGACTGTCGATGGGCAGGGAGCCGTCGGTGACGTAGAACACCACGATCCATGCCAGGCCGATGAGGAACATGGCCAGCATGACGGGCGCGACCCAGGTGCGGCTGGTGAGCTTGATGGAGGTCGCCTGCTTCGCCGGCGGCGGCGTGTAGTCGGCCTTCTTGCGGATACGTGACTTCGGCACGAGGGTCTCTCCTGTCGATGCGCTGCGTGGCCGCGCAGGGAACTGGGGCGGGCTCCGGGGCAGCGTACAAGGGGACTCTTAGTGCTCCCCCGGGCGTCCGTTAGCGTAGTGCTTCCGCGGCGCCGAAGGAGATAAGGGTACGTTGAGCAATTCTGCCGACTCCCCCGGGACGGGATCCAGCCCTGCCCGCGGACGCCGTTTCCGGCCGGTGCGGGTGCTCACAGCGGGTGTGTTCGCTCTCGCGGGGCTCATTTTCTTCACCAGTTTCAATACTGCCAAAGGCACCAATATCCGCACGGATGACTCCTTGCTGAAGCTGTCCGACCTGATTCAGGAGCGCAGCCACAACAACGGCAAGCTGGATGAATCCAACGCGGGCCTGCGGGAGGACATCGACGCGCTTGCCGAGCGGGACGACGGCAGCAGCAAGGCCGAGGACGACAGGCTGGCCGCCCTGGAGAAGAACGCGGGTACCCAGAAGCTCACCGGTGAGGCGATCACGGTCACCCTCAACGACGCTCCGCCGGACGCCACGGCCAAGCTCCCCGGCTATCCCGAGCCGCAGCCCGACTACCTGGTCATCCACCAGCAGGACCTCCAGGCCGTGGTGAACGCCCTCTGGCAGGGCGGTGCCAAGGGCATCAAGGTCATGGACCAGCGGCTGATCTCCACCAGCGCCGTGCGGTGTGTGGGCAACACCCTGATTCTTCAGGGCCGCGTCTACTCGCCGCCGTACAAGATCACGGCGGTCGGGGACCCGGAGAAGCTGCAGAAGGCGCTCACCGCGTCTCCGGCGATCCAGAACTACATGGTGTACGTCAACGTGTACGGGCTCGGCTGGAAAGTCGAGGAGGACGGGGCGGTGACTCTGCCCGGCTACTCGGGCACAGTGGATCTGCAGTACGCCCAGCCCGTGGAGTGAGTCTGTTCAGGAGCTGCCGGTGCGTGTCGTCGTCAGGACTGTCAGCGAGCTCTGTATCACCGTAGGCACCTTGATAGTCCTGTTCGTCGTCTATGTGCTGTTCTGGATCGGCGTGAAGGCCGACAACGTCATGGGCGACCAGATCGACCAGCTCGAGGAGCAGTGGGCGCGCGGGGCGGTGCAGCCCGCGCCGTCGGCGGCCCCCGGCGCTTCGGCCGCCCCGGCGGAGCCGGCGCTGTACGAGAGTGGCAAGCCTTTCGCGATCATGTACATCCCGCGTCTTGGTTTCACGTGGAACAAGCCCGTGCTCGAGGGCACCGCCACCGGCACGCTCAAGAAGGGCCTCGGCCACTACGCGCGCACCGCCCAGCTCGGTCAGAAGGGCAACTTCTCGGTCGCGGGGCATCGGCGCACGTATGGAGACCCGTTCAAGGACTTTCCCGAGCTGAGGGCGGGGGATGCGGTGGTGCTGACGGACGGGGCGACGTGGTTCACGTACAGGATCGACAAAGGGCCCTACAAAACCGTTCCCACCGACGTTGAGGTGATCGATCCTGTGCCACGTAAATCGGGGTACACACGTGCGGGCCGCTATCTCACGCTGACCACCTGCGATCCGGAGTGGGGAAGCAGTCACCGGCTGATCGTCTGGGCTCATCTCGACTCCACCCAGCCTGTGGAGGCCGGGAAACCAGAGGCCCTGCGCCGTTAGTCTGGTGCGGGTACGGCGTGAGTCTGGTGCCGTGGTGCGACGGAAGGGACGGCATGTACGGCTGGATCTGGCGGCATCTGCCGGGGAACGCATGGGTGAAGGCGCTGATCTCGCTCATGCTGGTCGTGGCCGTGGTCTACGTCCTCTTCCAGTACGTCTTCCCGTGGGCTGAACCGCTGCTTCCCTTCAACGATGTGACGGTGGACAACCAGTGAGCGCGCGCATTCTCGTCGTCGACAACTACGACAGCTTCGTCTTCAACCTGGTCCAGTACCTGTACCAGCTGGGCGCCGAGTGCGAGGTCCTGCGCAACGACGAGGTGTCTACGGCGCACGCCCAGGACGGTTTCGACGGGGTGCTGCTGTCGCCGGGCCCGGGCACGCCGGAGCACGCCGGGGTCTGTGTGGACATGGTCCGCCACTGTGCCGCCACGGGGGTGCCCGTCTTCGGCGTCTGCCTCGGTATGCAGTCGATGCAGGTGGCGTACGGCGGTGTCGTGGACCGTGCGCCCGAGCTGCTGCACGGCAAGACGTCGCTGGTCGAGCATCGGGGCGAGGGCGTTTTCGCGGGCCTGCCGACGCCCTTCACGGCGACCCGCTACCACTCCCTGGCGGCGGAGCCGGAGACGGTCCCGGCCGAGCTGGAGGTCACCGCCCGCACCCACGACGGCATCATCATGGGCCTGCGGCACCGTGAACTCCCGGTCGAGGGTGTGCAGTTCCACCCCGAGTCGGTGCTGACCGAGCACGGTCACCGGATGCTGGCCAACTGGCTGGTGGAGTGCGGCGACCAGGGTGCGGTGGCGAGGTCGGCGGGGCTCGCCCCGGTGGTGGGCAGGGCCTCGGCGTGACCGCCCTGCGCCCCGAGCGCGAGTCCGGCGCGGCCGCTTATGGCAACGCCGGCGACCAGGGGACCTCGTACGGCGAGCAGCCGTACGGGGCGCCGGGTGCGTTCGAGGATTGGCAGGGCGAGGACTGGCAGGGCGGGCAGGGGACGTACGGCCAAGGAGTACGGGAGGGCTACGGAGCCGGGGAGACGCAGGCCTACGGGGTGGAGGAAACGCAGGCCTATGCGGCGCAGGAGCCGTACGCGCCGTCGTATCAGGCTTCCGTCGATGACGCCTCGTATCGCACGCCCGTCGACGCATCCGCGTATGACACCCCTGTGGACGGACCCTCCATACCGCCGGGCGGTGAGGCCTTTCTGCCTCCCGTCGATGAGGAGACCGTCGCCCTGCGGATACCCGATCCGCCTCCGGCAGCCGGCGGCGCGTCCATATCGGCTTCTGGCGCTTTCTCTGCCCCGTCGGCCACCGGACCCGCCCCGGGTGGCCGAGCGGCCCGCAGAAAGGCAGCCAAGCGCCGTCACGGGCGGCATGGCGGGGCGCGGGAGCCGCGGGAGGCGGCGTCGTCGGCCGAGGCGGAGGACGAGCGGCCGCTGTCGCGTGTGGAGGCTCGTCGGCGGGCGCGGGCGAACAAGCCGAGCGCCGGTGTCATGGCCAGCCGGGCGATCGGTGAGGTGTTCATCACCACCGGCGTACTGATGCTGCTGTTCGTCACCTACCAGCTGTGGTGGACGAACGTCCGGGCGCATGCGCAGGCCGGGAAGGCGGCGAGCAACCTCCAGCAGGACTGGGCGAGCGGTAAACGTGCCCCGGGGACCTTCGAGCCCGGGCAGGGCTTCGCCCTTCTGTACATCCCGAAGCTGGACGTGGTGGTGCCGATCGCCGAGGGCATCAGCAACAAGAAGGTGCTCGACAAGGGGATGGTCGGCCACTACGCCGAGGGCGCGCTGAAGACGGCGATGCCCAGTGCGAAGACCGGTAACTTCGGGCTGGCGGGGCATCGCAACACGCATGGCGAGCCGTTCCGGTACATCAACAAACTTCAGCCGGGCGATCCGATCGTCGTCGAGACGCAGGACACGTACTACGTCTACAAGATGGCGTCGATCCTGCCGGTGACTGCGCCGAGCAATGTGAGCGTGCTGGACCCCGTGCCCAAGGCCGGCGGTTTCACCGCGCCGGGCCGCTACATCACGCTGACGACGTGCACGCCGGAGTTCACCAGTAAGTACCGGATGATCGTCTGGGGCAAGATGGTCGAGGAACGGCCGCGCAGCAAGGGGAAGCCGGATGCGCTCGTCTCGTAAGGGCGGATGAACGTGGCAGCGACCACTGACGACACCGAGCACGCAGAGCGCACCGGCGCGCCCGGATCCGCGCCCGCCCCGCGCCGCCGCGGTCCCGGGCGGATCGCCATGGCGGTCAGTGTCTTCGGTGAGCTCCTCATCACGGCGGGCCTGGTGCTCGGTCTGTTCGTCGTCTACTCGCTGTGGTGGACGAACGTCATCGCGGACCGGGAGGCCGACAAGCAGGCCGACAAGGTCCGCGACACCTGGGCCCGTGACGGCGACTCCGGCCCCGTCGCCTTCGACAGCAAGAACGGCATCGGCTTCCTGCACGTCCCCGCGATGAGCAAGAGCGAGATCCTCGTGGAGAAGGGCACGACCTCGAAGATCCTCAACGACGGCGTCGCCGGCTACTACGTCGACCCCGTCAAGGCCGCCCTCCCCACCAGCGGCAAGAACGGCAACTTCAGCCTCGCCGCGCACCGTGACGGCCACGGCGCCAAGTTCCACAAGATCGACAAGATCCAGAAGGGCGACCCGATCGTCTTCGAGACGAAGGACAAGTGGTACGTCTACAAGGTCTACGCCGTCCTGCCCGAGACCTCGAAGTACAACGTCAAGGTCCTCTCGCCCATCCCGAAGGAGTCGGGCAAGCAGAAGGCCGGCAAGTACATCACGCTGACGACCTGCACGCCGGTGTTCACGTCTCGGTACCGGTATGTGGTGTGGGGGGAGTTGGAGCGGGTGGAGAAGGTGGACGGGGAGCGGACGCGGCCGGCGGAGCTGCGCTGAGCGCCTTCGGGCATTCGTCGGCCTGCCAGATAGATCATTTTCGGCCGCCGTATGGGCCGGTTACCGAAAGGCCGTCGTACTTCATCCGTGCGCACCTGTGCGCCGATTCGGATCGCTCCCACCAGCGCAGACGCCGAATCCGCACGTGCGGCAGCACCCGGAACGTGCATGTTTTCCGTCGCTTCCCTGTCGGGTTTCTTCATGGTCCCTCCAAGTTCGGTCGGTCTTCACGGCTGGGCGGCATTGAGCCAACCGCGGAGGGATCATTTGTTCGAAACTGGTGTGAACGTGCCAGCGGAGGGGGCGTCGGTGGCGCGCAGGTTCCCCTGTTCGCTCGCAGAGATCTGAACTATCCGCTAACAACAAGTGGACTGGCCCAATGTCGATCAACTGTTCGACATGTACTTGAATTTGATCAAGGCTTAGGGAACCATCGGCGTCGATCACCGGGAGGCCACCGTCCGAGGGGGATCGGGCCACCGGCGACCGAAGGGTAGAAGCAATATGAGAACTCGCACGCGCATAGCCACCGCCGTTGCCGCGACCGCTGTGCTCACGGTCGCGTTCACCGGTCAGGCATCCGCAGCGGAGGGGACCGCCAGCTGCTCGACGACCGGGGCGAGGGGCAGCATGGGGGCGAATTACCCCTCGGGCGACAACTGGATGTACGACGAGTTCAAGATCTCGCTGTCGGTTTCGGACACGTCCGCCGACGGGCACCACGTGCGGGTGCGCCTCCTCACCAAGGCGGTCGGGACCGATGCGGTCACGACGTGGAAGTGGCACTCCCTCACCTCGGGCTCGGGCAACACCCTGACCCTCAGCACCACAGCCCAGACTTCGAATGGCATTTGGGCCACCGGGGTCGAGGTGGCGCGCTTCGAAGGCGACACCAAGCTCAACTCCTGCCGCGATTGGTCCTGACGGGCGTCAGATCGGGCGACCTCCCCGGGAGCGGCACGCACTAACCAGCTGAGGCTACTGATCGCTCCACTGCGGGGGAAGAACGGGTGGACGCTGGCCGAGCAGGCTGGCCAGCGTCGCCCGGACCGGGCCATTGTCCAGTCAACTCCGCAGAGTGAGACGAGGACAGTGTGCGCCACGACATGGTCAAGGCCATCGCTGTCAGGTTTCGCTGCATCGACTAGATCGAGAAGGGCGACCCGATCGTCTTCGAGACGAAGGACAAGTGGTACGTCTACAAGGTCTACGCCGTCCTGCCCGAGACCTCGAAGTACAACGTCAAGGTGCTCTCGCCCATCCCGAAGGAATCCGGCAAGAACAAGGCCGGCAAGTACATCACGCTGACGACCTGCACGCCGGTGTTCACGTCTCGGTACCGGTATGTGGTGTGTGGGGGGGAGTTGGAGCGGGTGGAGAAGGTGGACGGGGAGCGGACGCCGCCGGAGGAGCTGCGCTGACTGAGTAACTTGCAGCAACTCAGTAGCATGACGGAGGCCCGAAGCCGCAACCTTCTCTTGCGGCTTCGGGCCTCCGTGTGTCACGCCGCGCCTACTCCAGAACCCTCAGCGGCTCCCCGGCGCTCCACTCCTCCAGCACTCCGCGGTGTATGGCGGTGATGCCGGTCTCGGCGGCGATGCTCAGGGCCTCAGGGGTGAAGGGGCATGT
>NZ_JBFALC010000014.1:0-155313 GCF_040656035.1 Streptomyces sp. NPDC050211
GACACCGGCGCCGCGGCCCGCCGGCTCGGCGCCCTGGCGGCCGCGGCCCTCGCGGCGGCCGCCATGAACTACGTCCACTCGATGATGGGCTACCGGCTGGGCATCGCCCTCATCCGTGGGCTGCGGCACCGCGTGGGCGACCACATCGCGGGGTTGCCGCTGGGCTGGTTCACCGGGGAGCGGGTGGGACGGCTCGGCCGGACTGCCGGGCAGGGCCTGATGGACGTCGCCGGTGCTCCCGCGCACCTGCTCGGCATCGTGGTCACCGGCGTGGTCACCCCCGCCACCGTGGCCGTGCTGATGTTCGTCTTCGACTGGCGGCTGGGGCTGGCCCTGATCGTCGCCGCGCCGCTGCTCGCCGTGATGTACCGGGTCACCGGCGCGCTGGTGCAGCGCACCGACCACGCGGTGGACGCGGCGGCCGCCGAAGCGGGCGGGCGCGTCGTCGAGTTCGCCCGCAGCCAGGCCGTACTGCGCGCCCACGGCAGGACGGCGGCCGGCCACGAGCTGCTCGACCGGGCCCTGCGCGACCAACACCGGGCTGGATACCGCCAGATCCGTACGGCCCTGCCCGGCATCGCCGGCTTCTCGCTGTCGGTCCAGCTCGCCTTCACCCTGGTGTTCGTCATCGCCGCGGTCCTGGTCACGGAGGGCTCGGCGGCTCCGGCCGAGCTGATTGCCGTCCTGGTGCTCGCCGCCCGCTTCGCCGAACCGCTGATCGAGGCGGTCGACGTCGGCAGTGCGCTGCGGATCACCCGCAACAGCCTCGCCCGCACCGACGAGGTACTCGCCACCGAGCCACTGCCCGAGCCCGCCGCAGCGGCCCATGCCGGCGAGCCTTCCATCGAACTGGACGGCGTCCGCTTCTCCTACGGCGACCGCACCGTGCTCGACGGGGTGAGCTTTACGGTGCCGCCGCGCACCCTCACGGCGCTCGTCGGCTCGTCGGGCTCGGGCAAGACCACGATCACCCGGCTGATCGCCCGCTTCTGGGACGTCGACGCGGGCACGGTGCGTGTCGGCGGCGCCGACGTGCGCGATCTGGCCACCGAGGACCTGATGCGGCAGATCTCGCTGGTCTTCCAGGATGTCTACCTCTTCGAAGGCACCATCGAGGACAACATCCGCCTCGGCCGCCCCGACGCCACTGACGAGCAGATCCGCATCGCGGCGCGGCAGGCCCGGGTCGGCGAGATCGTCGAACGCCTCCCCGACGGCTGGCACACCCAGGTCGGCGAGGGCGGCACCCGGCTCTCCGGCGGCGAGCGGCAACGGGTCTCCATCGCCCGTGCCCTCCTCAAGGACGCCCCCATCGTGCTGCTGGACGAGGCCACAGCCGCGCTCGATCCGGAGAACGAGGCGGCCGTCCAGGACGCTTTGGCCGCACTCACCGCCGACCGTACGGTCCTCGTGATCGCCCACCGGCTGCAGACCGTGACGGGCGCCGATCAGATCGTCGTCCTGGATTCCGGACGCATCGTCGAAACCGGCAGCCACGACGAACTGTTGGTCCGCGGTGGACGCTACGCCGCCTTCTGGACCGAACGCAGCCGCGCCCAGGGATGGCGCCTGGAGAAGCCGACCGCCGTGTGATGGCTCTTCCTGGGCGGTGACCGGCTTGCCGTCGCGGAAGGTGGCCTAGGCTCATGCCGCATGATCGATGAATTCGCCAAAGACAACCTGCACGGGAGACTGCGGCGGGACCGTGAGGCGCTGCTCTGGAAGCTCGACGGCTTGTCCGAATACGACGCCCGCCGGCCTTTGACAGTGACCGGGACCAATCTCCTCGGCCTGGTCAAACACGTGGCCACCGTCGAGGCCAGGTACTTCGGCGAGGTCTTCGACCGCCCTTCCCCGGAACCGCTGTGCCGGTGGCAGGACTCCGACGGCAGCGATCTGTGGGCGACCGAGGACGAGACCCGCGATCAGATCATCGGGTTCTACCGGCGCACGTGGGAACACTCGGACGCGACGATCAACGAGCTTCCCCTCGACGCGCCCGGCCACGTGCCGTGGTGGCCGGAGCCTTATGCCGACACGAACCTGTTCGCCGTCATGGTCCATGTCCTCGGCGAGTCCATCCGGCATGCCGGGCACGCCGATATCCTGCGCGAGGGCCTCGACGGCCGGACCGGGCTGCGCGCCGAACACGAGAAGCAGATCGACGAGGAAGCGCGTGCAGCCTACCGCGCGAAGATCGAGCAGGCCGCCAGGTCGGCCGCATCAATCAAGGCGTAGAGGCGCTGATCAAGCAAGCCGCGCATCGTAAGAGCTCAGAATCGTCGATTACGGCGATGTCGCCGACGTCTGCGGCACCCCTCGCGCCCTGTGAAGAGCGGCAGCAAGCCGGGCATCCTCACCCCTGAGGGCGTATGGCGCGCCCACAGCTGGGAGGGCTGAGGCGGATGGGAACCCTCGAGGGAAAGACCGCGCTGATCACCGGCGCGGGTACCGGCATCGGCCGGGAAACGGCGCTGTTGCTGGCGGGGGAGGGGGCGAGCGTGGTCCTCGTCGGACGCAGGCAGCACGTCCTCGACGAGGTCGCCGCAGTGATCGAGAAGGCCGGCGGCACGGCCTTCACCCACTCCACGCACGTCGAGAACGCCGGCGAGGTCCGCGAACTCGTCGACTGGACGCGAGAGGTGGCCGGGCCCGTCGACATCCTCGTCAACAACGCGGGCGGCGCGAGCAAGGTCCTGGACGTCCGCTGGATCAGCGAGGAGGAGTGGAACCACGTCATGGGCGTCAACCTCACCGCCGTATACCTGCTCACCCAGGCCGTGCTCCCGGACATGCTGGAGCACGGCGGCGGCTCGGTCATCACGGTGTCCTCGCTCGCCGCGGTGCGGCCCACCCTCCTCGGCGGGGCACCGTACGGCGCGGCCAAGGCGGGCGTGCGCAACTTCATGACGTATCTGCACAACACCTTCCGCAACGACCTCATCCGCGCCACCTGCATCCTGCCCGGCGAGGTGAACACACCGATCCTGGACAGCCGCGCCGCCCCGCCGAGCGAGGAGAAGCGGGCGGCCATGGTGCAGCCGGAGGACGTGGCGCGAGCCGTGCTGCTGTGCGCCTCGCTCCCGCAGCGGACGGTCGTCGAGGAACTGGTGATCGCGCCCACGCTGCCGCGGGACACGTCCGCCGACATCGAGATCAGCCGCTGGATCGGGGCCCCCGAGGATGCCCGCCCGATGAATTGAGAAGACCGCCGCATGTGAGCAGAGAGTTCACCGACTCCCTATCCGAGCCACGCCTTGACCTTGTCGGGGTTCGCGTCCACCCACTTCTTCGCCGCCGCCTCCGGCGTCATCTTGTCCAGTGCTATGGATTTCGCGACCGTGTTCTGGTCGTCGTTGGTCCAATTGAAGTTCTTCACGAGGTCGTAGGCCGGGCTGCCGGACTCGGAGAACTTCGTGCTGACGATCTTGTCGAGGTCGAACACGGGATAGTCGCAGGCGACCTTCGCCGGATCGGCGTCACAGCCCTCCGTGTGCTTGGGCAACTCGACGTGGACCAGGGGTACTTCCGAGAAGAACCACTGGGGCTCGTAGAAGTAGCCGATGACCCATTTCTTGTTCTTCTCGGCGTCCCGGAAGGCCTGGATAAGCGCGGTCTCGCTGCCCGCGTACACCACCTTGAAGTCCAGCTTCAGGTTCTTGACCAGGGCCTCGTCGTTGGTCTGGTACGACGGGTCGCCGTCGAGGAGTTGGCCCTTGCTGCCCGACTCGGAGGTCTTGAAGTTGGCGGCGTACTTGTTGAGGTTCTTCCAGTCGGTGATGTCCGGGTACTTCTTCACGATCCACGGCGGGAGGTACCAGCCGATGATGCCCTTGTTGCCGGTCGAGCCGAGATCGACGGCGGTCTTCTGCTGGGTGATGTACTTCTTCTTGAGGTCCTCGTGGCCCCAGTTCTCCAGAATGGCGTCGACCTCGCCCGTCTCGAACCCCTGCCAGCCGATCTCGGCCTTCAGGTCCTTCTTCTCCACCGTGCAGCCGAGTTCCTTTTCGGCGATGTACGCGATGACCGCCGCGTCCGCCTCATAGCCCACCCACGGGTTGACCGCGAGGTTGAACGTGCCGCACTTGCCCGAGCTGTCGGAAGCCGAGGAGCTGTCGCCGCCCACCTTCGCTCCGCCGCACGCGGTGAGGGTGAGGCCGAGAACGGCCAGGCCGGCTGTGCTGGCTCTCCAATGTCGTGTCATGGTGTCGTGCTCCTTACGCGTCTGCGCGTTGCGGTGAGGGCTGAAGGCTGAAGGCTGAGTGAGGGAATCGAGTCGAAGTCCAGGGCGCACAGCGGCTCACTGAGCCCCCATGACGCGCCGGTGCAACCCACCGTCGAAGTCCGACGGTTCGCCGGCCGCGGGGGCCAGGTCGATGCGCACGGTGTGCACGGTGCCCGTGAACTCGTTGTCGAGGACGGGGTAGTCGTCGGTCACCGGCGTACTGAGGTCCACTCCCACGTCGAGCGTCTCGTCGAAGGAGAAGTAGTACGGGATCGTCCGCTCGACGCGTCCGGTCGCCCGCCGTTCGCCGTCCACCAGGAGTGCGGCAGTCCCGCCTTTGCCGAGTCCTCCGCCGTCGTAGTCGAAGGAGAGCCGTACCTCGTGCCGTCCCGGTGTCAGGGGTTCGTCGGCGCGCACGGTGTACAGGCTCATTCCGAAGTAGTTGTAGACGTACGCCGGTCTGCCCCCGGTGACGTACAGGGACCAGCCGCCGAACCGGCCGCCCTGCGCGATGAGCACGCCCTCGGCCGTCGCGTCGGGCACGTCGATGTCCGCGGTGATGCTGTGCGAGCGGTTCTTGATGTTGGGGGTGGTCTCCTCCGTGAACCGCCGCATGCCGCCGCGATAGGTCACGGACATGCGGTCGCCGAGCAGGTCGATGCGCCCGGCCACGGCGGGGTTCTCCCGTTCGGTGACCCGGTCGTCCAGCGGGAAGACCTGGTACTTGGCCGCTTCGATCAGGAACAGGTCCTGCAACTGGCGCAACTTCTCCGGGTGTTCGGAGGCGAGGTCGTGCGCCTGGCTCCAGTCCTTGTCCAGGTCGTAGAGCTCCCAGACGTCGTCGGAGAACCTCCGGCTGGTGTCCGGCACCATCTCCCAGGGGATGCCGTGCCGGGTGACGGCCATCCAGCCCTCGTGGTAGATGCCGCGGTTGCCGCACATCTCGAAGTACTGGGTGCGGTGGAACTCGGGCGCCCGCGGATCGGCGAGCGTGTGCCACATGCTGGTCCCCTCCAGGGGCTGCTGGGTCACCCCGTCGACGCTGAAGGGTGCCGGGATCCCCGCACAGTCCAGGATCGTGGGCAGTACGTCGATCACGTGCGAGAACTGGTGACGCAGTCCGCCGCCCTCGGGCACCCCTCGGGGCCAGTGAAGGATCATGCCGTCCCGGGTGCCGCCGAAGTGCGAAGCCACCTGCTTGGTCCACTGGTAGGGGGTGTTGAGCGCCAGCGCCCAGCCTGCCGGGGCGATCGGGTAGCTGTACGGCCCGCCGATCTCGTCGAGGTGGTCGATCATCTCGTCGGGGTCGTCGACAACGCCGTGTCCGAGCCGGTGCTCGACGATCGTCCCCTCGATGCCGCCCTCGCCGGAGGCGCCGTTGTCGCCGAGGATGTAGAGGATCAGGGTGTTGTCCAGCTCGCCGAGTTCCTCCAGCGCGTCGAGGAATCTGCCGACCTGCACGTCGGCGTGTTCGGTGAACCCGGCGAAGGTCTCCATGAATCTGGATGCCAACTGGCGCTGGTTGTCGGTGAGTTGGTCCCAGTGCGGGACGCCCTCCGCCCAGCTCGCGAGTTCCGCGTCCTGGGGCACGACTCCGAGTTCCTTCTGCCGTCGCAGGGTCAGTTCGCGCTGGCGGTCCCAGCCGTGGTCGAAGCGGCCGCGGTACTTCTCCTGCCACTCCGGGCCGACATGCAGGGGTGCGTGCGCGGCGCCGAGGGCGAGGTAGGTGAAGAAGGGGCGGCCCGGGGTGAGGGTGCGCTGGGTGCGGACCCAGTCGATGGCGTGGTCGACGAGGTCCTCGGAGAGGTGGTAGCCGTCCTCTGGCCGGCGGTCCGGCTCGACGGGGGTGGTGCCCTGGTACAGCAGCGGGTACCAGTGGTTCATCTCGGCGCCCATGAACCCGTAGAAGGTGTCGAAGCCTTCGCCTGTCGGCCAGCGGTCGAAGGGCCCGACCGCGCTGATCTCCCGGGGCGGGGTCTGGTGCCATTTGCCGAAGGCGGCCGTGCTGTAGCCGTTGCCCTGGAGGATCTGGGCCATGGTGGCGGCGCTGCGCGGCCGGAATCCGTTGTAGCCGGGGGCCGCTGTGGTCATCTCGGTGGTGCCGCCCATGCCGACCGAGTGGTGGTTGCGTCCGGTCAGCAGGGCCTGCCGGGTCGGCGAGCACAGGGCCGTCACATGGAAGCGGGTGTAGCGCAGCCCGTCTTCGGCGAGTCGGTCCGCGGCGGGCATCTCACAGGGCCCGCCGAAAGCGCTGGAGGTGCCGAATCCCAGGTCGTCGACCAGCACGATCACCACGTTCGGGGCGCCCGGGGGAGGAGGGACGGGGCCGATCGGGGTGAAGGGGGACTTCTGGTCGTGGACGTCCATCGCGGTGGTGAGTGGCCGGCGGGTGTCGGGCCGCGGGAGTACGTGCCGTCCGGCGTCGAACTCAGTCATGTATTTCTCCGATGCGATGCCCGGCGGTAAATGTCACACGTTCTTCGCACGGCCGAATTGTCGGCGCAATAAAAGGGGCTTGAGGGCCGGTCCGGGAATCTCGCCGACTGTCGTGGAGCAAAAGTGACAGTCACCGCGGACAACGGTCAAGCAGCCGACTTGAATACCCCTGAACCGGTTTTGAATGGAGCCGGTAGATAACTTCTATACCGGCAGTGGGCTTCAGTCCTCGGCGGGCGCTGCTGCCAGGTCCACGAAGGCCTGGGCGGCGGGGGACAGCGGGCCCGACCGCCAGACCAGTCGGCCGTGGCGCACCAGCCGTGGCCGGTTGGACAGCATCCGGGCCCCACGCAGCGCGGCGTCCCGGGCCATGGAGCCGGGCAGGAGTGAGGCGCCGACGCCGGAGAGGATCAGCGGCACGATCATCGCGCGGTGCGCGGTCTCGACCACGATCCGCGGGGTGACGCCCAGCGCGGTGCATACGTCGTCCACCGCCGCCCGGGTCTCGGTGTCCGGCGGTGTCACGATCAGGTCCAACGCGGCCAGTTCGCGCGAGGTGATGGTGTCGCCCGGCGGATGCGGGTGGTCCGGGGGCAGCACGACGTACATCTCCTGCTCGGGCAGATCCATCCCGCGCAGGTCGGCCGTGGGCACCGAGGCGTCCACCAGCCCCAGTTCGCACTGACCGGCGGCGACCATGTGAGCCACGGCAGGGCCCTGCTCCGGGTCGACCACGCGTACGGAGACCTTCGGATGCGCGCGATGGAGACGGCCCAGCATCCCGGCGAGCGGATCGACCGAAAGCGTCGTCTGGGAGACGATGTCGAGCCGCCCGCCGCTGAGCCCGAGGACTTCACGGACCAGGGAACCGGCCGTGGTCAGATCGCGCAGCACCTGCCGGGCCGGCTGGACGAGCGCTTCGCCCGCCGCGGTGAGTGTGACGCCGTGCGGGAGGCGGTGAAAGAGCTTTCCGCCGAATTCGCGCTCCAGAGTGCGGATCGCATGGGAAAGTGAGGGCTGCGCTACGTGGAGCGCAATGGCCGCGGCTGTGAATCCGCCGTGCTCGACCACGGCGATGAAGTATTCCAGCTGGCGTCGTTCCATCGGGTCTCCGTAAATTCCGGGCAACGTTATCACCGGTCGGCCGGGCCGTCGCGCGGCGAACGGATCCTTCCCTCCCTCCGCATCCGGGACCTTGACCCCCAGGTGGCCCTCCCCGATGCTGTGTTGCGGCACGCGAGATGCGTGCCGCAATGAGCAACATTCGACTCAGGTCTCGTACCAGCCGAGGAGTGGCCATGACGCATCAGGTCCGAGCTGTCGTCGCGCGGGGCAAGGGTGCCCCCGTCAGCCTGGAGACGATCATCGTGCCGGACCCCGGTCCTGGGGAGGCCCTGGTGAAGGTCGAGGCCTGCGGGGTGTGCCACACCGATCTGCACTATCGCGAGGGCGGCATCAACGACGACTTCCCCTTCCTGCTGGGCCATGAGGCCGCGGGCGTCGTGGAGTCGGTGGGGGAGGGGGTCACCGACGTCGCGCCCGGTGACTTCGTCATCCTGAACTGGCGGGCCGTGTGCGGGCAGTGTCGGGCCTGTCTGCGCGGACGCCCCTGGTACTGCTTCGACACGCACAACGCCAAGCAGAAGATGACCTTGCTCGACGGCACCGAACTGTCTCCGGCGCTGGGCATCGGTGCGTTCGCGGAGAAGACGCTGGTCGCGGCCGGACAGTGCACCAAGGTCGACCGGGCCGCCTCCGCGGCTGCCGCCGGACTGCTGGGCTGCGGGGTGATGGCGGGCATCGGCGCCGCCATCAACACCGGCAAGGTCGGCCGGGGCGACACCGTGGCGGTCATCGGCTGTGGCGGTGTCGGGGACGCGGCGGTCGTCGGGGCGAACCTGGCGGGCGCGGCGAAGATCATCGCCGTCGACATCGACGACCGGAAGCTGGCCACCGCCATGAAGCTGGGGGCGACCCACACCGTCAACTCCAAGGAGGCCGACGCCGTCGAGGCGATCCGTGAGCTGACCGGCGGCTTCGGCGCCGATGTCGTCATCGAGGCGGTCGGCCGCCCGGAGACGTACCAGCAGGCCTTCTACGCCCGCGACCTCGCCGGCACGGTCGTCCTCGTCGGCGTCCCCACCCCGGAGATGAAGCTCGAACTGCCCCTGCTGGATGTCTTCGGCCGGGGCGGGTCGCTGAAGTCCTCGTGGTACGGCGACTGCCTGCCCTCCCGAGACTTCCCGATGCTCATCGACCTCTACCTCCAGGGCCGGCTCGACCTGGACGCCTTCGTCACAGAGACCATCGCCCTGGACGAGGTGGAGAAGGCTTTCGAGCGGATGCACGGCGGCGACGTCCTGCGCTCGGTGGTGGTCTTCTGATGGCCGCCCGCATAGCCCGTATAGAACGTCTCATCACCTCGGGCACGTTCTCGCTGGACGGCGGCACCTGGGACGTCGACAACAACGTGTGGCTCGTCGGCGACGACACCGAGGTGATCGTCGTCGACGCCGCCCACGATGCCGACGCCATCGCCGAGGCGGTGGGCGACCGGCGCCTCACAGCCGTCGTGTGCACCCACGCCCACAACGACCACATCGACGCCGCCCCCGAACTCGCGGCGCGCATCGGAGCCCCGATCCTGCTCCATGCGGACGACCTGCCGCTGTGGAAGCAGACCCACCCCGACCGGACCCCCGACGGCGAACTCACCGACGGCCAGGTCCTCACCGTGGCGGGCGTCGAGTTGACCGTGCTGCACACCCCCGGGCACGCGCCCGGCGCGGTCTGTCTCTACGCCCCCGCCCTGACGGCCCTCTTCAGCGGCGACACGCTCTTCGCGGGCGGGCCGGGGGCGACGGGGCGGTCGTACAGCCATTTCCCCACCATCGTCGACTCGATTCGGGACCGGCTGCTCGGCCTGCCGGGCGACACGGTCGTATACACCGGGCATGGCGAAACGACCACCGTCGCAGCCGAGGCTCCGCACCTCCAGGAGTGGATCGACCGGGGCTTCTGACCGTCCGCTGACGCTCGGCAGTCCTGGCATCGTTCTCTATCGCGCACACCGTTGCGCAACAAGCAACCAACTCTGACGCGTTTTCGCGGCCCTGGAATGCCTTGACAAGGGTTCCGGGGCGACCTCAGACTGACGTTGCGCTTACCGCAATCCGTTTCGTTATACGCACCGAGGTGTCATGATGATTCCCGTGTGCCGTCTCGCGGATCTTCCGCGAGGTGAGGCCTTCCGGCTCGACATCGATCCGCCGGTCTCGGTGTTCCACACCGACGACGGTGAGGTCTTCGCCATCGACGACACCTGCACCCACCAGGACGCCTCGCTCGCCGACGGCTGGCTGGAGGGCTGTGAGGTGGAATGTCCGCTGCACTCCTCGAAGTTCGACCTGCGGACCGGCGCCGTCGACGCCCCACCGGCCAAGCTCCCGGTCCGCACGCACGAGGTCGCGGTCGAGGACGGCGTGATCTACGTCCGTGTCTCCACCGATGCCCCCAACCTGCCGCCCTGCGTCGCGGCCCGGCTCGCCGCCGGTCCCGCGTGAGGACCGTGGCCGTGGTGGGCGCCTCGCTGGCCGGACTGTCGGCGGCGCGCTCGCTGCGGAAGCAGGGCTACGACGGGCGGCTGGTCGTCATCGGCGACGAGACCCATCGCCCGTACGACCGTCCGCCGCTGTCCAAGGAGTTCCTGGCCGGCGCCCTCGGCGAGGCGGACCTGGCGCTGGAGACGGACGGCGAGGACCTGCGGGCCGACTGGCTGCTCGGCGCCCGCGCCACCGGGCTCGACCGCGCCGAGCGTGCCGTCCGGCTCGCCGACGGACGGGAGGTCCGCGCCGACGGCATCGTCATCGCGACCGGCGCCGCCGCGCGCACCCTGCCCGGCAGCGAGGGTCTGGCCGGAGTGCACGCCCTGCGCACCCTGGACGACGCCCGCGCCCTGCGCGACGAACTGGCCCTGGGCGGACGGCTGGTGGTGATCGGCGGCGGCTTCATCGGTGCCGAGGTCGCCTCCACCGCGTACGCCCTCGGCCTCGATGTGACGGTCGTCGAGGTGGCCCCGACACCGCTCGCCGGACCTCTCGGCGAGACCATGGGCCGGGTCGTCTCCGCCCTCCATGCGGACCACGGCGTACGGCTGCTGTGTGGCGTGGGCGTCAAAGGGCTGAGCGGTGAAACCCGTGTCGACGCCGTCCTGCTCGAGGACGGCCGAAGCGTCCCCGCCGACATCGTCGTGGTCGGGGTGGGGGCGCGCCCGTGCGTCGAGTGGCTGGAAGGCTCCGGCGTCGAACTCGACAACGGCGTCAAGTGCGGCGCCGACGGCCGCACCAGCCTGGCCGGGGTGGTCGCGGTCGGCGACTGCGCCAACTGGTACGACCCTCGCCTGGGCGCCCACCGCCGGGTCGAGCACTGGACCGGTGCGCGGGAACGCCCCGATGCGGCGGTTGCCGCGCTGCTGGCGGGGGGTGCGCTGGAACCGGGCGTGCCCAGGCCGCCGTACTTCTGGTCGGACCAGTACGGCGTGAAGATCCAGTTCGCCGGTCACGCGGGTGTCTCCGACAGTGTGACGGTGGAGGTAGGCGCCGTGGACGACCGCAACGTTCTGGCCGTCTACCGGCGGGCCGGTGTGCCGGTCGCCGTGCTCGGCATGAACCAGCCGCGGCTGTTCATGCGATGGCGTAAACAGCTGAGCGCGCCGTGATGGGTTGTTGTATTGCCGCGGCGCCGTTGTGGCTGGTCGCGCAGTTCCCCGCGCCCCTACGGGGCGCTCTCCGACGTCCTCCGAGGAGTGCACCGTGACCTCGACCAGCCTGCCGGACAGTCTGATCGCCACTCTCCCCGGCTCCTCCTACACGGATGCGGCGGTCTTCGCCCAGGAGCAGGAGCGCATATTCGAGACCATGTGGTTCTGCGTGGCCCGTGCCTCCGAACTGGACAAGCCGGGCGCCTTCCGCACCGTCGACGTGGGCCGCGAGAGCATCCTCGTCACCCGCGCGCGGGACAACGGCATCCGTGCGTACTTCAACGTCTGCCGGCACCGGGGCGCCAAGCTCTGCACCGAGGAGGCCGGCGAGGTCAAGCGGGCCTTCCAATGCCCGTACCACGCCTGGACGTACGGGCTGGACGGCAAGCTCGTCGCCGCGCCCAACCTCACCAGGATGCCCGACGTCGGCCGCACCGAGTACGGCCTGGTGAGCGTGGCCGTCCGCGAATGGCTCGGCTATGTCTGGGTCTGCCTGGCGGAGAACCCGCCCGACTTCGACGAGGACGTCATCGGTGATGTCGTCGCCCGCCTCGGCGACGTCGAGTCGATCGGGCGCTACGAGATCGAGAACCTCTCCGTCGGCAAGCGGATCGTCTACGACGTGCGGGCGAACTGGAAGCTCATCATCGAGAACTTCATGGAGTGCTACCACTGCGCGACCATCCACCCCGAACTGACGGAGGTACTGCCGGAGTTCGCGGACGGTTACGCCGCCCAGTTCTACGTGGGGCACGGCGCCGAGTTCGGCGAGGACGTGCAGGGCTTCACCGTGGACGGCTCCGAGGGTCTGGACCGCATCCCCGGGGTCGCCGACGACCAGGACCGCCGCTACTACGCGATCACGGTCAGGCCCCAGGTGTTCATCAACCTCGTCCCCGACCATGTGATCTTCCACCGGATGTATCCGGTGGCCGTCGACCGGACGATCGTCGAGTGTGACTGGCTCTACCTCCCGCATGTCGTCGAGAGCGGCAAGGACGTCAGCCGGTCCGTGGAACTCTTCGACCGGGTCAACCGCCAGGACTTCGACGCCTGCGAGCGCACACAGCCCGGAATGAGCTCCCGCATGTACGCCAAGGGCGGTGTGCTGGTGCCCAGCGAGCACCACATCGGCGCGTTCCACGACTGGGTGCAGCAGCGTCTGGGCGCCGGAGGGCAGTGGCCGGGGCCGGGGGCGGTCAGCCCAGGTGGCCCATCCGGTGGCTGATCTCCTCCGCGCCCTTGACCAGCACCGGGGAGACCTCGTGCATGCGCTCCTCGGTGAAGCGGTACGAGGGGCCGGAGGCGCTGAGCGCCGCGATGACCTGGCCGTCCCGGTCGCGGACCGGCGCGGCCATGGCGTGCAGGCCGACCTCCAGCTCCTCCAGGCCCAAGGCGTAGCCGCGCTCGCGGGCCTCCGAGAGGTTCTTCTCGAGCTTCGTCTTCGCGGTGATGGTGCGCGGGGTGACCTTGCTCAGGCCGGTCCCGGCGAGCAGTGCGGCGCGCTCCTTGGCGGGCAGGTGGGCCAGCAGGATCTTGCCGCTGGAGGTGGCGTGCAGCGGGGTGAGCTGGCCGACCCAGTTGTACGCGCTGACGGCTCCCGGGCCACGCACCTCGTAGAGGTTGACCGCGTAATTCTCCTGCAGCACGGCGATGTTGACGGTTTCGCCGATCTCCTCGGCGAGCCGCTCGCAGACCGGGCGGCCCTGCTGGGTGATGTCGATGCGTCCCGTGACCGCACCGGCCAGACGTACGATGCCGAATCCGAGGCGGTACTTGCCGCGCTCACCCGCCTGCTCCACCAGGCCACGCGCCTCCAGAGCGCCGAGCAATCGGAACGCGGTGGACTTGTGCACATCGATCTCGGCCGCCACCTCGCTGACCCCTGCCTCACCACGCTGGGCCAGGATCTCCAGGACGCTGATGGCTCGGTCGACCGACTGCACTCCGCCGGCCTGCGAACTTGACGTTTCGGTGTCTTGGCTGTGGTTGCTCACAGTAAAACTATACGCGTAGTAAACAACAGCGTTGCAAGCAACAGGGGTGAAACGCAGGAGTCGTAGGTTGCGTGCTTCGCAACCTAGTGCGTATAGCGCTACTGGTACTAGCATGCCTCGCGTATCTACGGCGCGAGCGAGACGAGGCATCATGGCTCCCCTGCAGTACGACTTCGTCATCGTCGGCGGCGGCTCGGCCGGCAGCGCACTGGCGAACAGACTCTCCGCGGACCCGGCGAACCGGGTACTGGTCCTGGAGGCCGGCCGCTCCGACTACCCGTGGGACGTCTTCATCCAGATGCCCGCCGCGCTGACCTATCCGATCGGCAGCCGCTTCTACGACTGGAAGTACGAGTCCGAGCCCGAGCCCCACATGGGGGGCAGGCGCGTCTACCACGCGCGGGGCAAGGTGCTGGGCGGCTCCAGCAGTATCAACGGCATGATCTTCCAGCGCGGCAACCCCATGGACTACGAGCGCTGGGCGGCCGATCCGGGCATGGCGAACTGGGACTACGCCCACTGTCTGCCGTACTTCCGGCGGATGGAGAACTGCCTGGCGGCCGATCCGGACGACGAGTTCCGAGGTCACGACGGCCCCCTCGTCCTTGAACGCGGCCCCGCCACCAACCCGTTGTTCGGCGCCTTCCTCAAGGCCACCGAGGAGGCGGGCTACGCGCCCACCGACGACGTCAACGGCTACCGGCAGGAAGGCTTCGCCAAGTTCGACCGCAACGTCCACCGCGGCCGCCGCCTGTCGGCCTCGAAGGCGTACCTCAAGCCCGTCAGGAAGCGGCCCAACCTCACCGTCAGGACGCGTGCCCTCGTCACGCGCGTCCTCTTCGAGGGCAAGCGCGCCGTCGGTGTCGAATACCAGCGCGGCAAGGGCGCCCCCCAGCAGGTCCGCGCCAAGGAAGTCATCCTGTGCGGCGGCGCGATCAACTCCCCGCAGCTGCTCCAGCTCTCCGGCGTGGGTAACGCGCAGGAGCTGGGCGCCCTGGGCATCGACGTCGTCCACGACCTGCCGGGCGTCGGCGAGAACATGCAGGACCACCTGGAGGTCTACATCCAGTACGCCTGCAAGCAGCCGGTGTCCATGCAGCCGTACATGGCGAAGTGGCGTGCCCCCTTCATCGGGCTCCAGTGGCTCTTCCGCAAGGGCCCCGCCGCGACCAACCACTTCGAGGCGGGCGGCTTCGCCCGCAGCAACGAGGACGTGGACTACCCCAACCTGATGTTCCACTTCCTGCCCATCGCGGTCCGCTACGACGGCTCGTCGCCGGCCGGCGGTCATGGCTACCAGGTGCACGTGGGCCCCATGTACTCCGACGCGATCGGCTCGGTGAAGATCAAGAGCAAGGACCCGCGCGAACACCCGGCGCTGCGCTTCAACTACCTCTCCACCGAGCAGGACCGGCGCGAGTGGGTCGAGGCGATCCGCGTCGCCCGCAAGCTGCTCAACCAGCCCGCGATGGCCCCGTACAACGACGGGGAGATCTCGCCCGGGCCCACAGTGGATTCGGACGAGGAGATCCTCGACTGGGTCGCCAAGGAGGGCGAGACCGCCCTGCACCCGTCCTGCACCTGCAAGATGGGCACCTCCGCCGACGAGATGGCTGTCGTCGACCCGGAGAGCCTGCGCGTGCACGGCGTCGAGGGCCTGCGTGTCGTCGACGCGTCGGTGATGCCGTACGTCACCAACGGCAATATCTACGCCCCAGTGATGATGATCGCCGAGAAGGCCGCCGACCTCATCCTCGGCAAGCAGCCGCTGCCCGCCTCCGAGGCCGCGTACTACCGACTCCGCGACGCGGAGAAGCAGGCCGGGTAGACCTACGACTGCATCGATCGTCGTATACGACAGGGGCGGGACCGGAGTCCGGTCCCGCCCCTCGGTCATGTGCGGCTCAGCGGAAGACCACCGTGCGGTTGCCGTCCACCATCACGCGGTTCTCGCTGTGCCACTTCACCGCGTGCGCGAGGACCTGCGCCTCGACGTCCCGTCCGACCGTGACCAGCTCCCCGGGGTCGAGCGAGTGGTCGACCCTGACCACGTCCTGCTCGATGATCTGCCCCTCGTCGAGATCGGGCGTGACGTAGTGCGCGGTCGCGCCGACGAGCTTCACCCCGCGGTCGTAGGCCTGCTCGTACGGGCGCGCGCCCTTGAAGCTGGGGAGGAAGGAGTGGTGGATGTTGATGGCCCGGCCTTCGAGCTGCTTGCACAGGTCGTCGGAGAGGACCTGCATATAGCGGGCGAGCACCACTAGGTCGATGTCCAGCTCGCGCACCAGCTCCAGCAGCCGCGCCTCGGCCTCGCCCTTGGTGTCCTTGGTGACCGGGACGTGGTGGAAGGGGACGCCGTAGGTCTCCGCCAGCGACTTGAAGTCGGGATGGTTGGAGACGATCGCGGGGATCTCGATGTTGAGGGAGCCCGTGCGTTGGCGGAAGAGCAGGTCGTTGAGGCAGTGGCCGAACCTGGACACCATGATGAGTGTCCGGGTCGGTGTCGAGGCATCCCGTAGAGTCCAGGAGATCCGGTAGGCCTCCGCGACGGGACCGAATCGGTAACGCAGAGTTTCCAGATCCGCGTTTGGGTCGGAAACGTCGAAGTGGACCCTCATGAAGAAACGACCCTGGAGTCGATCATCGAATTGCTGGCTTTCGAGGATGTTGCCGGAGTTCCGGACGAGGAAGCCGCTCACGGCGTGGACCAGTCCCGCGCTGTCGGGACAGGAGAGGGTGAGGACGTACTCACGGCCGGGCCGTGATCGAGGGTACTTGGGGGACACGTCGGCCTCCGTCGGTGCGTATTGCACAACATGGTGAGCGATACGCAACATAGTTCAGGCGCACAGGGGCCTCGGTCAAGAGAGAAGGGGTCGATGGGGCCGTGCTGAATCGTCATCCATCAAACCCTTGACGTATGTCTGCACATTCGCGAGGGTGTTCCACCACAAGCAATCTGATGCACAATGCGCAACGAATTTCGGCTGAGGGGCTTGGCGCGTGGCACATCTGTATGTGGACGGTTCATGGCGGGATCCGGTGGCCGGAGGCCTCCGCGAGATCCGCTGCCCCGCTGACGGCACGCTCTCGGCGACCGTCGCGGAAGGGACGCGTCCGGACGCCGAGGCGGCGATCGCCGCGGCTCGCCGCGCCTTCGACGAGGGGCCCTGGCCGCGCACCCCCGAGCGCGAGCGCGGCGCGCTGCTGTTGCGGACCGCCGACATCATGGAGCGCGACGCCAAGGAGTTCGCCCGCGCCGAGTCGCTGGACACCGGCAAGCGGCTGGTGGAGAGCGAGTACGACATCGCCGACGTCGTCTCCTGCTTCCGTTACTACGGAGGGCTCGGCGGCACCGACGCCGGCCGGGTGATCGACACCGGACGGGACGACGCCGTCAGCCGCGTCGTCTACGAGCCCGTCGGGGTGTGCGGGCTGATCACCCCCTGGAACTATCCACTGCTGCAAGCGAGTTGGAAGGTCGCCCCGGCCCTCCTCGCCGGCAACACGATCGTCCTCAAGCCGAGCGAGCTCACCCCCTCCACCTCGATCCTGCTGATGAGGGCGCTGGAGGAGGCCGGGCTTCCGGCCGGCGCCGCCAATCTCGTCCTGGGCTCCGGGCCCGAGGTGGGCGCACCGCTCTCCGAGGACCCCGCCGTCGACCTGGTCTCCTTCACCGGCGGTGTGGAGACCGGCAAACGGATCATGGCCACGGCCGCGGCGAGCGTGAAGAAGGTGGCGCTGGAGCTCGGCGGCAAGAATCCCAATGTGGTCTTCGCCGACGCCGACTTCGAGACGGCCGTGGACTTCGCGCTCACGGCCGTCTTTCTGCACTCCGGGCAGGTCTGCTCGGCCGGCGCCCGGCTGATCGTCGAGGACTCGCTGCACGACCGCTTCGTCGACGAGGTCGTCCGCCGGGCCCGGCGGATCCGCCTCGGCGGCCCCTTCGACGCCGAGGCCGAGACCGGGGCGCTGATCTCCGCCCAGCACCTGGCGAAGGTCGAGGCGTACGTCGCCGCGGGGATCGCCGAGGGTGCCGTCCTGCTATGCGGCGGGGAACGGCCCGATGACCCGGCCCTGGCGAACGGCCACTACTACCCGCCGACCGTCCTCGACGAGTGCCGGCAGGACATGCGCGTGGTGCACGAGGAGTCCTTCGGGCCCGTGCTCACCGTGGAGCGCTTCACCGACGAGGACGACGCCGTGCGTATCGCCAATGACACGGAGTACGGACTCGCCGGGGCCGTGTGGACGCAGGACGGCGGGAAGGCCCAGCGGGTCGCCCGGCGGCTGCGGCACGGCACCGTGTGGATCAACGACTACCACCCCTATGTGCCGCAAGCGGAATGGGGTGGCTTCGGGCACTCGGGCGTGGGCCGGGAGCTGGGACCGACCGGCCTGGACGAGTACCGAGAGCGCAAGCACATCTGGCAGAACATCCAACCCCGGCCGCAGCACTGGTTCAGCGGCTGAACGCCGAAGAGAGGTCGATCGTGACCCCAACACAGACCGAGGTGCCGCAGCGGCGCGGCACCCCCCAGGACTCGGATGGCACTCCGGTCATATCCGTGCGCAATCTGTGGAAGGTGTTCGGGCCGAAGGCAGACCAGGTACCGGCCTCCGAGGAGCTGCGCGGGCTCACCCGACGCGAGCTCATGGACCGCGCCGGATGCACCGCCGCCGTACGCGACGTCAACTTCGAGGTCGCGCCGGGCGAGGTCTTCGTCGTCATGGGCCTGTCCGGCTCCGGCAAGTCCACGCTGGTGCGCTGTCTGACCCGGCTGATCGAACCCACCACCGGTGAGATCGTCTTCGAGGGCGAGGACATCCGCGACGCGGACGCGCGGCGCCTGCGCGAACTGCGCCGCCGTAAATTCTCCATGGTCTTCCAGCACTTCGGGCTGCTGCCCCACCGCCGCGTCGTCGACAACGTGGGCTTCGGGCTGGAGATCCGCGGCATGAGCAAGGCCGAACGTACCAAGCGGGCCCTGGAGGTCGTAGAGCTGGTCGGCCTCTCCGGGTACGAGAACTCCTACCCCGACCAGCTCTCCGGCGGCATGCAGCAACGCGTCGGCCTGGCACGGGCGTTGGCGGGCGACCCCGACGTCCTCTTCTTCGACGAGCCGTTCTCCGCGCTCGACCCGATGATCCGCCGTGACATGCAGAACGAGGTCATCCGGCTGCACCACGAGGTCGGCAAGACGATGGTGTTCATCACCCACGACCTCTCCGAGGCGCTCAAGCTGGGCGACCGCATCCTGATCATGCGCGACGGCAAGATGGTCCAGTGCGGCACCGGCGACGAACTCGTCGGCGCACCGGCCGATGACTACGTACGCGACTTCGTCAGGGACGTCCCGCGCGGCGACGTCCTCACCTTGCGCTGGATCATGCGCCCGGTGGAGGACGGCGATCCCCTCGACGGTCCCGAGCTGGGCCCGGACGTCGTGGTGAAGGAGGCCACCCGGGCCGTACTGGCGGCGGACAAGCCGGTCAAGGTGGTCGAGGACGGCAAACTGCTCGGCATCGTCGGTGACGAGGAGATCCTCGCGGTGGTCGCCGGGCAGGAAGGCGGCGCGTGATGACCGTCGCCCTGGAGAAACCGGACACGACCCCACAGACGGAGCCGCCCGCGCCACCCGTCACCCGGGTCCGCCGGGTCAGCCGGCGCGCGATGGTGGCCGCGATCCTGGTCGCCTGGCTGGTGCTGTTCGCCCTGCTGCGCGGCAAGCAGACCCTGACGCTCGCCGCGGCCGACCTGACCGACCTGCACCGGTGGTTCAACGACCTCAACGACTCGATCGGCGCGAACCGCAACTCCAACCCGCTCTTCCTCTACTTCTTCAACGAGATCCGGCTGGTCATCGACAACCTGGTGACCTTCGTCCAGGAGCTGATCTCCCAGCCCTCCGGCACCCGCCCCGTCCCGCAGATCGGCTGGCTCGGCGTCGTCGGTATCGCCGGCTATGTCTCCTGGGCCGTGGGCAACTGGCGGGTCGCGCTGCTGGCGGTGGCCGGCTTCACCTTCCTCGGGCTTCAGGGCCTGTGGCAGGAGAGCATGGACACCCTGGCGCTCACCCTCTCCGCGGTCTTCGTAGCGCTGCTGTTCGCGATCCCGCTGGGCGTGTGGGCGGGCCTCTCCGACCGGTTCAACCGGATCGTGACGCCCTTGCTGGACTTCATGCAGACGATGCCGACCTTCGTCTACCTGGCCCCGATGACCCTGTTCTTCCTCATCGGCCCCGCCTCTGCCACCATCGCCACCGTCATCTATGCGGCCCCGCCGGCCATCCGCATTACCGCGCACGCCATCCGCTCGGTGCCTGAGACCACCGTCGAGGCGGCCGACTCGCTGGGCGCCACCCAGCGGCAGGCGCTCCTCAAGGTCCTGCTGCCGATGTCCAAACGGACCGTGGTGATGGGCGTCAACCAGTCGATCATGGCCGCCCTGGCCATGGTGACCATCACCGCCCTGATCGACGCGCCCGGCCTAGGCAAGACCGTCCTCCAGGCACTCCAGTCGCTCGATGTCGGTACGGCCTTCAACGCCGGCCTCGCCATCGTCGTCCTGGCGATCGTCCTGGACCGGGTCACCACCGCGGCGAGCACCCGCGAGGAGGCCGCCCGGAAGTCGTCCGGCCGGTTCCTCGCCTGGCGGAGGCCCCTGCTGGGAGCGGGCGCCGCGGTCACGGCCGTACTCGTCTACATGTCGCACACCTACCTGTGGGCGGCCGAATTCCCCGGCGAGGGCGCGACCGGAAGCAAGATCGCGAGCGCGGCGGACACCGCGACCACCTGGGCGCAGGACAATCTGTCCGGCCTGACCAACGCCTTCCGTGACGCGATCACCAACGGCCTGCTCAACCCGTTCCAGTCGCTGCTCACCGACTCCCCGTGGTGGCTCGTCGGCGCGGCCCTGATCGGACTCGGCGTGGTGCTCGGCGGCCCGCGCGCCGCGATCACCACCGTCGTGTGCGTGGGACTGCTCGTCGGCACCGGGGTGTGGTCGGACGCCATGACGACGCTCGCGTCCACCGCCGTCGCGACCGTCCTCGTGATGCTGCTCGGCATCGTCTTCGGTGTGTGGATGGGACGCAGCCCGCTGGTGGACCGGCTGATGCGCCCCACTTTGGACGCGGCGCAGGTCATGCCGCCGTTCGTCTATCTCGTACCGTTCCTGGCGCTGTTCGGCGCGACCCGCTTCACGGCGATCGTCGCCGCGATCGTGTACGCGGCTCCCGTCGCGATGAAGATCATCGCGGACGGGGTTCGGAACGTGCCCGCCACCACCGTGGAGGCGGCCACCTCGGCCGGGTGCAACACCTGGCAGATCATCACCAAGGTCCAGCTGCCGATGGCACGCGGCGCCCTGACTCTCGCGACCAATCAGGGCCTGATCTATGTGCTGTCGATGGTTGTGGTGGGCGGCCTGGTGGGAGCAGGCGCTCTCGGCTACGACGTCGTGGCCGGCTTCTCGCAGGGACAGCTGTACGGGAAGGGGCTCGCCGCGGGGCTGGCCATCGTCCTTCTCGGAGTCATGTTCGACCGGATCACTCAGGCAGCGGCGCGACGCACCAGTGCATAAAAGGAGCAACTGACCATGGCAAGGCAAGCAAGACAGTGGAGAGTCGGCGCGGTCGGCATAGCGGTCCTCGGCCTCACCCTCACCGCCTGCGGCGGTACGAAGGTCGATGACGGCTCCTCGGATGCCGGCGGCTCGGGCAGCTCCGACAAGTGCGGCACCTTCAACCTCGCGGTCAACCCGTGGGTGGGCTACGAGGCCAACGCGGCCGTCCTCGCCCACGTCGCGGAGAAGGACCTCGGCTGCAAGGTCACCAAGAAGGACCTGAAGGAAGAGATCGCCTGGCAGGGCTTCGGGACCGGTGAGGTCGACGCCGTCGTGGAGAACTGGGGCCACGACGACCTGAAGAAGAAGTACATCACCGACCAGAAGACCGCCGTCGACGCCGGCCCGACCGGCAACGAAGGCCTCATCGGCTGGTATGTGCCGCCGTGGCTGGCCGAGGAGCACCCGGACATCCTCGACTGGAACAACCTCAACAAGTACGCGGCGAAGTTCAAGACGTCCGAGTCCGGCGGCAAGGGCCAACTCCTCGACGGCGACCCGTCGTTCGTCACCAACGACGAGGCTCTGGTGAAGAACCTGAAGCTGGACTACAAGGTCGTGTACGCGGGCAGTGAGACCGCCCTCATCCAGGCCTTCCGCAAGGCGGAGAAGAACAAGGAATGGGTGATCGGCTACTTCTACGAGCCGCAGTGGTTCATGTCCGAGGTGCCGCTGAAGAAGATCAAGCTGCCGGAGTACAAGGCGGGCTGCGACGCCGACGCCGAGAAGGTCGACTGCGACTACCCGGTGTACAAGCTGGACAAGATCGTCGCTTCGAAGTTCGCCGAGTCGGGCAGCCCGGCCTATGACCTGGTGAAGAACTTCACCTGGACGAACGACGACCAGAACGTCGTGGCGAAGTACATCGCGGTGGACAAGATGACCCCCGAGGCGGCGGCCGAGAAGTGGGTCGAGGCCAACCGCGACAAGGTGGACGCCTGGATCAAGTAGCCCGGAGTCGACAGCCGGTCGGACATGCCCGGCGGGCGGTGCGCACAGGTGCGCGCCGCCCGCCGGGCATTGCCATGTCCAGGGCTGGGTGCACACCGTGTTTCGGGCTGTTTTCCGGTGTAGGGGACCCCTTGACACCCCCTCTCCGGGACAGGCACATTGAGTTGCGCAGCCTGAAGCATGTTGCGCACACAGCAACTTAACCGGCTGGGCCGGTTTTCAATCGGAGGTGCGGCGATGGCGGGACCCCGAGTGGTGATCATCGGAGCGGGCGTCGTGGGAGCGGCCCTCGCGGACGAGATCTCCGCACGAGGCTGGACCGAAGTGACCGTGGTCGACCAGGGCCCGCTGCCCGCCACCGGCGGCTCCAGCTCACACGCCCCGGGCCTGGTCTTCCAGACGAACTCCTCCAAGACCATGACGGAACTGGCCCGCTACACCGTCGAGAAGTTCTGCTCCCTCGACGTCGACGGCCGGCCCTGCTTCCTCCAGGTCGGTGGCCTCGAAGTGGCCACCACCCCCGAGCGCCTCACCGAACTGCGCCGCCGCCACGGCTGGATCACCGCGTGGGGCATCGAGTCCCGCCTCCTGACCGCCGAGGAGTGCGTCGAGCAGCACCCGCTGGTGAATCCGGACCGGGTCCTGGGCGGCCTCCTGGTCCCGACCGACGGCCTCGCCAAGGCCGTCCTCGCCGTCGAGGCGCAGATCCGCAGCGCCACCGAGCGCGGCGTCCGCTTCCTGGCCCGCCATGAGGTTCTCGATGTACTCCGGGCCGACGGCGAGGTGACGGGTGTCCGTACCGACCAGGGCGATCTGGACGCCGACATCGTCGTGTGCTGTGCCGGCATCTGGGGCCCGAAGATCGCCCGCATGGTGGGCATGAACCTCCCGCTCACCCCGCTCGCCCACCAGCTCGCCTGGACCGGCCCGGTACCCGCCCTCGCCGGTCAGACCGAGGAGGCCGTCCGCCCGATCCTGCGCCACCAGGACGCCGACCTCTACTACCGCGACCGCTTCGACGCCATCGGCATCGGCTCCTACGGCCACCGCCCGATGCCGATCACCGCCGACGACATCCTCTCCGTCGACGAGGCCGACCAGATGCCGTCGGTCCTGAAGTTCACCGAGGAGGACTTCGCGGACGCCTGGACCGAGACCCAGTCCCTGCTCCCCGCGACGAAGGAGGCGAAGGTCGAGGAAGGCATCAACGGCCTGTTCTCCTTCACCACCGACAACTTCCCGCTGCTCGGCGAGTCCCCGGACGTCAAGGGCTTCTGGGTCGCCGAGGCCGTCTGGGTCACCCACTCCGCGGGCGTCGGCCGGGCCATGGCCGAATGGCTGGTCGACGGCCACTGCTCGTCCTTCGACCTGCACGAGTGCGACGTCAACCGCTTCGAGCCGCACCAGCTCACCCCGGAGTACGTCCTGGCCCGCGACTGCCAGAACTTCGTCGAGGTCTACGACATCCTCCACCCCCTCCAGCCGTCCGGGAAGCCCCGCCCGATCCGCACCAGCCCCTTCCACACCCGGCAGCAGGAACACGGCGCGTTCTTCCTGGAGGCGAACGGCTGGGAGCGCCCGCAGTGGTACGAGGCCAACGCGGGCCTGGTGGAGGGGCGTTCCATCCCCACCCCGAACGACTGGGCCGCGCAGTTCTGGTCGCCCATCGTCGGCGCCGAGGCCCAGGCCACGCGCGAGACCGTCGCGATGTACGACATGACGGCCCTCAAGCGCCTCGAAGTCAGCGGCCCCGGCGCCGCCGCCTTCCTGGAGCGCCTGTGCACCGGCAAGGTCGCCAAGTCCGTCGGCTCGGTGACGTACACCCTGCTCCTCGACCACGACGGCGGCATCCGCAGCGACATCACCGTCGCCCGCCTCGCCCGCGACCTCTTCCAGGTCGGCGCCAACGGCAACCTCGACCTCGACTGGTTCACCCGCCACCTCCCCGCCGACGGCACGGTCCAGGCCCGCGACATCACGCCGGGCACCTGCTGCGTCGGCCTGTGGGGCCCGCTCGCCCGCAAGGTCCTCCAGCCCCTCACCGACGAGGACTTCACCAACGACGGCCTGAAGTACTTCCGCGCCAAGCGCGCCCACATCGGCAGCGTCCCGGTGACGGCGATGCGGCTGTCGTACGTCGGTGAACTCGGCTGGGAGCTCTACACCACCGCCGACCTCGGCCAGAAGCTCTGGGACACCCTCTGGGCCGCCGGCCAGCCCCTCGGCGGCGTCATCGCCGGCCGCGGCGCCTTCAACAGCCTCCGCCTGGAGAAGGGCTACCGCTCCTTCGGCACCGACATGACCTACGAGCACGACCCCTACGAGGCCGGCGTCGGCTTCGCCGTCAAGCTCGACAAGGACGACTTCATCGGGAAGGCGGCCCTCGAGCGCCGTAAGACCGACGTACGACGCAAGCTGACCTGCCTCACCATCGACGACCCGCAGGCCGTCGTGATGGGCAAAGAGCCGGTCTACGACGGCGACCGCTCCGTCGGTTACGTCACCAGCGCCGCCTACGGCTACACGATCGGCAAGGGCATCGCCTACGCCTGGCTGCCCACGGAACTCACCACCCCTGGCACCACGGTGCACATCGGCTACTTCGACCAGCGGGTCGAGGCGGTCGTCGCGGAGGAGCCGCTGTTCGACCCGACCATGTCACGTCTCCGTGGCTAGCAGAGGGGCATCGCCGGTGACCGCGCAACTCCTCGACGGCAAGGCGACCGCTGCCCGGATCCGCGGTGAACTCGCCGAACAAGTGGCCAAGTTGACCGCCGACGGCGGCCGTGCGCCCGGACTCGGCACCGTCCTGGTCGGCGACGACCCGGGCAGCCGCGCCTACGTCGCCGGCAAGCACCGCGACTGCGCGCAGGTGGGCATCGCGTCCATCCGCCGGGACCTGCCCGCCGACGCGTCCCAGCGGCAGGTCGAGGACGTCATCGACGAACTCAACGCCGACCCGGCCTGCACCGGCTACATCGTCCAACTCCCGCTCCCCGCCCACCTGGACGCGGGTGCCGTACTGGAACGCATGGACCCGGCCAAGGACGCCGACGGTCTGCACCCCGTCAACCTCGGCCGGCTCGTCCTCGGCGGCGAGGCCCCGCTGCCCTGCACCCCGCGCGGCATCGTCGAACTGCTGCGCCGGTACGACGTCCCGATCGCCGGAGCCCGGGTGTGCGTGATCGGACGGGGCCTCACGGTGGGACGGCCGATGGGGCTTCTGCTGACCCGCCGTAGCGAGAACGCCACCGTCACCCTCTGCCACACCGGAACCAAGGGGCTGGCCTGGCATGTGCGCGAGGCGGACATCGTCATCGCGGCCGCCGGCTCGCCCGGACTGATCACCAAGGACATGCTGCGCCCCGGCGCGGCCGTCCTGGACGTCGGCATCACCCGCACCGACCAGGGACTCGTCGGCGACGTGCACCCGGAGGCCGCCGGGGTTGCCGGATGGCTCGCACCGATGCCCGGGGGCGTGGGGCCTATGACCCGCGCCATGCTGCTCGCCAACGTCGTCGAGGCCGCCGCAGGTGCTTCAAGGCGGGCGATCGCTCAGTCCTCCTGAATCTCAGTCCTCCTGAAGCAGGGACAGGACGTTGCCCGCCGGATCCTTGAACCAGGCGATTGCCGTCGGGCCGCCCTCGGGGCCCCGGACGATGCCCTTGGCGTCGGGCCCGAAATCCGGGTAGCGCTCCATGGTCACGCCACGCTGCGCCAGCCCGTCGACGGCCGCCTCGACGTCGTCCACGGGGAAGTTCAGGATCGTGAAGCTCGCGGGTGTGTGGTTGTCCTTGGGGTAGACAAAGACACTGGCGCCGCTGCCCAGCTTGATTGTGAGCATCCTCATGTCGCCCTCCCCGCTCTCCTCCACCGGGAGGCCGAGCGTCTCGCCGTAGAACTGGCAGGCCTTGCCGAGGTCGTCGACCGAGAAGCCGCTGAACGCCTTCGACTGTCCGAACATGCCGTTGTCTCCTTCACGTGGTCCGCCCCGGATTTCCGGGACCACCCCAGCGGACCACCACCCGGACACCGCCTCGCGCGCTCGCGTCCGGATGGTCGCCATGTGTCACCCTCTGGTATTCATCGGGCGTTCACCTGCTCCGTGAGCTTGCCCTTGCGCAGGTTGAGAACGCGGTCGGACTGCGTGGCCAGCTGCTGGGAGTGGGTGACGACGACCACGCATGTGCCCTGCTCGTGGGCGAGTTCGCGGAAGGTGTCGATGATGCCCTGGGCGGTGTCCTCGTCGAGGTTTCCGGTGGGTTCGTCGGCGAAGAGGATGTCCACGTCGCAGGCGAGGGCGCGGGCGATGGCGACGCGCTGCTGCTGGCCGCCGGAGAGCTGCAGCACATTGCGGGTGGCCATCGCCTTGTCGAGGCCGATCTTCTCGAGGAGCTGCAGGGCGCGGGCCTTGCGGCTTCCGGTCGCGGGCCTGGCGCCGGTGATCTCCATGGCGGTGGTGACGTTCTGGAGGGCGGTCATGTAGGTGAGGAGGTTGTACTGCTGGAAGATCGTGGCGGCGTGCTTGTTGCGGTAGCTGCCGAGCCCGAGCTCGGTGAGGTCCTGCCCGTCAAAGCTGATCGTGCCCTTGGTGGGGGTGTCGAGCCCGCTGGCCAGGCTGAGCAGGGTGGTCTTGCCGCTGCCCGAGGGGCCCAGGATGGTGTAGAAGGTGCCGCGTTCGAAGGCGTAGTCGATGCCCTTGAGGACCGTGGTCTTGCGGCGCTGGCCGGCGTAGGTGTGGCTGACGTCCGCGAGGCGCAGGATGGGCGGGGTGGTGGTGGCGTTGGTCATGGCGGGTCACTTGCCCTTCGTGAGGATGGTGCGGGGGCTGAGGCGCAGCACGGCGCCGGCCGGGATGGCGGTGGCGAGGAGGCCGATGCCGAGGCCGATGGCTCCTACGGCGACGACGTCCGCCGGGTCGAGCGCCACGGTGATCTTGTCGATGGGATCGGCGTTCTCGACCGGCTGGTCGTCCATGTCGATGCCCTCGCCGAGCCCGGTGCTGCCGGGGGCCGGGGGCTGCCACGAGTCGAGCTTCTGCTTGGCGGCGGAGGCTTCGTTGCCGAGCAGGGACTGGCCGGCACTCTGGGTCAGGCGCGGGGCGAACAGGGAGCTCACCCCGATGGCGATGGCGGCCACCACGACGATCTCCAGGGCCTGTTGGGCGATGAGCTTGCTCTTCTTCTCGCCCATGGCCAGCAGGACGCCGTACTCCTTGCGACGTTGCTTGACGGCGAGGTTGACCAGGAGGGCCAGGACGGTCGCGCCGGCGATGGCCATCAGCCACATGGCGACGGTGGCCGTGGAGCGGATGCTCTTGAGCGGGCCCGTCATCTGCCGGATGGCCTTGTCGTTGGCGTCCAGCTTGAAGCCATCGAGCGCCGAGCCGGCGATCCGCTTCGCCTCGTCCTTGAACGCGCCCTGCACGTCGGCGTCCTGGAGGAGGAACGTCGCCCTGCCGACCTGCAGCGGCCCCTTCCCTTCCGACCCGAGTGCGGAAAGGCCGCCCACCGTTCCGTACACCATGTTGGCCGGGCTGACGCCGTACTCGGCGTCGGCTTCGGTGGTGGGTCGCGGGTCGCGGTAGATGCCGCCGACGGTGAAGTCGGCCGTGGTCTTCTCGTCGTTGCCGGTCAGTGTGATCCTGTCGCCGACCTCGAGACCGTTCTTCCTGGCCAGCCGCTCCTCGATCAGCAGTCGCTTCTTGTCCTTGTCGGCGGCCGTGAGGTGCTCACCGGACAGGAGCTTGAACTTGCCGCTGCGGAAGTCGGGCAGCAGCGAGGAGTCGAGCACGCCGATGCTCGCGGTGCCGCCGGGGCCCATGGGGTCGGCCGGGCCGCCTTCGACCAGCTTGTACTTGCCCTTGAGGATGGCGCGGTCCCACATCGAGTAGGTGTACTTCTGCACCTGGGGCAGCGCCCCGAGCTTGTCGACGGTCGCGGCGTCGATGCGCGGGGCCTGCAGGCCGCCGCCACCTCCCAACTGGCCCATATCCATCTCGAGGTTGACCTCGGCGCCCACAGAGCGCTTGGCGTCCTGCTCGGCCCGGGCCGTCGCGTCGTTGATCAGGACACCGGCCAGCACCATCACGGAGATGACGAGGAAGGTGGCGAAGGTGATCAGGGTGCGGCCCTTGCGGGCCCACAGGCTGAACCCTGCGCGCTTGACGAAGTTCATGGGTATCTCGGCTCTCTCGGTGCGTGCCGGTGAGTGGTCGTGCGCTGTTGGTGGCTGGTCCGTGCGGTGCCGGTGGCCGGCTACTCGGTGTCGGCGAGGATGGAGCGGGGGTGCAGACGGAGGATCCCGATGCCCGGGATGACGGTGGAGATCAGGGAGATCCCGAGCCCGATGCCGGCGACCTTGCCGACGGTGGCGGGCTCGACGCGCACCATGGGGGGAGCGATCTCGGCATCCGGCGCACCGGCCGACGTGACCGGCTTGCCCCTCTGGCCGCCGAGGAGCGCGTCACCCGCGGACTGTCCGGCGAGCGAGCCGGCCAGAGCGGCGAGCGCGACGGCGGGCAGGGCCACGGCCGCCACCTCCACGGCGTGCTGGCCAATGAGCTTCCACTTCTTCTCGCCCATCGAGAGCAGCACCCCGAGCTCAGCGCGCCGCTCGCGGATCTGCAGCGTCACGATGAGGCCGAGGATCAGTGCTCCGGCCAGGGCGATCACCCAGACGATCAGTCCCGCGAACGTGCCGACCCGCTGGATGGGGCGGACCTGGTCCCGGTACGCCTTGTCGTTGACGCGGAAGTCGAACCTGCCCTTGCCGAGGAGTCGCTCGGCCTCGGCGTGCAGCTGCTTGGCCTGGCCCGGCGAAGCGATCTTGAACACCGCCTCGCTGACCGTCTCGCTGCCGGTGCCGACCTTCTGGGCCGTGCTCACCGGTACGTACAGCGCGTTGCCGGGCAGTTCGTGCGGAGGCGTCCAGTTCGTCGGATCCTGCATCGGGTCCTGGAAGATGCCGACGACCGTCAGCCGTACCGTGCGCTTGCCGTCCGACGACCGCACCTGCATCGTGTCGCCGACCTTGAGGCGGTTCTCGTCGGCCAGGCGCTGCTCGATCATGGCGACGTCACGGTCCGCGTCCTCGGGGGTGATGCCGCGGCCTGCCGTGATCTTCGTCGAGCCGTACGAGAAGGGCAGCAGCATGCCCGAGTCACGGACGCCGTTCACGGCCAGCGGGCCCTGTTCCTTCTCCTCGGCTCCGGTGCCGCGCGGTTTCGGCGCATTCGACGCCAGTGGTGTGAAGCCGCACGCCCAGGACCGCACCGGAAGCTCCGGGTTGTAGCGGTGCACCAAGTCCGAGGCGCCGAGCCGGTCGGCGAGGACCGGGGTGAGGCCCTGCTGCTTGACGGTGACGTCGACGCCGATGACGCGCTGCGCGTCGGCCTTCTGGCGGGCGGCGGCGGCCTGCAACAGGAAGCCGGTGAGGAGCAGGGTGCAGATGACGACGAAGATCGCCAGCAAGGCCGCGGTCTTGGATCTTCTGGCACCAAGGCTCATTCCGGCGCGTTTGACGAAGTTCATGCCGAGACAGAAGCAGCCTGCTGTGTGCAGCGGGATAAGGGTGTTACAGCGGCATAAAGGCCGGTCCGGCCCTGTACAGCGCCGACAGGCTTGGCGCACACCGCTCCGCGTCCTTATCCCGCTGAACCGTGATCTTGGTTTCATGTGGACATGAGAGTCCTGGTAGCCGAAGACCACCGCGTGCTCGCCCGCACCATCGCCACCGGCCTTCGTCGGCAGGCGATGGCCGTCGACATCGCCGCCACCGGGGCGGAGGCCGAGCGGATGTGCCTGCTCACCGCCTACGACGTGTTGCTCCTCGACCGTGACCTGCCGGTCATGAGCGGCGACGAGGTGTGCAGGCGGCTGCGTGAACTCTCCGACCCTCCGCGGATTCTGATGCTGACCGCGGCAGGCGAGCTCACGGACAAGATCTACGGCCTGACGACGCTCGGCGCGGACGACTACCTCGCCAAGCCCTTCGACTTCGCCGAACTCGTCGCCCGCGTGCGGGCGCTGAGCCGCCGCGCGCCGAAGCCGCCGCCCGCCGTGCTGCGCTTCGGGAGCATCACCTTGGATGAGACGCGGCGCGAGGTGTCCGTGGACGGCCGCCCGCTGGAGCTGACCCTGAAGGAGTTCGCGGTTCTGCACCTGCTGCTGAGTGCCGGTGGAGCGCCGGTGCCGCACGACGAGCTCGTCCGCACCGTATGGGACGAGCACCTCGACCCGCGCACCAGCGCGGTCCGCGCCGCCGTCAGCCGGCTGCGCGGCAAACTCGGCGACCCCGGACTGATCGTCGCCGACAAGGGAGAGGGATACCGGCTGTGCGACTGAGCCCGCGGGCAACCCTGGGCAGGCTGCCCTTCCGCGCCCGCCTGGCCGCCGCCTTCTGCGGGCTCTTCCTGCTCGCCGGCATCGCCCTGCTCGCTTTCGTGGTGCTGCTCGCGCGCTACGGAACGGAGCAGCAGGTCCAGGGGATCGCGGTCAGGTATGGCGATGCGCCGAGCGGCTCTGCGACGGCCTTCGAGCCGGCGCACCCCACTCGGCCGGATCGCGCACCTACGGCCGCGCACGACGTGGCCATGATCCAGAAGGTCGACCAGACCGTGCAGGCCGTGCAGGACACCGCGCTGCGCCAGATGGTGCTCTGGTCCGCCGTCGGACTCCTGATCACGGCGTTCCTTGCCGGACTGCTCGGCTGGTGGCTGGCCGGACGGGCCCTGCGTCCCGTCGCCTCCATGACCGAAGCCGCCCGCCGCATCAGCGAGCAGAACATGCACCAGCGCCTCGCGCTCACCGGCCCCGACGACGAACTCCACCACCTCGCTGACACCTTCGACACCATGCTCGACCGGCTCGAGAAGTCCTTCGAGAGTCAACGCCGCTTCGTCGCCAACGCCTCCCACGAACTGAAGACACCCCTCGCGGTCCAGCGCACCAGCCTCCAGGTCGGCCTTGCCGATCCCCTGCCCGACGGCCTCGCCGAGGTCCGCGAGGACCTGCTCACCGCCAACCGCGAGGCCGAACAGCTGATCAACGCCCTGCTTCTGCTGGCCCGCAGCGACCGCGGCCTGGAAACGACCGAAAGCGTCGACCTCGCAGCCACCGCCCGGCTCGTGACCGCCGAACTCGCCCCGCAGGCAGCCGAGAACGGCGTGCACGTCGACCTCGACGCCGACACCCCGCTGGCCGTCCCCGGTGACCCTGTCCTGCTGCGTCACCTGCTGACGAACCTGATGCGCAACGCCATCCAGTACAACCACCCCGGCGGCCACGTCCGCGGACATCTCGGTGCCCGCACCGTGACGGTGACCAACACAGGCCCCCACGTGCCCGCCGAACGGATCCCCGAACTGTTCGAGCCCTTCCGGCGCCTCGACGGGGACCGCACCGCCGCTGCCGGCCACGGCCTGGGACTGTCCATCGCCGCGTCCATCGCCGAGGCCCACCACGCCACGCTCACAGCGCACCCCGTCGCCGAGGGCGGGCTCGCCCTCACCTTGCGCTTCCCCTGAGCGCCGGCCAGCGCAGGCTTGGGGTGTGGCCGGTTGCGTGCGCCTACGACAACAGGTGGTCGAGGCACAGGTTCAGCCCGGCTTCGAGGTGTTCCGCGGAGCCGGTGGAGAGCAGGACGGTGACACCGCCTTGGACGGCGGCGATCACGGCTGCGGCAGTGCGGTTGGGGTCGAGCGTCGGGTTGGCTTCGCCGGCCGTTTGTGTGGCCTCGATGCCGGCGCGGACGCACTCCTGCCACCGTCGCACCAGCTGCGCCGTGACGGCCTGCGCGGCCGGGCTGTACCGGCCCACGTCGGCGATCAGCACCCCGAGCGGACAGTGCAGCCCTTGGTCGCGGTAGCGCTCGACGATGAGGTCGCGCCACGCCTCCCAGGCCGCGCGCGAGGTGAGCTCGCTCAGGTAGGGCTCCTGGTCATTGAACACGCGCTCGGCTTCGAGTTCGGCGACGGCAAGCAGAAGTTGTTCCCGGCCTTCGGGGAAATAATTGAACATTTGCCCCTTGCCGGTATGGCTGCGTCGGCATACGTCGTCGAGCGTGGTGGCGTTCGCGCCGCGTTCCCGGATTTCGGCTGCGGCGGCTTCGACAATGCGCAGGCGGGTCGCAGTGCCTTTCCTCGTGGTCACCGCCCAAAGTGTACTTGCAGGTACATTTTTTGGTGCCTACCTTCGGCCGCATGAGAGCGATAGTTGTCAGCGAAGCAGGGGGACCGGAGGTGCTGCAGCTGCGCGAGCGGCCGGCACCTCGTCCCGGCCCGGGAGAAGTTCTGGTGGACGTGCGCGTGGCGGGTGTGAACTTCTTCGACACCGCCATCCGCAGGCAGGCCCTGGCCGAGGTGCCGGGCGCGGAAGGCGTCGGCGTGGTGGCGGAGACGGGCGAGGGCGTGCGCGGGTTCGCTCCGGGTGATCGTGTCGCATGGTTGGCGATCAACAGCCAACGCAGCTACGCCGAGCAGATCGTGCTCCCGGCGAGCGGTGTCGTCGCGGTGCCCGACGCCATCGACGACGAGACGGCCGCGGCCGTGCTCTTGCAGGGCCTGACCGCGCAGCACTTCGCCACCGTGTCCCACCCGGTGCGACCGGGGGACATCGCGCTCGTGCACGCGGCCGCCGGCGGGGTCGGGATGATGCTCACCCAGGTCATCAAGGCCCGCGGCGGCACCGTGATCGGCCTGGTGTCGCGGCCTGAGAAGGTCGAGCCTGCCGCCGACGTCGGCGCCGATCACGTCCTGGTCTCCACCGGTGACGCGTTCGTCCAGCCGGTGCGCGAGCTGACCGGCGGCGCGGGAGTGCACGTGGTGTTCGACGGTGCGGGCGCGACCACGTTCGCCGCATCGCTCCAAGTACTGCGCACGCACGGCACGATGGTGTTCTACGGGCCGCTGATCGGCGACGTGCCGACCATCGCGATGAACGACATCCCCCGCAGCACCCGCCTCACCTACGGCGTGACCGAGGACTACATCCGCACACCTGAGGAACTCAAGGCGCGCACGGCCGAGTTGTACGCGCTCGTCGAGAAGGGTGAGCTGACCGTCCGGATCGGCGGACGCTACCCGCTGGCCGAGGCAGCGAAGGCTCACGCGGACATCGAGTCCCGCACGACCACCGGGAAACTCCTGCTGATCCCGTGACGGCTGACCGGTGGTGCGGGCGCCCGGGTGCGACTCCGGTGCTTCAGTTGCTCTGTTCCTGAGGAGTTGCCGGTTTGGGGCTGCGATCTTCCGACGTGCCGACTGCCGCTCGGCGCAACTGGAGGGTGACTGCTGTCGTCCCGAAGGCCGGCACGTCGACCGGGATGACGCCGTCCGGTTCCGGGTGGAGTTCGCTTGGGACCAGGCCGAGGTAGTTCGTGCGGAAGGCCTGGGTGAAGGGGAACGGGGTGCTCAGAGGGCAGGTGACCGGGACATCGGCGATGGACTGCAGGCGGATCATGAGGCTCCCTTCGCTCGGGACGGTCAGGCCCACGAGACGCACGCGGGGATCCTCCACGGTCAGGAACTGCATCTGCGCCGGCGCCTCCGGCTGAGCCTCGGCACGCGCGCGGACCGCTACGAGCGGATGGCTGGTGACGGCCGCCGTGCGCATCGCCAGCTGTTCGCCGAGCCCTCCGGAGGCGAAGCCGATGGTGTAGCGAAAGACGTGATCAAAGGCCTGCTGAGCGGGGAAATTCGTGTCCCAGATGTTGTTGTGCACCCAGGAGAAGACGGTGGCCGGTTCCTCTTGCGGCAACGACTGTGGATAGGGAACGTAGGGGATCGCGATCCCGCCGAGCTGCACGAGGGGCGCGTCGGCCGTGGCCAGCGCTGCGTGGTGGCGGCCGTCGCTCAGACTGATCCAGCGCCGGACGGCTCGCATGTGGGTGGCAGACCCTGGCACGGTGGCAAGTCCGGTACCCGTGACGCCGCCTGTCGCTTCCATGCGTACGGCGGGATCGTCCAGGGCGAAGGGGAAGGCGAAGAACGCACTCTCCTTGGTCAGCGTCGCGGTTTTGTCGATGCGGTTTTCTATGTCGATGCGAGCCGCGTCGTGGGGGAGGCGCACCGTCACGCGGAGTCGGCGCGTGCCGGCCGGGGCGCATTCATAGACCAGCGTGTGGCCGATGGCATCGGCGCGGCGTTCGACGAGTGCTGCGGGTGGTGCCGTGTGGCGCGAGGCGAGCAGGTGCATCGAGTCGTCGGCGACGGTCTTGCTGGACTGGTGATTGAACGCCCCGGCAGTGGCGTACTCGTCGTACACGTAGCCGTTGAAGCCGATGACGGCGTCCTGCCGCACCAGTTCGCGCCCGGTGTGTTTGTCGAGGATGGAGCCGATGCATGCCTGGCTCAGATCAACCATGACGCGCAGGTGATCGTTCTCCAGGACGGTGGTCGGATCCGCGGGCAGGTCGGTGCTGTCACCGTTTTCCGTGGAGAAAGTGGAGGAAGTGGGGGAAGTGGCACCGGGGAGGATGCCCAGGCGCACGGCTCCGCAGGCCGGTACGTCGGTGAGGGGCACGCGCAGGAACCGGCCGGCTGCCCGGTGGCGGTCGTTGCTCTGGGCTTCCTCCGTAAAGGGCAGGGACGTGCCGGTACGGGCATCGAGAACCCGCACTGCCTCGCTCAGGGCCACGGTGCTCTCGGGCAGGAACAGCCGTGCCGTCTCCGTGCGTGACCAACTGCAGGTGTTCACGATGTAGTAGCACGCCAGAGCGCCTGCGGAGGGTGCGAAGGCTTCGCCGAGCAGCGCGGCGGCGGAGTCCAGCAGGGTCTCCGCGTCGTCGTGGGCGCGCAGGGCCTGGGAGTACTTCCAGTGCCACTGCTTCTCGCCGGAGCCGTGTCCATGATCGCCGTGGGTCCAGGGGTCACCGGCGCCCCAGGTGTGTTCGTTGAACAGGGAGGCCGAACGGTAGACGGCGGGCGCGGTCTCGGTGATGACCGGGCTGTCAGGCACGCCCATCAACTGAGCGTAACCAGCCACGGTCTGCGCTTCGGCGAGGGCCGCCTGGCCGCGGCGCGTGGCTGCGAGCGGGACGGCCCCCGCGCCGACCCCGTCGACCCACCAGTCGCTCCAGTCGCCTTGGTAGGTCTCCAGCTGGTCCCCGACACGCTTTTCGGCGTCCTCGAAGAAGTCCTGGTTCCGGGAGGTCCGCAGCTGCGGGAATGCCCACTGCTCGTTCCAACGGCGCACAGTTTCGGAGATGATCCGCCGGGGCGGGCCATTGTCCGCGAACTTTCCCAGCACACGCAGGTGCAGCACGTCCCAGGGATAGGGGTCGGATGTGACGCCGTGATCGAGAATGGGGAAGCCCGGGATCCCGCGGCCTTCGTGGGGGTACGGGAACTCGGCCAGCGCGCTGAGGTAGGCGGGCAGGAGGTCGTCGACGTGGTGGTAGGACTCGTCGAAACCGAGGATCGAGCCCTCCATGTACGCCAGTCCGTGCGGTGTGTCCGTGCGCCAGACCAGGAGGCTGTTGCCGCTGGGTGCCTGCCAGCGGAAGAGCCGTGGCAGGTGTTCCCCGCCGACCAGGTGCGGTACGGCGCGCCCGGCCCAGTTGTGCGCCACGGAGAGGTAGCGGATGCCGTTGCCCGCCAGGACGTCGGGCAGGCCGACCACTTGGCCGGGCACGTCGGTCTGCATGGCTGTGCGGATGTCGATGCCGTGCCGGTCGCGCAATTCCAGCACGGGGCGGACGAGTTCGTGCAGTTCGTCGGTGGAGCAGGTCTCCGTATGGAGGTTGAACGGCATCGCCGTGAGTTCGAGGCGGCCTTCGCGCACCCGGTCGAGGAAGCGGTCGACCTGGCGGCGGGGGCGGTTGGACTGCCAGTCCTGGAAGGAGTGGAAGCCCTCGACGGCCCACCGGAACCGCGCGGGTTCCGGCCAGTCGTCGGTGTCGTGGCACAGCTCGAGCAGCGAGTCGAGGTAGGCGCGGTGCTCGGCCATCACCCGCCCCTGGGGGTCGGTGTAGCCGATGTCGAGGTGGGAGTGCTGCACCAGGTGGAGCGTCCAGTGACGCTGCGGGCGCGCCTCGAAGTCGAACCGGGTGCCTTCCTCCAGGTCGGGCAGCTCGATCAGCAGGGGTGTCGGTGCGTCCACTTCCGGCACCAGGATGCGGGTGTCGGAGCCGGGACCGGGGAGGATTTCGCAGGTGACCGGGGTGCCCCCGCTCGTGGTGACCCGGGCCCGGGTGACACGCGGCAGGGCGTTGTGTGAGTCCGCGCCGCGGCGGCGCAGACGCAGTCGGATGGACTGGAGCAGTCCACCCCTGCTGTCGCGGCGCAGCAGGGGCTCGCCCGACAATTGCACCCGCAGGTCACCGACGCCGGCGCTGGTGGTGACCACGCGGTCACGCAGGAGGTCGCGCGCGATGTCGGAGTCCCACCAGGAGGGCCGGGTCAATGGGGCCTTGGGCATGGTGCGTTGGTGTCCTTTTCGGGGTGCCGGCTGCGGATGGTGGTCTCAGCGTGTGGTGCGGGCCAGAGTGGCGAAGATCTGGATCATGGCGGACTGTTCGAGGGTTTCGGCCGGAATATTGGGGTCGTAGTCGCCGCCGCCCGACGGCTGGAAGTGGAACAGCCCGGTCGCGGCGTTTCGGTTGGTGGCGTACGTGCTGTCCGCGTAGGTGCTCATGGCCTGCCGGTAGGCGGGGTTGGGGCGTACGGCGTTCAGGGCGAGCAGGTCCTTGAAGTAGAAGGCGTTGAAGATGGCCGGCTGATCGTGCAGGCGGCTGCCCTGGGTCCAGTACGCCAGGGAGCCGCGGGCGTCCTCGACGGCCTTGTTCAGGTAGTCGGTGTTGCCGGTGCCGCGGTAGAGGGCGGTGGCCGTGCCGACCATGGCGCCTGAGTTGTAGGTCCACAGGGTCAGGTTCGTGCTGCCGTCGTCGCCGCGGTCGTTGGCGTACAGGCCCGGTTCCTTCCGCATGCACGAGTACACCCAGCCGTACCACTGCTCGGCCTTGTCGAGGTACGCGCGCTTGTGGGTGTGCTCGTAGAGCCTGGCGGCGAGCTGGGCGGACAGGGCCGTGACATTGGTGGCGCGGACGTTGTTGTTGGGGGAGTCGAACCAGTCCATACCGCCGGGGCAGGGCTTGGCGGGGTCTCCGTCCCAGGCGCGTGTGACGATGGGCACGACCTGCTCGGCCCGGTTCAGGAACTTGGTGTCGCCGGTGCTCTCGTACTGGTCGAGTTGGCTCAGCGCGACCACGGCGTTGTCGTCGTAGTACACGTCACCGCCCGTTCCCAGCGGGGCCGGCAGGTAGGACTGGTAGCCCGGCCGGTCCCCGGGCGCGAAGTACAGCTCGACGGTGTCGAAGCGCTCGGCCGCGTCCGGGCGGTAGGCCGGGCCGGTGCCCGGGAGTCGCTGCATGTCCACGGTTGCCGCGGCGGCTTCGCGCAGCGGCCACAGGTAGGAGTGCTCCCGGTCCGTAGGCTGCCGGGGCGTGCGCTCCAGGTAGAGGCCGTGGTGGTCGGCGCCCTCGTACAGGTGGGTCTGCAGGGCGTCGTACGCGTTGGTGGCACGGTCGGCCCACACGGCGGAGGGCACGGGGTGAGGGCGTGCGGGAGGAGTGGGCTGGGCGTGCGCGGGGACGGCACTCCACAGCAGGCTGGCGCAGGCGGCGGTCACGGTGGCACGGCGGAGCAGCGATCTCAGCATGGTTGCCCTTCCTGGCTGGCGGGAAGCGTGCGGGGGTCAGCGGTGGATCTTGAGGCTGCTGATGAAGAAGCGCTGGGCGGAGAAGAACAGCACCAGGGTCGGCAGGGAGACCAGGAGGGCGCCGGCCAGCACGACCGGTGGCCCGACGTTGGAGTAGTTGCCCTGCAGATCGGCGAGCGCGGCCATGATGGGCCGGATGTTGCGGCTCGTGGTGAGCGTGATGCCGAACATCAGGTCGTTCCAGACGGCCACGAACTGGAACACGAACACGGCGATCATGGCGGATTTGCTCAGCGGGACGTGGATCTGCCAGAACAGCCGCCACCAGGAAGCACCGTCCACGCGCGCGGCTTCCACGACTTCCCGCGGCAGTGTGAGGGCGTAGTTGCGCATGACGAAGAACGCGAAGGGAATCGCGATGGCCGTGTAGATCAGAACGAGCCCGATCTGGGTGTCGTAGAGGGAAGTCTCCGCGTAGGAGAGGAACAGCGGCCGGATGAAGACCTGCAAGGGCAGTAGCGTGCCTGAGTAGATCACCCAGAACCACAGCACCTGCCGCTTCACGGGCATGATGATGGTCGCGAAGGCGGCGCACGTAGCCACCCCGACAGCGGCCAGCGCGCTGACAACGGCGTACAGCAGACTGTTGCCGAGCGCCGGGCCGAGTTGGGCCTTGTCCCAGGCCTGGGACATGTTGTCGAACAGTCCGAAACTCTCCGGCAGCCAGTGCGGGCTGCCCGAGTAACTCTCGGCCGGCACCAGCGCGTTGACCACAAGGAGCCAGGTCGGAACCAGCCACAGCACGGCGAGCACCACGACGGTGCCATTGCGCAGAACTCGGCCCAGAGACATTGGTTATTCGCCTTTCACGTCGAGCTGACGGCGCAGATAGAGCCAGGAAGCCGCCAGCACGATCACGGTGAGAACCACTGCGATGGCCGCTCCCGCACCAGGCCGCAGTTCCAGGAAGGTCTCGTTGTACATGGACACCGCAAGGGTCTCCGTGGCACGTCCGGGGCCCCCTTGGGTGAGCACCCAGATCAGGTCGAACGACTTGAGGCCGTTCACGAGACTCATGCCGATCACGATGATCGAGACAGGCCGGAGCTGAGGCAGGACGATGTGGCGGAACTGCTGCCAGCTCCCCGCGCCGTCCAGGGCGCCGGCCTCCACGGTCTCCGGTGGGATGGACTGCAGGCCGACCAGAAAGAGGATGACTGCCACACCGGTGGCCTGCCAGGCGTTGGCGAGGATCATCACGACGGTGTTGCCCGGCCAGGTCAGCAGCCATCCCTCGGCGAGTGAGCCCAGATTCAGCGAGGTCAGGACCTGGTTGACGGCGCCGTCGGTCGTGAGCATGAAGTTCCAGACCACTGCCACCGCTGAACCCGAGAGCGCATAGGGAAGCACTACGCACAGCCGTGCCAGACGCGACCAGCGGGTGGCGTTGGTCATGCAGGCGATGGCAAGTCCGAGCACGAAGGGGAGCAGGACTGTGCCCACCACCCACATCAGCGTGTTCTGGACGGAGCGGGACAACGCCGGGTCGGAAGCGAACAGTGAGTAGTTGTCGAACCAGCTGAACGTCGAGGTCCGGGTGTCGCTGAAGAAGCTTCGGTAGACGGTCCAGACGAACGGGGCGAGCAGGAAGGCGGTGACCAGGAGTACAGCCGGAGCCATGAACGTCCCGGCCGTCAGGCGCTCACGCCTCTTGCGCCACGTGTGCGTCGTGGGCGAAGGCGGTGCACTGCCGGGTGAGGGCACCCTGGGGAGTCCGCCACCGGTGGCGGACGTGCGCTGGTCGGTCGAGAAAGTGCTCATGCTTCGTCACGCCTCCAGGCGGCCCATTCGTCCTGTGCACGCTCCTGCATCCGGCGCAGCGTGGTGGCCGGGGAGGTCTGCCCGGCCATGAAGCCGCCCAGGTCATTGGTGTTGCCCTGGATGAGGCTCGGGGGGCTGGCTTCCCAGTACCTGATCAGCGGGAGCCGGCGTTCCCGGGCGATGTCCCGCTGTAGCTCCGCCACGACCGGGTTGCTCGAACGCACCGTCGGGTTGGCGGAGCTGTCCTGCAGGAAGTCGCTCCACACCCGCTGAACCGACGGGTCGAGCCAGGCTCCGACATTCTTCATGGCCGCGGCGTGCGACGAAGCGCGGGTGGGCACCGCGAAGACGCCCGACTCGGTGATCACACTCTTGGTGACGGAGGGCCGCACCGTGGGAAGAATGAAGGCACCGTAGTCGGCGCCCGGTTTCATGCCGACGGCGCTCATTCCCTGCGCCTGCCATGTGCCGTGCAGGAACATGCCCACCGTGCCGGCCTTCAGCGCGCCGGGGCCGCGGGCTTGGTCGAAGTCGGGCGATGTCATCCAGCCCTTGCGCATGAAGTCGTGCCAGATGTCCATCGCTTGGCGCGCTGCGTCGTCGAGATAGGAGGCCTCGCCTGCCACCAGCTTCTGGTAGAAACGCGGGTCGACCTTGGTGACCAGCTCCTGGAACCACTCGATGGCGGGCCAGCCCCCGACCTGGCTGGCCAAGAACGGCGTGATCTTGTTCCGCTTGAGAACCTCCGCACAGCGCAGCAGTTCAGCCCAGCTGGACGGGGCGGACAGCCCCAGCTTCCTGAACACGGGCTTGCTGTAGAACAGCACGTAGTACGACTCGTACAGCGGGACGCCGTAGACCTTCCCGTCGTACGACATCGTCTCCCGCGTCGCGTCGCGCACCCACCCCTTGGCCGCGTACTGCGCCCAGACGCTCGACAGGTCGGTGAGCCCGCCTGCGCGGGCCAGACGCTTGAGCTGATAGCCCGAGGCCCACTTGACCATGTCGGAGGCCTTCGAGGTCTGCAGGGTCATCTGCACGACCTGCTGATACGACGTCACCGAGGGATTCGACAGCGGCCGCAACGCATACCCGGTGATCTTCTCCAGTTCGCGCCCGGCCGAGCGATACCCCTCGTCCCACGTGGCGTTGTCGTTGGCGATGCTCGTCGTCCCCGGCTGCGGGGAAGTGCTTGCCCCGCGAGCGCAACCCTGTGCGGCGAGAGTGACCGCACCTGCGGTCATCCCGGCGAGGAAGCGACGCCGAGCAAGCGGCGAGGCTGCGCGGCGGGGCGTGCCCGATGCTGTCATTGATCACCTTCACGAACGGGCCACCTGGCATGGCCGGATGTGACCCTGGAAGTTAACGACAACATTCAAGTGAGGGCAAGGGTTCGTCGCCATGTGATGTCGCTGCCGTGGCGGCTTCGGGAGATAACAGCAGGTTACGCGTGATCTGAATGAAGAAAGTGGCCTGGAGGAGGGAGTGGATCGCTCTGTTCGCCGACTGTTATCGTTAACTACGATGACGGAGCCCAGCGAGGAGAAGAAGTGCATTCCGCCTCTCGTGCGTACGACCCCCACCCCAGCTACGACCCCGTCGACGGGCAGGTGATCGCAGGCTGGCCGGCCGCCGTCGCCACGCTGCCGTCCGGCCCACTCGCTCTGGCGGTGGACGGTCCTGCCGCGCTGGACTGGGGTGCGCTCGCCAACGGCCTGACGACGGCCCTGCGCTCCGCGGGGCGTGACGTGGAATTGCTGGACGTGCGCAGCCACTACGCGCCGTCGGCCGCCGAGCGGATCACCGCTCGGCCCATCCCTGCCGACGACCCGTTCTTCACTCCGCTGTCCCAGGCGCAGCTCGCCGACCTGTTCGACTCCATTCAGCAGGCTGAAAGGCCCCTGAACGACGGCGTGTTGGTGGTGTTCGGGCCGGGCGCGGCGCTGTTCGGGCCGGATGTGCTGTGGTACGCGGACCTGCCGAAACGGTACGCCGAGGCTGCCGTGGCACACGGGCAGCTGCCGGTGGGCGTCAACCTGGGCCGCTTCGGCGAGCCCGGTGATCTGGTGCGGCTGTTCTACACCGACTGGCCCGTCCTGGACCGGCACCGCGACGCGAATGCGGGCCGGATCGACCGGTGGATCGACATGCAGGACACGGCATCGCCCACCTCGCTGGACGGAACCGCGCTGCGCAGCACCCTGGCCCACCTGGCCCGCGGGCCGGTGCGCACCCGCCCGTACTTCAACTCCACCCCGTGGGGAGGCCAGTGGGCGGCAAGTGAACTGGGCTTCACCCCGCAGGCCGGCAACACCGCTCTCGGCTATGAGCTGATCGCTCCCGAAGCGGGAGTCCTGGTCGGCGAAGAGGGCGGGGCGCAGGTCGAGGTCCCCTTCCAACTGCTGTGCGTCCTGCACCCGACGGACCTGCTCGGCCAGGAGGTGCACCGCCGGTTCGGCACGTCCTTCCCGATCAGGTTCGACTACCTCGACACGATGCAGGGCGGCAACCTGTCCCTGCACTGCCACCCGCAGGAGCAGTACATGCGGGAGGTGTTCGGCTGGCCGTACACACAGCACGAGACCTACTACGTCACGGACAGCGAGGCGGGCGCCCAGGTGCTGCTCGGTCTCACCGAGCATGCGGACGTCGACGCCATGCGCCGCCAGGTCGAGGACGCCATCACCCACGGCACCCCGCTGCCCGTCGAGGACCACATCCAGACCCATCCGGCCACGGTGGGCCAGCTGTTCATGATCCCCGCCGGCACCCCGCACGCCTCCGGCGCGGGCAATCTGGTGCTGGAGGTGAGTGCGACGCCGTATCTGTACTCCCTGCGCTTCTACGACTGGCTCCGCAAGGACGCCACCGGCGCATCCCGGCCCTTGCCCTACGAACACGGATTCGCCAATCTGGACACCGCCCGGCGAGGGGAGGACGTGACGAAAGACCTGATCCAGCAGCCTCGCACGCTGCGCGCGGGCGAGGGCTGGCGGGAGGAAGTCATCGGCGCCCTGCCGGAGATGTTCTACGCGGTGCACCGCTTGGTCGTAGCCCCGGCCGCCGGCATCGTCGACGACACAGCCGGCCGCTTCCACATCCTCAACCTCGCCTCGGGCCAGGGCGCCGTCATCGAGACCAGTGACGGACGCACCCACTTCCTGGCCTTCGCCGAGACCATCACCGTGCCCGCCGCGGTCGGCTCCTACCGCATCCGTGCTGTGGGCAATGACGAGGTACACCTCGTGAAGGCTCTGGTGGTGGAGCCGTGACCAGTGCCGAGCGGACTCATGCGCCGATCCCCGTTCTCGACATCGGCGGAACGCACGTCACCGCCGCCCTCGTCGACCCTGCGGCCAACCGCCCCATCTCTTCCTCGGTGATCCGCAGACCCTTGAGCTCGCACGCCCCGGCCGCCGGCATCCTCGACGCCATCGCCCTGGCCGCGCTGGACCTGCCCGCAGGCCACCGGCTGTGCTGGGGCGTGGCCATGCCGGGCCCCTTCGACTACGACACCGGGACAGGCCGGTTCACGGGTATCGGGAAGTTCGAGTCACTGTCCGGCGTCGATGTCGGGGCCGGTCTGCGTCAGCGGCTGGACCACCGGGCTGAGCGGCTGTGCTTCCTCAACGACGCCGACGCCTTCGCCCTCGGTGAATATCGCGCCGGCGCTGCCGCTGGGCACGAGCGCGCGGTGTGCCTGACGCTGGGCACGGGAGTGGGCTCCTCGTTCCTGCACAAGGGCCTACCCGTGCACGACGGCCCTCAGGTGCCTCCCGACGGACATGCGCACCGACTGACCGTGCACCACGTCCCGCTGGAGGAGGTGGTCTCGCGCCGTGCCATCCGCGCGCACTACGCCCGCCTCGAGACCCTTCCGGACGATCGCGTCCTCCCGGACGTCCACGAGATTGCCGCGCTGGCCAGGCAGGGCAATACCGCGGCTTCGGAGGCTTTCCGCTACGCTTTCGACGCCCTGGGTCAGGCCCTGGCCCCGTGGATCGCCCGTTTCCAGGCCACTGCGGTGGTCGTCGGCGGGTCTATGGCGCAGTCGTGGGACCTGATTCACCGTGCGCTCTCGACAGGGCTGGCTCAGGCCGCCGAGCCCGCTCCGCGCGTCCTGGCGGCCAGGCAGCCTGCGGAGGCGCCGCTGATCGGGGCCGCCCACTGGGCGCAGGGCATATGAGGAAGGTGAAGGAGCGTGACTGGTCGCCGAGGCGGCGGGCCGACCATGCATGACGTCGGGAAACTCGCGCAGGTCAGTGCCATGACCGTCTCACGGGTACTCAAGAACGATCCCGGCGTGTCCGAAGCCACACGCGAACGCGTCTTCGCCGCGGTGGACCGCCTCGGCTACCGCCGCAACGAGACCGCGCGCAGCCTGCGGCTCGGCGGCACCGGGATGATCGGTCTTGTCGTCACCAACCTCGCCAATCCGTTCTACTCGCGTCTCGCGCTCGGCGTCCAGGAAGTTGCCACCGAACACGGCTTGCGGATGATGCTCAGCAACACGGCCGAACAAGCGGAGCGGGAGCCCGGCCTGATCGACGGCCTCATCGATCACCAGGTCGAAGGGCTGATCGTCGTCCCCGCCGGAAGCCGGCAGCAGCACTTGGCCGACGCCATGCGCCATGTCCCCGTCGTCCTCGCCGCACGGCCGCCGGCCGGCCTCGACACCGACTGCGTGCTGGTCGAGGACTTTCACGGTGCCCGCGAGGCCACCGCGTGCCTGCTCGCTGAAGGGCACACCCGCATCGCCTTCCTCGGCAACCCGCCGGCTCTGTACACGGGGGCTGAACGGCTGCGTGGGTTCTGGGCGGCACACGAGGAGGCCGGCGTCGAGCCCGACAACGCCCTCATCTGCCAAGGCCTCGTCGACGCCGCGACGGCCGAGCGAGCGGCGCTCGACATCCTCGACCGGCCCGGGGGTCCTACCGCGCTGTTCTGCACGAACAACCGCATCAGCCAAGGTGCGATCCGAGCCCTCTACAAAGCGGGGATCACACTTCCCCTGGCAGGCTTCGACGACTTCGAGCTCTCCGACGTCCTCGGCCTCCCCCTGACACTCGTCTCGTACGACGCCGACGAGATCGGCCGGCAGGCCGCACGCCTGCTGATCGACCGCCTGAGTCACCGGGACGGCGAACCGCCCGCCTCCCGCCGCATCACGGTCCCGACCCGCGTCATTCGCCACGGCCCGCACTCCGGCGACCGCCCCTGCGGTGCACGGCCACCCAGCGCGTAACGGCCGCCTGAGCACGGGTCCTTGGGCGTGGACGCTCCTCCTACGTCAGCGGGCGGGTCCGATGGTCATGTTGTCGAAGGAGGCGGCGGAGTCGAAGACCCGGACGCCGTTCGCACCGCTGCGGTAGGTGCCGTCGCTGGCGGAGATCTTGGGGGTCGTCATGTCGTCGACGTACACCTTGATCGACGGGCCGACGGCGGTGACGCGGATCCGGTGTGTCGAGCCCGGTTTGACGGATGTCCGGGCGGTTCCCAGTTCGGTCCAGGAGTCGTTCGCCCGGCCCAGGACCACCTTGCCGCTCGGGCTGATGCCCGCGTAATAGCCCGAGTAGCTGTCCAAGCCGACCGAGGGCCTGCTCACCCGGAACGTGAGCCCGGCGTCCCCGCGCCCCGAGGTCACCGTGACGTCGGCGTCGTACGTGAAGTCCGCGAAATTGGTGTCGAGGAGGGACTTGCCGCCCAGGCTGCGGCCCACCCGGTACCGCCCGTCGCCGGCCGACCAGGTCCCGCCGTACGTCTTCCAGCCCAGTGCGTTGCCGTCGGCGAAGTTGTCCTTCACCCGCATCGCGATGCGGCGGATCGTGCCGTCGGGGTTGAAGTACATGCGGTCGTAGGCCAGTTGACGGTGGTTGCCGTCCGTCTCGCTGAGCGGACGGCGGTGGTAGACGATGTACCAGGTGTCGGTGCCCGGAACGTTGACGACGGAGTTGTGGCCAGAGCCCTTGGCGACCGCCGGATCCTGGGCGAGTACCTTGTCGATCTTCTGGAAGGGGCCCGTCGGCGAGTCGGACATGGCGTACGACACCGAGTAGTCGGGGCCGGTCCAGCCGCCCTCCGACCACATCAGGTAGTACTTGCCGTTCCGTTTGAACATGTAGGAGCCCTCGGTGTAGTTGTCCGGCGTGATCTCCTTGTAGGTCGATCCGTCCTCGAAGGTGCCCAGGCTGGTCATGTCCGGGTTGAGCTTGACGACGTTGGCGTGGTGCCAGCCGCCGTAGTACATGTACGCCTGGCCGTCGTCGTCGATGAACACGTCCTGGTCGATCGGCTGGGCCCCGTTGTGGAACTGCGAGATCAGCGGCTTGCCGAGGGCGTCCTTGTAGGGCCCTTCGGGGCGGTCGGCGACGGCCACGCCGATGCCGCCGAGCTCGGAGTTGTTCTGGATGTCGTTCGCGGCGAAGTACAGGTAGTACTTGCCGCCGCGTTGGACCGGAGCCGGCGCCCACACCGCGTACTTGGCCCAGGAGACGTTCGCCGTTGTGAGGACGTTGCTGTGCTTGGTCCAGTGGATCAGGTCGGTCGAGGAGAACGCGTCGAGGTAGGTCTGCTCGGCGTACGGCTTCGACGCCGTAGGAAAGACCCAGTACTTGCCGTCGTAGATCTCGATGTCGGGGTCCGCGTACCAGCCGTCGACGAAGGGGTTGCCGGCCTCGGCGGTCGAGTACTCGGGCACCGCTGCGGCGCCGGGCAGGGCCGCGACCTGGGGAGTCATGCAGAGCGCGGCGCCGGCGAACAGGCCGATGAGCGCTTTGAGCGGGGTACGCATCGCGCGTCGCCTCCTGGTCACGGCAGGGTCCACTTCTGGTTGGGTCCGGTGTGGCAGGTCCACAGGTGGACCGGGGTCCCGTCGTTCCAGGTGCCACCGGACGCGTCCAGGCACTTCCCGGACTGGGGGTTACGCACCGTGCCGTCGGCTTGGGCCGCCCACTTCTGTGCGCCGGTGTTGTTGCATGTGTACAGCTGGATCTTGGTGCCGTCGGCGCTGGCACCCCCGGAGACGTCGAGGCACTTGCCGAGTGCTGTGAGGGTGCCGTCTTCGGCGACGGTCCAGCGCTGTGCGGCGGAGGTGTTGCAGGTGTAGAGCTGGATTTTGGTGCCGTCGGCGGTGCCCGCGTTGTCCACGTCCAGGCACTTGCCGTTGACGCCCTTCACCTCACCGGAACGCGGACCGGGCGGCGTGGCCTGCTTGATCCGGACGTTGCGGAAAGCCACCTCGTCGCCGTCGCCGTGGTTCTGGAGGCCGATGTGGCCCTGCTGCAGGCTGCGCGCCGGGTCGGTGTTGGAGAAGTCGTTGATCTTCCGGCCGTTCAGGAAGATCTCCAGTCGCTCCCCGGTGACTCGGATCTCGTAGGTGTTCCACTCGCCGGGCGGGTTCAGGGCGGCGTCCCGGGCGGGGATGTCGGCGGACTGGAACCCGTACACGGCTCCGGTCGTGCGGTCTGTGGTGTCGGTGGCGTCGATCTGGATCTCGTAGCCGTTGTTCACCGCCGACCACGGGTCGTCGGAGGCCGGAAAGCCCACCAGGACACCGGAGTTGTCGTCACCGCTCGCCTTCCAGTCCAGCTTGAGGGAGTAGTCGCCGGTGAACTCCCGGGCGTTGTACCAGAGCATGCCCAGCCCGCCCTGCGAGGTCAGGGTGCCGTCGGCCAGGGTGAAGCCGCCGGGTCCCGCCTGCTTCCAGCCGGTCGTGCCGGTGCCGTCGAACAGGGACGTGTAGCCGGTCTCCGGGCGGCAGTCGGCCTGGGTGGTGCCGGCGGCCCAGCGGATGCCGCCGAGCAGATGCCGGCGGAAGGCCGGGTCGGCGAAGGACTCCTCGGTGTGGCCGCCGCCGGTGTAGAAGGCCCGGCCACCGGCGTAGTCCTTGCACCAGGCGATCGGGTGGTCGCCGGACATGGTGCCGCCGGAGTAGCTGGACTCGTCCAGTGAGGCCAGCACATGGGCGGTGGTGCGGGGGTTGGTGCGGTAGTTGTACCACTCGTCGGTGCGCTGCCAGGTGCGGCCCAGGTGCGCGGTGGCGTCGTGCGCCCGGTCCTCGACCTTGACGGTGGCGGGCTGGATGGCGGGGTGGGACTGGAAGTAGGCGCCGGCCAGTCCCTCGTAGAAGGGCCAGTCGTACTCGGTGTCGGCGGCGGCGTGGATGCCGACGTACCCGCCGCCCGAGCCGAGGTACTGCTCGAAGGCCGTCTGCTGGGCGTTGCCGAGCACGTCGCCCGTGGTCGACAGGAAGACGACGGCCCGGTACTGGGCCAGGTTGGACGTGGTGAAGGTCTGCGGATCCTCGGTCGCGTCGACGGTGAAGTTGTTCGCCGCGCCGAGTTCACGCAGGGCCGTGATGCCTTCGTCGATCGAGGAGTGGCGGAAGCCCGCCGTCCGGGAGAAGACGAGGATCCTGTACGCCGGGTCGGCCGCCGCCGGTGCCGCGTCGCGCGGGGCGGTGAGCGCGGCCGGTGTGGCGCCGGGCAGGGCCGCGACTTGGGGAGTCATGCAGAGCGCGGCGGCGGTGAACAGGCTGATGAGCGCTTTGAGCGGGGTACGCATCGTGCGTCGTCTCCTAGTCACGGCAGGGTCCACTTCTGGTTGGGTCCGGTGTGGCAGGTCCACAGGTGGACCGGGGTTCCGTCGTTCCAGGTGTCGCCGGAGGCGTCGAGGCATTTGCCGGACTGGGGGTTGCGGACGGTGCCGTCGGCTTGGGCCGCCCACTTCTGTGCGCCGGTGTTGTTGCACGTATAGAGCTGGATCTTGGTGCCGTCGGCGGTGCCTGCGTTGTCGATGTCCAGGCACTTGCCGAGTGCTTTGAGGCTGCCGTCGTCGGCGACGGTCCAGCGCTGGGCGGCGGAGGTGTTGCACGTGTAGAGCTGGATCTTGGTGCCGTCGGCGGTGCCCGCGTTGTCCACGTCCAGGCACTTGCCGTTGACGCCCCTCACCTCGCCGGTGCGGTCGCCGCCGGTGGCGGTGGTGAAGGAGAACTCGTCCACGTCGAACAGTGCGCCGCTGCCGCCCTTGAAGACGAGGTAGAGGGTGGTCGCGGCGGCCGGCTGGTTGACCAGCGACGCCGTGACGTCCTGGAAGGTCTCCCAGTCGCCGGTGACCGGTGCGGTGGCCGTGCCGAGCAGGGTGCCGGTCGGGGAGCCGGTGCGTACTTCGATGGTGCCGCCGGTGCCCGCCGAGGAGACGCGGGCGGTGAAGGTGCGGGTGTTGTCGAGGCTGTACGGCTTGAAGGAGATCCAGTCGCCGTTGTGGATGTCGCCGACCGTCTTGCCGCCGTGCGCGGGGGTGTGGTTGATGACCGACACACCGGACGCGTCGCCGTAGTGCTCGGCCTGCCGGTGGCTGGGCTGGGTGATCCGCTGGTCGTGGGTGGTGAGCGCGGGCTGGCCGTTCGCGCCCTGGTCTGTGTACTCGGCGTCGAGGACGCCAAAGATGTTGGCGTTGGGGTCGTGTTCGCCGTCCGCCAGCGTCTGCAGGGTGCCGGTGCAGCCGGTGGCCGAGGTCTGCGGGTGCCCGTGGCTGTCGTGGCCGACGATGAAGTTGACCTTCACCTTGGAGCAGTCGATCGTGCCGTCCTCAGGGTCGGTGACCGTCACCTTGAACGGGATGGCGGCGCCGAAGTCGTAGATCCGGCCGTCGGCGGGTGTGTCGATCCGCACCGTCGGGGCCGTGTTGCCGACGGTGATCCGCACGGAGGCGGTGGCCGACTTGCCGGTGGGGTCGGTGACCTTCAGCGTGGCCGTGTACTGGCCGTTGGCCGTGTAGGTGTGGGACGGGTCTGCCGCGGTGGAGGTGGCGCCGTCGCCGAAGGTCCACTCGTGGGCGAGGGTGCCGCCCTCGGGGTCGGAGCTGCCGGCCGAGGAGAAGGAGACGGCCAGGGGCGCCTTGCCGGAGGTGACGTTCGCCTTGGCCTGTGCCACCGGGGCGTGCCCGCCGGTCACGTGCTCGATGCGGTACAGCGCGGAGTTCTCGTCGCCGTCGAAGTAGCCGGTGCCGTAGTCGAGGACGTAGAGGGCGCCGTCCGGGCCGAAGGCCATGTCCATCACCTGGGTGCCGCTCCAGGGGAATGCGTTGATGGACTGCACGGTGCCGTCGCCGCTCGCCTCGATGCGCTTGATCCAGCGGCGGCCGAACTCGCCGGCGAAGAAGTCGCCGTCGTACTCCTGCGGGAACTTCACGTCCGAGGTGGACGCCGCGTCGTAGCGGTAGACGGGGCCGCCCATGGGGGACTCGGAGCCGTTGCCGAACTCCGGTACGGAGTTGCCGTCGTAGGGGATCCAGGCGGGCTGGGCGGGCGGCAGGTCGGTGAGGCCGGTGTTGCGCGGCGAAGTGTTCCTCGGTGCCGCGCAGTTGAAGGCGGAACCCGAGGCGCCGGTCGCGAAGTCGAAGTCGACGTAGGCGTCGTTCTTGCCGGTGCAGTACGGCCAGCCGAAGTTGCCGGCCTTGGTGATCCGGTTGAACTCGACCTGTCCGCCGGGGCCGCGCGACGCGCTGGCGGTACCGGCGTCGGGGCCGTAGTCACCCACGTAGACGATGCCCGTGGCCTTGTCGACGCTCATCCGGAACGGGTTGCGGAAGCCCATCGCGTAGATCTCGGGCCGGGTCTTCGCGGTGCCGGACGGGAAGAGGTTCCCGGACGGGATCGTGTACGAACCGTCGGCGGCGACCTTGATGCGCAGGATCTTGCCGCGCAGGTCGTTGGTGTTGCCCGAGGAACGCTGGGCGTCGTACGCGGGGTTGCGTGAGCCGCGTTCGTCGATGGGCGTGTAGCCGTCTGAGGCGAAGGGGTTGGTGTCGTCGCCGGTCGACAGGTACAGGTTGCCCGCGGCGTCGAAGTCGATGTCTCCGCCGACGTGGCAGCACAGGCCGCGGGAGGCGGGCACGTCGAGGATCTTCTTCTCGCTGGCGAGGTCCAGGGTGTTGTCGGTCTTCAGGACGAACCGGGACAGCCGGTTGACCCCGTCGAACGGGGTGAAGTCGGAGGCCGACCCGTTGGACGGGGCGTCGCCGCCCGGCGTGTTCAGCGCGGGCGCGTAGTACAGGTAGACGAAACGGTTGGCGGAGAAGCCGGGATCGGCCGCGATGCCCTGGAGGCCCTCCTCGTCGTGGCTGTAGACGTCGAGCGTGCCCGCCACGGCGGTGTTGCCGGCCGCGTCGGTGCGGCGCACCGTGCCGTCCCGCGACGTGTGCAGCACCGAGCGGTCCGGCAGGACCGCCATGGTCATGGGCTCGCCCGTCTCGGCCACGCCTTTGGCGAGGGTGACCTGCTGGAAGTCCTCGGCCGCGGCGGCGCGAGCTGTGCCGCCGGGGGAGGCCGGGGCCTGGGCGAAGGTGGGAGCCGCGGCGGCGGGGTTCAGGGGGAGCGCCAGGCCCACGGCACACGCCGCGGCCGTGAGCAGCGTACGGACACGTCTGTGTCCGAGCAGTCTCGTGCGCACAGAGTTCTCCCGGAGAGGTGGGGGTGGCGGCAGGCCGCGGAGGGCCTGCCCGGGGGAGTGCCGGCGCGCGCCGTCGCGCCGTCAAAACAGAGGCCAGTGGGCCCTGTTGGAGCTCTGACTGCTTCAGTTCCGGGAAGTTAGCGGGCTTGGTCCGCAGCCGTAACCCCTTTGACACAAGATCTCGGAACTTTTTCCCCGCGGGAGACAAAGTGCGTGAGCTGCCCGGCGCGGGCTCGTATCAGCTAACATAGAATAAAGAGTTAGATGAATGTGCCGCCAACGCACGCGAGGGAGTGGCCGTGGACTTCGGGCTGACCGACGAGCAGGATCTGTTGCGCGCGACGGCACGGCAGTTCGTCGCCGATGTGTGCCCGGCCGAGAAGGCCAAGGAGTGGGACGAGCAGGGTGTCGTACCGCCGGAGCTGTTCCGGGGTATGGCTGAACTCGGCTGGTTCTCGCTGCCGTTCACCGAGGAGGAGGGCGGCGACGGCGGGGGGCCGCTGGAGCTGATCCTGATCGCCGAGGAGCTCGGGCGGGCCAGTTTCGATGTCGCCATGTGTTATATCGGTGTGCTCATTCCCGGGATCACGGTGTTCCGCTGGGGCAGCGAGGCCCAGCGCGCCTTCATCCGTGAGCAGGTCATGACCGGGCGGCACCGGCTCGCCGTGGGCCTGAGCGAGCCGGACAGCGGCTCCGACGCCGCCGCCCTGCGCACCACCGCCGATGACCACGGCGACCACTTCCTCGTGCGCGGCCAGAAGGCCTGGTGCACCGGCGGCGGACTGCCCGACACCACCATCGCGACGTACGTCCGTACCGGCCCCCGCGAGCCCAAGCACGGCGGCATCAGCCTGCTGCTGGTCGACCCCACCACGGACGGCGTCGAGGTCCGCCGGACACCGACGCTGGCCCGGCACATCCTCGGCACCAACGAGGTCTTCTTCAACGACGCCCTGGTGCCCAGGGAGAACCTCGTCGGCCCCCACGACGAGGGCTGGAAGGTCATGCTCTCCAACATCGAACTCGAGAAGGTGATCATCACCGGCGGCTATCTGGGCGCCGCCCAGGCCACCCTCGACGAGATGCTGGAGTACTCTCGCACCCGGCACGCCTTCGGACGGCCGATCGGCAACTTCCAGGCACTCGCCCACGGCATGGCCGACCTCCAGACCGAGATCGACTCCGCCCGGCTGCTCGCCTACCGCGCCGCGTGGCTGCTCGCGCAGGGCAAGCCGTGCACGCGGGAGGGTTCGATGGCCAAGCTGAAGGGCTCGGAGACATATGTGGCGGCGGCCCGGCTCGGGATGCAGGTCTGCGCAGGGCACGGCTTCTCCACGGAGAGCGTGATGAGCTTCCGCTACCGGGAGTCGATCGTGGCGACGATCTCCGGGGGGACGAGCCAGATCCAGCGGAACGGGATCGCCCGGAGCATGGGGCTGCGGTCCTACTGAGCCCGAGCGTCGCTACTGCCCCTGGGCGTCCTGCCCCGCCAGCCACTCCTTGTGCCGCGCGAAGTGCCCCTGGTCCCGCGTCACCCAGATCCCGGACGCGCGGGCCAGCACGGCACGGGTCGGCAGCAGCACCATCTCGCCCTGGATGTACCAGCGCCTGCCCTCGCGCTTCTCCACCCAGGCCCGCACCTCCAGCGGCCGCTCCACCGGCACCGGCTTGACGAAGCTGATGGTCAGCTCCGCCGTCACGCTCAACACCCGGTGCAGCAAAGGGAGATGGCCGAGGCAGTCGTCCAGGACGGCCGCGGTCCAGCCGCCGTGCGCGACATCGGGCCCGCCTTCCTGATCGCGCGGGCAGTGCAGTTCGAACAGCGCCGCCCCGTCCTCGTCGAGCCGCTCGTGCTCCACACCCAGCCGGCAGGAACCGGCGGCCCGGCACGCCCCGCACAGCGCCACACCGCCCGGTGTACGCGGCGGCTCCTGGAAGTCGGCCCCCGCCCAGGGCCCGGTCGACGGCGTGGCAGACATGGCGTGACTCCTCGTGTCGGACATGCAGAGTTCAGACTTCGGCGAGCAGCGGACGCAGCTTCCCCGCGATGAGCTGGACTTGCCGGGCGACCATGTCCTCCGGCATCCCGGCGAGAGACGCCCACAGGAACACTCCCTCGACGGGCAGTCCGGTCACGTACTCCCGGATGGCCGCGGCGGTGTCCTCCGGTGTGCCGTAGAGGAACTGGCCGACGCCGGTCGAACTCAGCCCCCGTTCCCGCCACTTCTCGGGGTCGATGGGGCGGGGGACGGGCTGGTCGGTGCCCTCGACCATGTACCGGCGATAGGTGTCCCACTGGTACGACAGATGCTTGCGTACCACCGGCCAGTCGGCGTCGGGATCCTCGGTGACGAAGGTCGTGAACGAGCCCTGCATCCGGGCGGTCGAGACGTCGTACCCGCTCTCGGCGAGCCCGTCGCGGTAGGGGGACAGCAGGGCCGGGTTGAGCGACAACAGGCCTGTACCGAGCCGGCCGGCGCGGCGGGCGCCCTGCGGGCCCTGGTAGCCGAGCCAGATCGGCAGCGGATCCTGGACCGGACCCGGGGTGACCAGGGACTCGGCCCACAGGCCGCGGATGTCGCGTACCCGCTGATCGGTGGTGGAGTAGCGCTTGCCGAGGTCGCCGCCGTAGAGCCGGTACTCGGGGACGCGGTAGCCGGTGCCGAGCCCGAGGTCGAGCCGCCCGTCGCTCAGGATGTCCACGAGGGCGGCCTGTTCGGCGATCTCGGGCGCCGCGTGTAGCGGCGCCGGAATGACGGCCGTACCCAGCCGTACCCGGCGGGTGCGGGCGGCCGCCGCGGCAGCCATGGTGAGCGGCTGCGGCAGGTACCCGTCCTCGAAGCCGTGGTGTTCGGAGAACCAGACCGAGTCGAGGCCCAGCCGGTCCGCCTCCTCGCACATCTCCAGCGCGAAGCCGTACACGCGCGACCAACTCTGCCGCCACGGCGGCGGATTGCGCAGGTCGAAATAGATGCCCACCTTCATGACGGGCTCCCTCCCGGTGAGTTGTCGGTCAGCCGGATCGTCACGTGCGCGACGGCGACCCCGTCCCCGGGCGGCAGCAGCCGCACCGGACGCAGTTCCAGTGCCTCGATCTCCGGCAGGTCCTCGACCATCGCCGAGATCCGCAGGACGGTCTCCTCCAGCGCCGCCAGATCCACGCCCGCCAGCAGCGGCGCCGCGCGCAGCGACCGGACCATCTCGCGGGCGTCCCGGTCGCTGAGCGGAGTGATGCGGTACGCCACGTCCGCCATGAGGTCGGCGTAGTCACCGGTCAGGCCGAAGGAGACCACCGGCCCGAAGACCGGATCGGCGCTGACGGACAGGAACGCGTCGGGGCCCCGGCTCTCGGCGTCCGCCACCGTGATGCCGTACGCGTCCAGCAGTTCGACCGCGACATCCGCGGGTACGGGACCGGGGGCGCACCCGCCGGCCAGCGAGCGCGCCCGGTCCGGGTCGACTCCCGTCAGGTCCGGTACGACACCCGCGGGCGTACTGCGCCACGCCTGATACGCCGCCGCGTGCCCGAGGGACGCCGCCGCCGATTCGGGGAACGTGTAGGTCGGTACGACGAGTTCGCCCCGGCGCAGCAGATCGGCGACGCCTCCGTCACCGAGGAAGCTGGTCACGACCGGCTTGTCCGGGACGGCGGAGGCCGCGTCGAGGATCGCCGAGGCCACCTCGTCGGCCTTGTCGGCGAGCGGGGGCATGAACAGCACGACGGCGGCGTCGACTTCGTCGTCGGCGAGTACGGCGGCCAGCGCCTGCCGGTAGTGGTCGGCGGTGGCCATCGGGGTGAGGTCGATGGGATTGCCGACGTCGGCGCGGGACGGCAGGGCCGAGCGGAGCGCCTCCCGGGTGGGCTCGCCGAGCGCGGGCACCCGCAGTCCGCTCGCCGCGCACGCTCCCACCGTCAGCGCGGCGGGTCCGCCGGCGTTGGTGATGACGGCGACGCGGTTGCCGGGCGGCGGAGGCTGGTGGGCGAGCAGCAACGCCACGTCGAACAGCTCCTGGAGGCTGTGCGTGCGGATCACGCCGGACTGGGCGAACAGGGAACTCACCGCCGCGTCCTCGTGACCGGGATGGACGGCGACGATCGGCTTGCGCGGCGCGACCCGGCGGGCGATCCGGGCGAACCGGCGCGGATTGCCGAAGTGCTCGACGTGCAGCAGGATCACCGACGTCTCGGGATCCTCGTCCCACCACTGGAGCAGGTCGTTGGTCGACACGTCCACCGCGTGACCGACCGACACGAAACCGGAGAAGCCGAGGCGCAGCCGCCGGGCGAGGTCGAGCACCGCCAGGCCCAGCGGACCGGACTGGCTGGACATCGCGACCCGGCCGGGAGCGGGCAGCGCGGGCGAGAAGGTGGCCGCGAGCCGGGCCGCGGACGTCGTGTTGACCACGCCCATGCAGTTCGGGCCGACCAGCCGCATACCGGAGGCCCGCGCGAACCGGGCCAGCTCCAGCTCGGTCGCCCGCCCGGCCGCCCCGGTCTCCCCGAAGCCCGTGGACACGACGACCACCGCCTTCACCCCGGCGTCCGCGCACTCCCGTACGACCTCGGGCACCGCCTCCGCCCGCACGGCGACGAGCGCCAGATCCGGCACCTCGGGCAGCTCGCGCACGCGCGGATACGCCCGCACCCCCGCGACCTGTCCGGCATGCGGATTCACCGGGAACACGCCGCCCTCGAAGCCGCCGCGCAGCAGGTTGGCCACGATCTCGTGGCCGATGGTCAGCGGGCTGCGGTTGGCGCCGATCACCGCGACCGACCTGGGCTCCAGCAGGGGCCGCAAGGAACGCCGTACGGCCGTGTGCTCGCGGCGCTCGGCCCGGGCCACGGCATGCGCCTGCGGGTCGATGGCGATGTCGAAGTGGAGGATCTGGCCGGGCGGCCCGGCCTCGACCCGGTAGCCGGAGCCGAGGAACACGTTGATCATGCGGGTGTTGTCCGCGAGGACGTCGGCTTCCAGCACCCGGATGCCGCGGGCCCAGGCGGCGGCAGCGATGTGTTCCAGCAGCAGCCTGCCGAACCCCTCGCTCTGGTGGTCGTCCCGGATGGTGAACGTGACCTCGGCGTGGTCGGGTTCCTCGGGATCGCGGACGTAGCGGACGAGGCCCGCGATCTCGTCCCCGGCCAGCGCGACCAGCGCCAGCTCGTTGAGATAGTCGACGTGCGCGCCGCGCCGGATGACGTCGTCGCGCATCCGCACCACCGGGCCGAGGGAGCGGTAGGCCAGCGTCGCCCGCGACAGACCGCCCACGAAGGCGACCAGGCGGTCGGCGTCCTCGGGCCGGATGGGCCGGACGAAGGTCGACCGCCCGGTTCGCACCAGCCCGGGCTGCTCCAGGTCCTCCGGATACGACGGGTACGAGGCGTCCGCGTCGTTCGGGGGAGTGGTCACGGGCGCCGCATCTCCGTCATGGCGCTCCTTCGGGTAAATGGACTGAATCAGTTAGCTACATTAGATGTATCAGCCCGCGATACGGAAGCCTCAGGCCCCGCGCTTGCCGATCTCCTCCACCAGCTGCGGCAGCACCTGGAAGAGATCGCCCACCACGCCGTAGTCGGCCAGCTCGAAGATCGGCGCGTCCTCGTCCTTGTTCACGGCGACAATCGTCTTGGACGTCTGCATACCGGCCCGATGCTGGATCGCGCCGGAGATACCCGCGGCGAGATAGAGCTGCGGGGAGACCTGCGTGCCGGTCTGGCCGACCTGGTGGCTGTGCGGGTACCAGCCGGCGTCCACCGCGGCCCGGGAGGCGCCGACGGCCGCGCCGAGGGCGTCGGCGACCCGCTCGACCACGGAGAAGTCGCCGTTCACGCCCCGCCCGCCGGAGACCACGATGTCGGCCTCGGTCAGCTCGGGCCGGTCGCTGCGCGTACGGGGGGTGCGCTCCACGACCTGCGCGGCGGCGGAGGCCGGACCGAAGGCGACGTCCACCTTCTCCACCGTCGGCGTGGCAGGGGCGGGCTCGGGGGCGGTGGCGTTCGGCTTGACCGTGATGACCGGGACGCCCTGGGTGATATGCGCGGTGACCTGGTACGTCGCCGCGAACACGGACTGCTCGGTGACCGGTCCGTCCGCGCCCGCGGTGACATCCACGGCGTCGGTGATCAGCCCCGACTCCAGCCGGAGCGCGACGCGGGCGGCGGTCTCCTTGCCGTCCAGGGTCGACGGCACCAGGATCGCGGCCGGCTCGGCGCTCGCCGCGATCTGCGTGAGGGCGTCGACGGCCGGGGTGACGAGGTACTCGTCGACCGGCGGGGCGTCCACGACGTAGACCTTCTGTGCGCCGTACCGGCCGAGCGTCTCGGTGGCGGCGTCCGCTCCCGCCCCGAGGAAGACGGCCGACGGCTCTCCCAACCGGCGTGCCAGGGTGAGCAGTTCGAGGGTCGGCTTGCGCAGGTTTCCGTCGACGTGGTCGACGAGTACGAGGATCTCAGCCACGGTGATGTGCTCCCGGCTCGGCGGTGTCAGATGAACTTCTGGGCGGTGAGGAACGCGGCGAGACCGGCGCCGGCCGCTCCCTCGTCGGCGACGATCTCGCCCTTCGCGCGCGGCGGACGCTTCGCCGCGCGGTCGACGGCCGAGCGGGCGGCGCTGCGGCCGACCTGCTCCGGCTCGATGCCGAGGTCGGACAGGTCCAGGCTCTCCAGCGGCTTCTTCTTCGCCGCCATGATCCCCTTGAAGGAGGGGTAGCGGGCGTCGCCGCAGCGGTCGGTCACCGACACCACGGCCGGCAGCGCGCTGTGCACCCGCACGGACGCGGTCTCGCCCTCCCGTCGCCCGGAGACCGTGCCGTCGGTCACCGTGACCTCGTCGAGGTGGGTGACGGCCGGGACGCCGAGCCGCTCGGCCAGCAGCGCGGGCAGGACCCCCATGCCGCCGTCGGTGGAGGCCATCCCGCAGACGACCAGGTCGAAGCCGTGCCGCTCGATCGCCTTGGCGAGGACGAGCGAGGTGCCGAAGGCGTCGCTGCCCTGGATGTCCTCGTCGCTGACGTGCAGCGCGGAGTCGCCGCCCATGGCGAGTGCCTTGCGCAGCGCGTCCTTGGCGTCGTCGGGGCCCACCGTGAGGTAGGTGATCTCGGCGTCCTCGCCCGACTCGCCGACCCGCAGGGCCTGTTCGACCGCGTACTCGTCGAGCTCGGACAGCAGGGAGTCGACCGAGTCGCGGTCGGTGGTGCCGTCCTCGGTGAAGGTCCGGTCCGCCGTCGCGTCGGGCACGTGCTTCACGCAGACAACGATCTTCACAGCGGCACCTCCGGGTGGCTTAATGAGTTCTAATAGTTAACTATATAAGCCGAGGGTTCGCTCCAGTGGAAGTGATTCCGACGAATTAGTTGACTGATTGCGCTGATAGCTGGAACATCTGAGCAGCCGGGACGCAAGGAGGCGCCATGGTCGGTGACAGGTACTTCGAGCCGCAGGTGGAGACCATGCCCCGCGAGCAGCTGGGCGCGCTCCAGGAGGAGCGCGTCCTGGAGCTCGTGGAGTACGCCTATGCGCACTCCACGTTCTACCGAGAGCTGTGGGACGCGCACGGCGTGCATCCACGGGACATCCGGACCCTGGACGACTTCCGGGCCCGTATCCCCTTCATCACCAAGGACATGATCCGTGCCCACCGGGCCCGCACCGGCGACCCCTTCGGCGGTCTGCTGTGTGTCCGGCCCGACGAGCTGACCTCGGTGTCCTCCAGCTCGGGCACCACCGGTGACCCGGAGTTCTTCGCCGAGATCTGGGAGGACGCGCCGCCCCTGGTCACCGCCCAGGTGCGGGACCTGTGGGAGCTGGGCCTCAGGCCCGGCGACCGGGTGCTGAGCCCGCCCGGCACCTTCCGCAACCTGATGGACCCCGGTTTCCAGGCGCTGGGCGCCGTGGTGATCGAGGTGGACACCTGGATCGGCCGGATGCACGAGGTGGTCGAGGCGCTGCGGAAGTACCGGCCCGCCTATCTGCAGATGATCTATCCGCAGATGGTCGAGCTGGAGCACCTGGCGGAGAAGACGGACCTCAAGGAGGCGTTCTCTTCTCTCAAGGGCGCCTCCTGCGCAGGCCAGCCGCTCAGCCGGAAGATGCGCGAGCGGATCGTCAACGACTGGGGCATCGAGGTCTACGAGTACACCAGCGCCGCCGACACCGGCACCGCCTGGGAGTGCCGGGAGCACGACGGCTTCCACCTGTGGGAGGACACGGTCTTCGCCGAGTGCGTCGACGTGAAGGACGACGGGTGGGCCGATGTCGTGGAGGGTGACCTCGGCGAACTCGTCGCCACCGACCTCGACAACCGGGCCGCCCCGCTGATCCGTTACCGCAGCGAGGACCTCGTCCGGCTGTCCCGGGACCGGTGCGGCTGCGGACGTACCCACGCCCGGATGTGGGTGGCGGGCCGGCGCGGCGACGAAACCCTCGTCCGCGGACGCTCGGTCGTCCTGCGGGACATCTGGCAGGCGGTGGAGGACCAGCCGGAGACGGGCGCCGGGGTGTTCCAGATCGTCCGGCAGCGCCGCGAGGTGGAAGAACTGCGGCTGCGCGTCGGATACGACCCGGAGCGCACCGCCGATGTCGACGCCCTGGCGGGGCGGTTGAGCGAAGCCGTGCGCGAGCGGACCGGGGTGAAGCCGGTGCTCGATCTGCGGACCGAGGAGGAGCTGTTGCGAACCATGCCGAGCGTCGCCAAGTTCCCCCGGGTGGTGAAGAGCTGATGGCGCGCGCCGACACCCTCGCCCGGGCCAGGAACCTCGACCGGCCCGAACTCGCCTACGTCGTACGCTTCCCGGCGGCCACAGGCACCGTCGACACCGAGCTGACCTGGGCCGAACTCGCCCGCGACACCGCCTGGGTCACCGACCAGCTGCGCGGCCACGGCCTCGCGGCCGGACAGCGGGCCCTGCTCACCACCTCCGGCTTCGAGGGCTTCTGGTGCCACTCGGTCATCGGCGCGCTGCGCGGGCTCAAGGTGACGTACGGCATCGCGGAGGCGATGGGCTGGGACCACCGCCGTACGTCCGTCTTCCACCGCGAACTCGAACCGCACGCGGTGATCGGCCTGTCCGCCGAGACCCTGGAAGGGCTCAGCGGCACCGCCGACATCGGCGAGATGTTCCGCACGACATCGGTCGTGCTCGCCCGGCCCGCCGCGGTGCCGGTGCTGCGCGCGGCCGGTGTCGGCGCCTTCCTGATCGCGCCGGTGGGACCGGCCCTGGCGCTGGAGTGCCCGGAACGCTCGGGGGCGCATGTCAACGCGGCCGAGTGGCGGGTGGGCGAGCGGGACGGGGAGCTGTTCGTGGCCGCGGGGGAGGGGCGCACATCCACGCTGCCCGAGACCCCGCTGGGCCTTCCGGGGCGGGTCGAGACCGGTCGCTGCGGTTGCGGGAGCGAGGATCCGCGCGTGCTGCTCGCCGACTCGCCGTCATCACATAGGAGTTGAAGAGATGTCTGAAGGAGTGGCCGACGGCCGGGTCGTGGTCGTCACCGGCGCCGGCAACGGGATCGGCCGGGCGCACGCGCTGGCCTTCGCCGCGCAGGGTGCGCATGTGGTCGTCAACGACCTCGGCGGCGCCCGCGACGGAGGCGGTGCCTCGACCGGGCCCGCGCAGGCGGTGGTGGACGAGATCACCGAGGCCGGCGGCGAGGCCGTGGCCAACACCGACGACATCGCGTCGTGGGACGGCGCTGAGCGACTCGTGCGCCAGGCCGTGGAGACGTACGGCGGGCTGGACGTGCTGGTCAACAACGCCGGCATCCTGCGGGACCGGACGATCGTGTCGATGACCGAGCAGGACTGGGACAGCGTGATCGCCGTCCACCTCAAGGGCACCGTCGCCACTCTGCACCACGCGGCCGCCCACTGGCGCGCACGCACCAAGGCGGGCGAGGCCAACGACGCCCGGGTCATCAACACGACCTCGCCGTCCGGTGTCTTCGGCAACCCGGGCCAGTCCAACTACGGCTCGGCGAAGGCCGGAATCGCCGCCCTCACCATCATCGCCGCCGCCGAACTCGCCCGCTACGGAGTGACGGTGAACGCCATCGCGCCGACCGCCCTCACCCGGCTCACCGAGGACATCGAGGTGATGAAGCAGGCCGCCGAGACCCAGGACCTGACCCCGGAGGCCATCTCGCCCCTGGTGGTGTGGCTGGGCTCGGCCGCCTCGCGCGAGGTCACCGGCCGTGTCTTCGGAGCCGTCGGCAACCGGATCACCGTGCTCGAGGGCTGGGTCAACGGGCCCAGCGCGAGCGCCGAGTCCCGGTGGACACCGGAGGAACTGACCTCCGTCGTGCCGAACCTGGTCGCCAAGGCGGCACCGAACGCCGACGCGCTCGGCAACCGGAGGGGCTGATATGACGACACGGAAACCGGTCGCCGAGGGCCTGTTCAGGTCCGACCCCGAGCCCCGTCTCATCGGCTCCGAGTGCACGGCCTGCGGCGAAGTGGCCTTCCCCGCCACCGAGTTCTGCCTGCGATGCGGCGGCGACGCGTCCAAGGAACGGCTGCTGGCGGACCGCGGCACCCTCTGGACGTACACCACCCAGAACTTCCGCCCGCCGTCCCCGCCGTACGACGGACCGGAGTCCTTCGAGCCGTACTCCGTCGGCTACGTCGAACTCCCCGGCGAGCTGCTGGTCGAGGCCCGCCTCACCGAACCCGACCCGGCGAAGCTCGCGATCGGCCAGGACATGCGGCTGACGCTCGTGCCCTACCGGGTCGACGACGACGGCACCGAGGTCCTGACGTTCGCGTTCACCCCGGTCGAGGAGGAGGTCTGATGGAAGCGGTCATCATCGGCGTGGGGCTGCACCCCTTCGGCCGGTTCCCGGGCAGGCCGGCGATGGAGATGGGCGCGGAAGCGGTCCGTATGGCCCTCGCCGACGCGGGCGTGACCTGGCCGCAGATCCAGGGCGGCTACGTCGGCAGCTACGAGGTCGCCAATCCGGACGCGATCGTCGGTGGCCTCGGCCTGACCGGCGTACCCCTGCGCGGCGTCTTCAACGGCTGTGCCACGGCCGGTACGGCGGTGGCGCTGGCCGCCCGTGCCATCGAGACCGGCGAGCACGACCTCACCATCGCCATCGGCATGGACAAGCACCCGCGGGGCGCCTTCGCGGCCGACCCGTCCGTGGCGGGCATCCCCTCCTGGTACGGGCAGACGGGACTCTTCCTCACCACGCACTTCTTCGGCATGAAGATCAACCGCTATATGCACGACCACGGCATCTCCCACGAGACCCTCGCGCGCGTGGCGTCGAAGAACTTCGGCAACGCGGCGGGCAACGACAAGGCCTGGCGCCGTACGCCGCTGTCGATGGAGGAGATCCTGGCCTCGCCGGTCCTCAACTACCCCCTGCGCCAGTACATGTACTGCGGTCCCGACGAGGGCGCGGCAGCGCTCGTGCTGTGCCGCGCCGACCAGGCCCACAAGTACACCTCGACTCCCGTCCGGGTCCGTGCCACCGCCCTGCGCAGCCGCCGCCTCGGCGCGTTCGAGGTGCAGAGCCCGTCGTTCCCGGTCGGGGAGCCGACGCCCAGCCCCACCGTGGACGCGGCCCGGGCGGCGTACGAGAGCGCGGGCATCGGGCCCGAGGACGTCGACGTCGCCCAGCTCCAGGACACCGACGCCGGGTCGGAGATCATCCACATGGCGGAGAACGGGCTCTGCAAGGACGGCGACCAGGAACGCCTCATCGCCGAGGGCGCCACCGAGATCGGCGGCCGGCTCCCCGTCAACACCGACGGCGGCCTGCTCGGCAACGGCGAGCCCATCGGCGCGTCCGGACTGCGTCAGATCCACGAGATCGTGCTCCAGCTGCGCGGCACGGCCGGGTCCCGGCAGATCCCCGGCACCCCACGCGTCGGCTACACGCATCTGTACGGTGCCCCCGGCGTGTCCGCGGTCACCATCCTGAGCACGTGAGGGCCTGAGCGCACATGGACGACGACATGCAGGACTTCACCGCCGACGTACGCCGCTTCCTCGACGCCCACGCGGCGAAAGCCCCCGACCGCACCGCCTTCACCTGGGGCGAGGGCGACGACTCGATGGCGTACTTCAGCAGCCTCCCGCCCGAGGAGGACCGCGAGCACGTCCAGCGGGCCCGCGACTGGCAGCGCGTCCGCTACGAGAACGGCTTCGGCTGGATCACCGGCCCCGAGGAGTACGGCGGCCGCGGACTGACCCCGATCCATGACGTCGTCTACGACGCGATCGAGGCCGAGTACGACGTCCCCGACACCGGCACCATCAGCGTGGTCGGCCTGGGCATGATCGGCCCGACGATCCTCGCCCACGCCCAACCGCACCTCAAGGACCGCTGGCTGCCCGCGATGTACAGCGGGGACGCCATCGCCTGCCAGCTGTTCAGCGAGCCCGGCGCCGGGTCCGACCTGGCGAGCGTGACCACCCGCGCCGTGCGGGACGGCGAGGACTGGGTGCTCGACGGACAGAAGGTGTGGACGTCCGTCGCCCAGCACAGCCAGATCGGCCTCGCCCTGACCCGGACGAACCCGGAGGCGCCGAAGCACCGCGGCATCACGGCGTTCCTGGTGCCCATGGACGCCCCCGGCGTCGAGGTGCGTCCGCTCCGGCAGATGACCGGCGGCACGGACTTCAACGAGGTGTTCCTCACCGGCGTACGCATCCCCGACGACCACCGCCTCGGCGAGGTCGACGGCGGCTGGACGGTCGCCCTGACCACGCTGATGAACGAGCGGGCGACCGTCGGCAGCGAGGGCGCCGGCCCCGTGGGCGCCGCCCTCTCCCCGGACCGTCTGGCCGCCCTGATGCGCGCCACCTGGACCGGGGAGGACCGCGCCCTGCGCGCCCGCCTCGCCGAACTCCTCGTGGACGTCATGGCCACCGGCTACCTCAACGCCCGCGCCACGCGCGCCCTGCGCTCCGGAGTCACACCGGGCCCCGAGAGGTCCGTCTCCAAGCTGATGTACGGCCAGAATCTCACCCGGGCCGCCCACTTCGCGTCCGACGTCCTCGGCCCACGGATGATCGCCGACACCGGCGAGTGGGGCACGTACGCCTGGTCCGAACTCCTCCTCGCCACCCCCGCGTTGCGCATCCTCGGCGGCACCGAGGAGATCATGAAGAACATCCTCGCGGAACGCGTCCTCGGACTGCCCAAGGAGGCACGCTCGTGACCGTCGACGACAGCGGACTGCGCGAACTGCGGGCAGCCGTACGGGAGTTCCTGGAAGCCAAGTCGCCCGAGGACGTCGTCCGCAAGCTCATGGAGAGCGAGCCGCGCTTCGACCCGGCGGTGTGGGCACAGGCCTCCGACCAGCTGCGGCTGCCCGCGCTGACCGTCCCGGAGGAGTACGGCGGTGACGGCTTCGGGATGGTCGAACTCGGCGTGGTCCTGGAGGAGATGGGCCGGGCGCTGCTGTGCTCGCCGTTCTTCGCCACGGTCGTCCTCGCGGTCCCGGCCCTGCTCGCGTCCGGCGACGCGGAGGCCTGCGCGCGTCATCTGCCCGGTATCGCCGACGGACGGACCACGGCGACGCTTGCCGTCGCCGAGGACGCCGGGTCCTGGGACCCCGCGCTGGTCTCCGCACGAGCCGTGGGGGACGGCCGATGGCGGCTGACCGGCGGCAAGAGCTTCGTCATCGACGGGACGACGGCCGATCTCATCCTGGTCGTCGCCCGTACCGTCGCCGGTCCTTCCCTGTTCGCGGTCGACCGTACGGCCGTGGGTCTGACCGCCGAGCCGATGGAGACGCTGGACGCGACCCGGGCGATGGCACGGCTCACCCTCGACGCCGTACCCGCGACGCTCGTCGGCGCCGAGGGCGCGGCCGAGCGGATCGTGAACCGGGTCCTGGACCTCGCCTCCGTCGGACTCGCCGCCGAGCAGGCGGGCGGGGCGCGGCGCTGTCTGGAGGAGAGCGCCGCATACGCCCGCACCCGCCACCAGTTCGGCCGGCCCATCGGCACCTTCCAGGCCGTCAAGCACAAGTGCGCCGACATGCTGGTCCAGGTGGAACTCGCCGAGGCCGCGAGCCGGGAGGCCGCGCGGCTCGCCGCCGAGGGCTCGGACGAGTTCCCGGTCGCCGCCGCGGTCGCCCACGCCTGCTGCTCGCGGGCGTACATGGTCGCGGCGATGGAGAACATCCAGGTCCACGGCGGCATCGGCTTCACCTGGGAGCACCCGGCCCACCTGTACTTCCGGCGTGCCAAGTCCTCCCAGCTGCTGTTCGGCGGCCCCGCGGTGTATCACGAGCGGCTGCTGGACCGGCTGGGCATCTGAGACCGCGCCGTCAGTCGCGACTAAGGGGCCGCCGGCACAGCCGGCGGCCCCTCATCGTGTGCCTTCCTCAGCCGCGAGCGGCCTCTCCGAGCAGCGCCTTGGCGATGATGACCTGCTGGATCTGACTGGTGCCCTCGTAGATGCGGAACAGCCGGGCGTCGCGGTAGAAGCGCTCGACCGCGACGCCGCGCATGTATCCTGCGCCGCCGTGGATCTGCACCGCCCGGTCCGCGACCCGCCACACCATCTCGCTGGCGAAGTACTTCGTACAGGACGGGCCGACCTTCAGGTCGGTCCCCGCGTCGAAGCCCCGGGCCGCCTCCAGGACCGTGGCGCGTCCGGCGTAGTAGTCGGTCATGGAGTCGGCGATCAGACCCTGGATGAGCTGGAAGGAGCCGATGAGCTTGCCGGACTGCCTGCGGGTGCTCGCATACGCGACGGACTCGTCGACCAGCCGCTCGGCCATCCCGACCATCAGGGCCGAGATGTGCACCCGTCCGTGTGCGATACAGCCCATCGCCGTGGCGAAGCCGCGATTCAGGCCGTCCTCGCCGCCGACGAGCGCTTCGGCCGGTACGCGTACGTCGTCGAAGTAGACGTCCGCGGTCCAGGCGCCGAACTGGCCCATCTTGTGGTCCTTGGGCGCCACGGTGAGGCCGGGCGTGCCGGCCGGGACCAGGAAGGTGGAGATGCCGCGGGTGCGCGGGGCCTCGTCGTCGGTGCGGGCGAAGACCATGAAGACGTCGGCGAGCGGGGCGTTGGTGATGTACCGCTTGGCCCCGTTGATCACCCACTCGTCGCCCTCCAGGCGAGCCTTGGTCGTCAGCGTCGACGGATCGGAGCCGGCGTCCGGTTCGGTCAGCGCGAACGATGCCAGTACGTCGCCGGAGGCGATCCTCGGCAGCCAGTGGGCCTTCTGCTCCTCGGTGCCGCCGACCATCAGAACGTGCCCGGCGATGCCGTTGTTGGTGCCGAACATCGAGCGCAGGGACGGGGTCGTATAGCCCAACTCGAACATCAACTGGGCTTCTTCGTACATCGACAGCCCCAGCCCGCCGTACTCCTCGGGCAGCGCGAAGCCGAACAGGCCCATCTTCTTGGCCGCCTCGCGGATCTCCGCGGGCATCTCGTCCTTCTCGTCGATCTCCGCCTCCAGCGGCACGACGCGCTCCCGGACGAAACGCCGGACCTCGGACAGCACCGCGGAGAAGTCGTCCGCGTCCATGTCGCCTCCCTGGCTCACTGCTGCTCTGAACTCGTCGCTCACTGCTCTGGCTCGTCGGGATCATCGGGAGCCGGCCGGTAGCACAGGGCGAGCAGCGCCGCCGCGCTCGCCACCCCGACCCCGGCGGCCAGCACGGCCGGTCCCGCACCCGGACGCCCGCGCCCGAGCAACCCGTCCACCGAATACCGGCCGTTGCCGAGCGCGGCCAGCGCCACCGCCGCGCCGCCCACGACACCGACGTACTCCCAGCCGCCCTTGAAAACGAAGAAGCCCTTACCGCGGTGATCGGTCCGCGCGGCCACCGTCATCAGGCCCACCGTCGCCGCGGCGGGCAGCGGACCGGCGGCGCCCAGCGTGATGGCCGCGCCCGCCGCCATCTCGGTCCCCGCCGCCATCCGCGCGTGCACCTCGGCCGGTCTCAGCCCGAGTGCCTCGAACCAGCCCGTCGTCCCCTTCAGCCCGCCCGGCCCGGCCACCTTGTTCCAGCCGTGCGCGAACAGCATCGGGCCGAGCGTGGCACGCAGGACCAGCGCGGCGGCGTCCTGGCCCTTCACTGACCCACTCCCGTGGCGCGTCCGGCGGGGGCGACACCGTACAACTGGGGTACGGCTTCGAGGAGTTCGTCGTATGTGAGGGCCTTGCCGGACCGGCTGGGGTGGACGCCCGCGACCGTCCAGCCCTGGAGCCGGTTCAGCCGGTTGCCCTCGATGCGCAGGACCTGACCGGTCAGCCAGGCCGCGCTGTCGGAGGCCAGGTAGACGACGACTCCGGAGGCGTTGGCGGGATCGCGCGGGTCGAAGTCGTCGGTGGCCTGCAGGGAGTCGCCGACCGTCAGCCCGTCGGTCATCCGGGTGGCGGCGATCGGCGAGATGGCGTTGGCGGTGACGCCGTACCGGCGCATCTCCAGGGCGGTGAGGACGGTGAGCCCGGCGATTCCGGCCTTCGCGGCACCGTAGTTGGACTGCCCCGCGTTCCCGAACAGCCCTGTCCCCGACGTCGTGTTGATGACGCGGCCGGCGACCCGCTCTCCCCGCTTCGACGCCTCACGCCAGTACGCGCACGCGTGCCGGGTCAGCGCGAACGTGCCCTTCAGATGCACGGCGATCACCGCGTCGAACTCGGCCTCGCTCATCGAGAACAGCATGCGGTCCCGCACGATGCCCGCGTTGTTCACCACGATGTCGAGCCGCCCGAACTCGGCGACGGTGTCCGCCACCATGGCTTCGGTGGCCGCCCAGTCCGAGACCGAGGCGTGGTTGGCGACGGCTCGTCCGCCGAGCTTGGTGATCTCGGTGACGACGTCGTCGGCGGGGGAGTCACCGGTCTGCTCACCGTGCACGCCCGCGCCGAGGTCGTTCACCACCACCGTGGCGCCCGCTTCGGCGAGGGCCAGGCAGTGCGCACGGCCCAGCCCTCGTCCACCTCCGGTCACGATCGCGACCTTGTCGTCGAGGATGCCCACGACCTACCTCCCCAGCTCGTTGAGTATGTCGTCCGTGTGCTCGCCGAGTGTCGGCGCACCGGTGCGCGGCTTGTCGTCAACTCCCCAGAAACTGACGGGAGTCGCGACCGTCCGCAGTGGCGGCGCCTCGCCCATGCCGGGCTGCTCGACGAATGCGCCGACCGCCTCCGCCTGCGGATCGGCCGCCACCTCCGCCAGCGTCTGCACGGGCGCCCACCACACGCCTTCGGCGTCGAACCGCTCCGCCCAGTCGGCCAGCGGCCGCTTCGCGAACTCCTCGTCGAACACGGCGATCAGTTCGCGTACGTGCCCCCGCCGAGCCTTGCCGGTGGCGAACCGCTCGTCGTCCCCCAGGTCCTCACGGCCCAGCGCCTTCAGCACCCCCGGCCAGTGCCGGTTGCCCTCCAGACCGACCAGCCAGAACCAGCGGTCGTCGGCGGCCCGGTAGGAGTTGTAGAGGGGGGACTCGTGCTCGGTACGCGGGCGGGTACGGCCGCGCTTGCCGAAGAAGTTCTGCAGGGCGAGGTCGTTGCCGTTGGCGTACGTCCCGGAGCGGAGCAGCGATACGTCGACCACGCCGCCCTCCCCGGTGCGCTCGCGTCGCAGCAGCGCGGCCAGTACGCCGGCCACCAGGTTCGCCGCGGCCGTACGGTCGCCCAGGCCGGGGCGGATACCGGGCGGTGGCTCACCGGCGGGGTTGAGCATCGCGGCGATCCCGGGACGGGCCCAGAACGCGGAGACGTCGTAGCCCGCCCGGTCGCGCTCGGCGCCCGTCCAGCCGTACCCGGTCAATGTGCCGACGACCAGGCGCGGATGGCGGGCCCGTATCTCGTCGGGGGACAGACCCAGCCGCTCCAGGGCGCCCGGACGGAGGTTGGTCACGAACACGTCGGCGCGTTCCAGGAGTTGCTCCAGGTGCGCCTTGCCGTCCTCCGCCCGCAGATCCAGCACGATCCCGCGCTTGCCCCGGTTGTCCGTCTCGAACGGCGGCGCGCTGTCGATCTCCTGGCCGACATGGCGCAGGGTGTAGCGGTTGGGGTCGCCGGTCGGCGCCTCCACCTTGATCACGTCCGCGCCCCAGTCGGCCAGCATGGTGGCCGCGGCCGGTGCCGCCACCCACATGCCCAGCTCGACGACGGCAATGCCCTCCAGTGGCCGCACGACCCACCTCCACTTCGTCAGATCCGCCAGGCCAGCCAAGTCCGCCAAGCCCGCCAACGCCCGCTAAAAGCCCCGGAATTCACCGGGCCGGCGCTCCCGGAACGCCTTCAGCCCCTCGGCGCGGTCCTCGGTCGAGAACAGCACCGTCACGCTCTCGCGCTCGTACGCGATCGCCGCTTCCAGATCCATGCCGAGCCCGTAGTCGATCAGCCGCTTGCCCGCGGCCAGCGCCAGCGGGGCGCCGGCGGCAAGTCGGCCCGCGAGCGCCTCGGCCGCCGCGAGGGCACCACCGGGCTCGGCCACCTCGTTGACCAGGCCCAGCTCACAGGCCCGCTCGGCGTCGATCGGCTCGCCGGTGAGGATCATCTGCTTGGCGATCGCCGACGGCAGCAGCCGCGGCAGCCGTTGAGTGCCGCCCGCCCCCGGCAGTACGCCGAGCTTCATCTCGGGCAGCCCGAGCAGCGCGCCCCGCTCCGCGACCCGCAGGTCACACGCGAGCGCCAGCTCAAGACCGCCGCCGTACGCGAACCCGTGCACGGCCGCGACGGACGGCTTCGGAAAGTCCTCAAGCAGCGCGTACGTCTCCGTCAGGCACCCCACGAAGGCACGGAACTGCCCGGGCGCCGTGCACGACTCGATCTCCCCGATGTCGGCACCCGCCGAGAAGCCACGCCCCTCGCCGGCCAGCACGAGAGCCCGTACGTCGTCGTTGTGGCGCACGTCGGCGAGGGCGTCCTTCAGCAGGCCGACCGTCTCGGAGCCGATGGCGTTGAGCCGCTTCGGCCGGTCCAGGGTCAACACCGCGATCCGGTCGCGGAGTTCGACACGCAGCACGCTGTCCACCTCAGACCATCGTGAGGCCGCCGCTGACCGAGAGCGTCTGCCCGGTCATGTAGGCGGCGTCGTCGGAAGCGAGGAAGGCGACGACACCGGCGATGTCGGCCGGCTGCGCGATACGGCGCAGCGGGATCGCGCGGGCGGTCGCCTCGTACATCTTCTGGCTGTACTCGGCGACTTGGCCGAGCAGCGCGGTGTCGGTGGGGCCGGGGCAGACGCTGTTGACGGTGATGCCGTGCCGGGCGACCTCGCGGGCCAGCGTCTTGCCGAAGGCGATCACGCCGCCCTTGGTCGCCGAGTACACGGCCTCTCCCGAGGAGCCGACCCGGCCCGCGTCGGAGGCGATGTGGATGACGCGCCCGCCGCCCCGCTCGATCATCGAGTCGAGGACCGCCCGCGTCATGGTGATCGTGCCGCGCAGATTGACCGCGATGATGCGGTCCCAGTCCTCTTCGCGGCTGTCGGTGAAGCGCGCGATGACATCGACGGCGGCGTTGTTGACGAGGATGTCCACCGGTCCCAGCTCCGCGGTCACCCACTCCACCGCGGCCCGCACCGAAGCGCTGTCGGAGATGTCCGCGCCGACTCCCGTGGCGCGGACCCCGTACCGTTCGGCGAGCCCGGTGGCGACCTTGGCGGCGGCCTCCGTGTCCAGGTCGCAGACGGCGATCGAGCATCCGCCGGCCGCGAGCCGGTCGGCGATCGCCTCGCCGATACCGCGTCCCGCCCCGGTGACGAGTGCCACCTTGTCCCGTTCGCTCACGCGCCCTCCCTGTCCCGGCCGTCGATAGAGCGATATCGTATAACTACTTCAGCTAAATAAGCGAGATGTGTGAGTGGGGAGCCGAGCATGCGTCGTACGATCTTCACCGCCGAGCACGAGATGTTCCGGGAGACCGCTCGCTCCTACTACCTGCGCGAATGTGCCCCGCACGCGGAGGAGTGGGAACGGGACGGACAGGTCAGCCGGGCCGCCTGGACGGCCGCGGGCAAGGCCGGGCTGATCGGCTGGCAGTTCCCGGAGGAGTACGGCGGCCAGGGCATCCGGGACTTCCGCTACAACGCCATCATGGCGGAGGAGATGCACGCCACGGGGTCCGTCGGCATCGGGCTCGGGCTGCAGAACGACGTCATCCCGCCGTATCTGACGCACCTCACCACCGCCGAGCAGAAGGCGCGTTGGCTGCCCGGTGTGACCAGCGGCGAGACGATCTGCGCCCTCGCCCTGTCCGAACCGGCCGCCGGATCCGACCTCAAGGGCATCCGCACCACCGCCCGCCGCGACGGCGACGAGTGGGTGATCGACGGCTCGAAGACCTTCATCACCAACGGCATCCTCGCCGACCTGGTCATCGTCGCCTGCAAGACCGACCCCGAGGCCGGGCACAAGGGCATCAGCCTGATCGTCGTCGAGCGCGGCGCCGAAGGCTTCGAGCGCGGGCGCAAGCTGGACAAGGTCGGCATGAAGGCGCAGGACACCGCCGAGCTGTTCTTTCACGAGGTCCGCGTCCCGGCCGAGAACCTCATCGGCCAGGAGGGGCGCGGTTTCTACCACATGATGGGCAACCTGCCGACCGAGCGGCTGGCCATCGCCGTCGCCGCTCTCGCGTCGGCCGAGCGGGCCTTCGAACTCGCCCTGGAGTACGCCAAGACGCGCGTCGCCTTCGGCCGGCCGATCGGCGAGTTCCAGGCCAACCGCTTCGCGCTCGCCGACATCAAGGCGAAGCTCGGCGCCGCCCGGGTCTATCTGGACGGCTGCATCATGGCGCTCTTCCAGGGCGAGCTGACCGCCGAGGAGGCCGCCGCCGCCAAGTACTGGACCACGGAGACCGGTTGGGAGGTCATCGACCGCTGTATGCAGCTCTTCGGCGGCTATGGCTACGTCAACGAGTACGAGATCGCGCGGATCTGGCGCGACAGCCGGGTCCAGCGGGTGTTCGGCGGGACCTCGGAGATCATGCAGGAGATCATCGGGCGCTCGCTGGGACTGTGAGTGCGTCACGCGCATTGATTACCTTCGATAAATAGGTTATCTATTTAAGCGGTAACGTCGGGGCAGCTCGAGGAGGCATCCATGGTCACGGTCGATGTGAAGCTGCACCAGGACAGGGCCGAGCGGGACCTTCCCCGGCCGCGGCTGGTCATCGGCGGCAAGGACGTCACCGACGGCAGCGGGGGAGCGTACGAGCACCGGAACCCCGCGACCGGCCTGATCCAGGCATACGTCCCGCTCGCGGGCGCCACCGAGGTGGACCAGGCCGTGGCCGCTGCCCGGGGAGCCTTCGAGGTGTGGGGCCGGATGCGTCCCGCCGAGCGGCGCCGGCTCCTCACCCGGTTCGCCGGGCTGATCCGCGACCACATCGAGGACTTCGCGGCGATCTGCCCGCTGGAGAACGGCGTCTGCATCGGCGGCTGGGCTTCGAGCGTCGGGCCGCATGTCGCCGAGTGGACCGAGTACTACGCCGGCTGGGCCGACAAGATCGAGGGCATGGTCGGCGCGGCCTACAGCCCGCACGAGAACGTCGAGTACACCATCGCCGAGCCGTACGGCGTGATCGGCCACATCATCACCTGGAACTCGCCCGCGCTGTCGCTGGCGATGAAGGTCCCGCCGTCGCTCGCCGCCGGGAACACGGTCGTGATCAAACCGGCCGAGTCGACGCCCTTCTCCGCGCTGCTCTTCGCCGACCTCGCGCACGAGGCCGGAATCCCGGAGGGCGTCATCAACGTCGTCACCGGGCTCGGCGACGCGGGCGAGGCCCTGGTCTCGCACCCCGGCGTCGACAAGATCTCCTTCACCGGCGGCCCCGCCACCGCCCGCCGTATCATGGCGACCGCCGCCCAGAGCCTCAAGCCGGTCCTGTTCGAACTCGGCGGCAAGTCCGCCAACCTCCTCTTCGCCGACACCGACCTGGACGCCGTCGTGCCGTACTGCGCGGCCTTCGCGATGAGCAACACGGGCCAGGGCTGTGCGCTGCCGACCCGGCTGCTGGTCGAGCGGCCGATCTACGAGGAGGTCGTCCAGCGGGTGACCGGGGTCGTGGCGCACCTGCCCGTCGGCGACCCGCTCAACCCGGCCACGTACATCGGCCCGCTCATCAACGCCACCGCCCGCGACCGCGTCCAGAGCATGATCGACAAGGCCGTCTCCGGCGGCGCGGGACGGCTCGTGCACGGCGGCGAACGCATCGACTCCGAGGGCTACTTCGTCACGCCGACCGTCTTCGCGGACGTCGACAACCGCAGCGACCTCGCCCAGCAGGAAGTCTTCGGCCCGGTGCTGGCCATCACGCCCTTCGACACGGAGGACGAGGCGGTCGCGCTGGCCAACGACACCGAGTACGGACTGTCCGCGTACATCCAGTCCCGTGACATCGGACGCGTCAACCGACTGGTGCCGCGCCTGAAGGCCGGGACGGTCTACGTCAACCCCGGCCCCAACCCGATCAGTTCGCCCACCACGCCCTTCGGCGGCGTCGGCATCAGCGGGTTCGGGCGGGAAGGCGGACGGGCCGGGCTCGACGAGTTCATCAACGTCAAGGGCGTCGGCGTCGGCCGCGTCTGACCGAGCATGGGGAGCAACGACGTGCAGACCTTTCCTGGGGGATTCCCCCCAGACCCCCGCGCCCGCCGCCTGACCTTCGGTGACCTCGTCCGCGAGCACCGCCGGTCCTTCCCGGACGCCCTCGCCCTGGTCGACGGTGAAACCCGCCTGACCTGGCCGGAGTTGGACGAACGCACCAACCGGCTCGCGAACGCGCTCAGCGTGACCGGCGTCGGCCCCGGCGACCGGATCCTGTGGCTCGGCCAGAACTCCTTCCGCATCTGGGAACTGCTCGGCGCCGCCGCGAAGCTCGGCGCCATGGTCTGCCCCGGCTATTGGCGCTGGGCGGCTCCCGAGATGGCGTTCGCGGTGCAGGACTTCGACCCGAAGGTCGTGGTCTGGCAGGACGAGGAGATCGGCGAGACGGTCGGCAAGGCGCGGGCTGAACTCGGCAACGGACAGCGGGCGTTGTGGCTGCGCCGCGACACCGAGGGCCCGGGCTCCTACGAGGACTTCCTGGCTTCGGGATCGGCCGACGACCCGGACACCGACGTCGACCCCGACTCCGCGCTCCTGGTCATCTACACCGCAGCGATCACCGGACGCCAGTCCGGCTCGATGCTCTCCCACCGCAACCTGCTTGCGATGGGCGCGAGCGCCGCCTGGATGGGCGACATCGGCCACGAGACCGCCTTCCTCAGCGCCGGACCCATGTTCCACATCGGCAACTACCAGTTCTGGGGCGTCCCCGCCTTCGTGCACGGCGGCAAGAACGTGATCGTCCGCCGCGTGGTCGCCGAGGAACTCCTGCCGCTGCTGGCCGCCGAGAAGTGCACCCACGCCTACCTGATGCCCCCGACCATCGCCCAGCTCGTCGCCCTCAACCGCGAGGCCGGGCACGACCTGTCGCACCTCCGCGCCAGCGTCGCCGCCCAGGTCTGGGAGGGCATGGTCCCCACCGACGTCAGCCGCTTCACCCGCAACGGCGGTGGGGAGGGCCGCGGCTACGGCCAGACCGAGGTCACCGGCTTCGCCGTCACCGGCGCCTACGGCGGCATGGGCGCCGGCAACGCGGGACGCCCCGGCCCCTACACCGCCGTACGCATCCTCGACGAGCGAGGAGCGGAGTGCGAGGTCGGCGAGATCTGCGTCCGCGGCGACCTCGTCCACCTCGGCTACTGGAACCGCCCCGAGATCAACGAGGAGCGCTTCCGCTTCGGCTGGTGGCACACCACCGACCTCGGACGCCGCGAGCCCGACGGCACGATCAGCTTCCTCGGTACGACGACCCGCATGCTCAAGTCGGCGGCCGAGAACATCTTCCCGGCCGAGGTGGAGAACTGCCTCGAAGCCCACCCGGCCGTGAAGGAGGCCGCCGTGATCGGCGTGCCCAACCAGCGCTGGTCGCAGGACGTCAAGGCGGTCGTGGTCCTCAAGGAAGGGGCGGAGGTCACCGCGGAGGACATCATCGACCACTGCCGGTCCCGGATCGCCTCGTACAAGAAGCCGAAGACGGTCGAGTTCATCGACGCCCTGCCCCGCACGGGCGGCTACGCCAAGGACTACGACACCCTCGACGCCCGTTTCGGCGGCGGCGGTTACCCGGGCGGCGACACGCTCGGCGCGGGACGATGACCGACCGAACGCCCGTCGTCGCGGGCGTGTACGCCACCGAGCAGGCCTTGTCGCTCCCACACCGGGATGCCATGGACCTCGCCCTGGAAGCGGTACGCGGCGCGATCGAGGACGCCGGTCTCACCCCGGCCGACGTGGACGGCGCCCAGGTCGACTGGCCGGGCCCGGGCGGCGTACCCGGCGAGGGCAGCTCCTGGGCCCGCATGCTCGGCCGGGACCTGCGGTGGACCAGCGACTCGATGCTGGACAACGCGGGATCGAGAGGCCTGCTGAAGGCGGCGGCCGCCATCAGGTCCGGATACGCGGACACCCTGGTCGTCGGCGGCTGCAAGCTCGTCTCCCGAGGCACCGGACCGGTCGGCGCCGGGGTGCCGCTGGAGTTCGCGGACGTGTGGGGCAGCTACGTCGTCGCCCAGTTCGCCCTCGTCGCGGCCCGGCACATGCACGAGTACGGCACGACCTCCCGCCAGCTCGCGGAGGTCGCCGCCACCATCCGCAACAACGGCACCACCAACCCGGAAGCGATGATGTACGGCCGCGGCCCGTACACCGCCGCCGACGTCCTCGCCTCCCGCATGGTGGCCACGCCCTTCCACCTGCTGGACTGCTGCATCGTGGGGGAGGGCGGCGCGGCACTTGTGGTGACCACCGCCGAGCGCGCACGGGACCTCAAGCACCCAGCCGTCGCCGTACTCGGCGGCGGCATGGAGTACCACCAGGCCGCGTACGCCAACCCCGCACTCCACCGGGACGTCGGGCAGCTGGGCCGGGACGCGGCCACCCGCGCCTACGCGATGGCGGGCGTGAGCCCTCACGATATCGACGTGTTCTCCCTTTACGACCCCAACTCCTTCGAAATCATCCGCCAGTTGGAGATCCTCGGCCTCTGCGGCGAGGGCGAGGGCGGCCCACTCGCCGCGAGCGGCGCCATCGCCGTCGGCGGCAAGCACCCCGTCAATCCGGACGGCGGCTGCCTGGCGTACGCGTGGAACGGGACGCAGCAGATGACGCTCAAAGTCGTCGAGGCGGTACGGCAGTTGCGCGGCACCGCCGTGCACCAGGTCGAGGGCGCCGAGCTGGCCGTCGTGGGCAACGCCGGGTCTGGAGCCCAGCATTACGAGATGAGCGTGCTGGGGAGGATGCGATGACCGGCAGACCCGTGCCCCAGCCGACGGAGTTGTCGACGCCGTTCTGGGAGGCGGCCCGGCGCGGCGATCTCGTCGTCCCGTACTGCCCCACCTGCGACCTGCGCTTCTTCGTCCCCGAACCCGCCTGCCCGGGCTGTATGGCGAAGGACTGGCGGTATGCCCCCAGCGCGGGCCGGGGCACCGTCTACTCGGTGACCGTGGTCCACCGCGCGCCCGGCCCCGGCTTCGACAGGCCCTTCGCGCTCGCCGTGATCGACCTCGACGACGGGGCCACCCTGCTGACCCACGTCGATGCCGGCGACCCCGACAGCGTCGTCATCGGCATGCGGGTCCGAGTCGACTTCCGCCCGCTCACCTCGGAGATCACCCTGCCGTACTTCGTACCGGACTCCGGTGACTGAAGGAGATGGACGCCGTGACGAACACGCCGGTACGGGTACCCAAGATGGCCGAGCTGGTCGCGGCGCAGCTGCGGCGGATGATCGTACGCGGGGAACTCGCCGAAGGAGACGCGCTGCCTGCCGAGACGGCGCTCATGGAGGAGTTCGCCGTGTCGCGGCCGACGCTGCGCGAGGCGTTCCGGGTGCTGGAGTCGGAGGCGCTGATCAGCGTGCGCCGGGGAGCCCGGGGCGGGGCGCGGGTGCAGGTTCCGGAGGGCACGGTGGCCGCCCGATACGCGGGCGTGGTCCTGGAGTACCGGGGCACGACCCTCAAAGACGTGTACGACGCGCGTACGGTGATCGAGGCGCCCTGCGCCGGGCTGCTGGCCCAGCGTCGCACGGACGAGGACCTTCAGCGGCTGCGGTCGGCGGTCGCCGAGGCCGAGCGGCTCATGGACGATCCGTCGGCGTTCATCCGCGCCCATATGGAGTTCCACGCCCTCGTCGTCGAACTCGCCGGCAACCAGACCCTGACCGTCCTCAACGGCATGGTCCGGCACATCATCGACCAGGCCAACTGGTCCCATGTCGACCTCGACGCGGGCAGTGCCGAGAACGTCCGGGCCAACCGGCGGGGCTTCCGCGCCCATGTCGCCCTCGTCGACCTGGTCGAGGCCCGGCGGTCCGAGGCCGCGGAGGAGCTGTGGCGGGTGCACCTGCAGGAGGCCGAGGACTATCTGCTGCAGAACAGGTCCATGACGACCGTCCTTGACCTGCTCGGCTGAGCCGCGCCCCTCATACGGGATCGGCGGGCGGCGGCGGGGGAAAGGCCGTGCCGCCCAGCCACACCGGAGTCACCCGCACACCGCTGATGCGCCACTGGCCGCCCTCGCGGAGGTAGGTGTTGTCGTACCAGCCGCCGACCGACCACCAGTGGGTTGGATCGGCCTCTTCCGGCAGGTGGACGGCGTGGAGGTACGAGCGGGAGGCCGCCTCGTCGTCGTCCACGGTGATCTGATGGTTCGTGCTGATGTGGTGGGTGCGGTGGTAGCGGCCGAGGTCCCTGGCCACCAGATCGGCGAGTCCCGCGCGCCCCTGGTGCACGAGGCCGGGCAGTTCCAGGGTCCCTTTCTCGGTGAACAGGGCCGCATAGCCCTCGAAGTCCTTCTCGTCGAGGCGACTCGCGAAGGCCACCAGCAGGTCGCCGATGGCCATACGGTCGAGGAGCAGGCGCACGTCAGCGTCAGTGGGCATCGTCAGCGAGACCTTTCGCGAAGGTGGATGTGCAGGGGGATGCGGAGGTGGAGGCGGCGGGGTCAGGCGCCGCGGAGCAGGGCGGCGTAGAACGTCAGCCCGGGGCCGAAGGCCATCGCCAGGCCGTACTGCCCGGCGGCCAGCGGTGTACGGATCTGCAGTTCCCGTATCACCAGGGGCAGGCCCGCGGAGGCGCAGTTGCCGTACTCGCGCAGGACCGACCGGGAGGCGGCGACCGCGTCGGGGGTGAGGCCGAGGCTGCTTTCCACGGCGTCGATGATGCGCCGCCCGCCCGGGTGCACCGCCCACCAGCGGACGTCGGTGAGGCTCAGCGAGTGGCATGCCAGCAGCCCGCCGACCGCGTCCGGGACCAGCCGTTCGAGGACGGCGGGCACCTCCGGCGACAGGCCCATCCGGAACCCGTGATCCCCCACGGTCCACAGCATGTGGTCCTCGTGCTCGGTGTCCGTGTGCGCCAGCACGTCCACGATCCGCAGACCGGCGCCGCCGTCGGCCGGCGCGTCCGGCTGGACGACGGTGGCGGTGACCGCGTCGCCGAACAGGACGTGCACGACGACCTGGTCGCCGTCCCACGGCGGGGGTTGCAGGTGCAGCGACGACAGTTCGGCGTTGAGCAGCACGGCCGGGCGCCGGTGGAGGCGTACGTAGTTGGCGCAGGCGGCCAGCGCGGGCAGTGCCGCGAAGCAGCCCATGTGGCCCACGAGGAGCCGCTCCACGTGCGGTGACATCCCCACGTCGCGGGCGACCCGGGTGTCCAGGCCGGGCGCCGCGTAGCCGGTCGAGGACGCCACGCACAGCAGGCCCACGTCGGCCGGGTCCACCCCGGTGGCGTCCAGGGCCGAGGCGACGGCATCCTTGCCCAGCGGCAGCGCTTCCTGCAGATAGCGGCGCATGCGTGCGGCCGTGGACCAGTCGCTGATGTCCTCCAGCAGCGGGCTCACCGCCAGGTGACGCCGCGTGACGCCGGAGTGCGCGGCGATCCGGGCCGCGACCCGCTGGTTCGGGCTGCTGGCCCGCAGCAGGTCGACGACGTCCTGCTGACGGCAGGCGATCGCCGGCAGCGCCGCACCGAATCCGGCGATCACCGATGACTCAGACATGCGCACCAGGTCCTTCCGCCGGCGACTGATCGAACAGCCTAGGGCGAGTGATCGCGGTGGCGGAGAGGCGCGCGGGGGCACTGTGGATCAGGGCGCGGTGGGCGTGAGCCGGAGTGAAGGGCGTGCTTGCGGCGTGCGGGCGGATCACCGAGCCCGGCCGGTCAGCTGCCGCGCAGCTCCTGCACGATCGGTTCCCACACCTCGGCGTCGATCTCGTACGCCGTGTAGAACGACACCCGGTCGACCAGCGCGCCGTACCGCCGCCGGATCTCCGCCGCCACCCGCTCCGGCTCGGCCACCACCGCGAAGGTGTGCAGGACCTCGTCGTCGACCAGCCCGCCCATCGCCTCCCACTTGTCCTCGCGCGTGGACTTGGACAGCGCGTGCAGTTCGTCGCCGAGGTCGCCCCAGCCGTGCAGTTCCAGGACGCCGCGATAGGCGGGTGTGCTGCCGTAGAAGGCGATCTGGCGGCGGGTGCCGGCCACCGCACGGGCCATTTCCTCCTCGGTGCGGCCGGTGGCGGTGAGGAGGAGATGGCTGACGGAGAAGTCCTCGCGGCTGCGGCCGGACTGGGCGAGCCCGGCTTCGGCGGTCGGCAGCGTGACCTCCCGCAGATACCGCTCGGTGGTGAAGCCGTGGGCCAGGAGGCCGTCCGCCACTTCGCCCGCCACGCGGGTCATCGCCTCGCCGACGGCGGCCACGAACACCTTCGGCGCCCCTCCAGGTGCGGGCGGCGGAGAGAAGAAGGGGGCCATCAGGGTGTGCGTGTAGAAGTCGCCGCGGAAGTCGAGCTTCGTGCCGTCGTTCCAGGCCGCCCAGATGGCGTGCAGCGCACTCACGTACTCGCGCATCCGCGCCGCGGGCCTGCTCCACGGCATCGAGAACCGTCGCTCGATGTGCGGCTTGATCTGGCTGCCGAGGCCGAGGGAGAAGCGGCCGTCCGCGTAGGTCTGGAGGTCGTGCGCCGTGTACGCGAGCTGCATGGGGGAGCGGGCGAAGGCCACCGCGATGGCGGTGCCGACCTCCAGGCGGTCGGTGTGCTCGGCCGCGAGCAGCAGCGGCAGGAAGGGGTCGTGCTTGGACTCCGAGGCCCACAGGCCGTCGTAGCCCGCCTTCTCGTGGTGCCGTGCCTCTTCGACGACCTCGGTGGTGCGCCATACGTTGAGCTTGCCGTCGACCTTCATGCCGCTCCCTGGACTCGGATGACGCGCTGTGCGAGGCGTTCCCGGTGGTAGGCCGGGTCGCCGAACAGCAGTTGTGAGGTCTTGGCCCGTTTCAGATAGAGGTGGGCCGGGTGTTCCCAGGTGAAGCCGATGCCGCCGTGCACCTGGATGTTCTCGGCGGTCGCCTGGAGACAGGCGTCGGAGCAGAAGGCCTTGGCCAGGCTTGCCACGGCGGGTAGTTCGGGGTCCTCGGCGTCGGCGGCGAGCAGCGCGTAGTGGGCGGCGGCCCGGGCCGACTCCACCTCCAGGAGGACATCGGCCAGCAAGTGCTTGACCGCCTGGAAGGAACCGATGGGCCGCCCGAACTGGTGCCGCACCTTCGCGTACCCCACGGCCATGTCGAGCGCCTGTCCGGCCACCCCGACCTGCTCGGCGGCCAGGGCGACGGCGGCCCGGTCGAGCACCTCCGACACCAGCCGCCATCCGTCGTCGCCGTGCGCACGCAGCCGGGTCGCCGGTACGTCGTCGTAGTCGAGGCGGGCCTGGCGGCGGGTCGGGTCCATCGTGGGCAGGGGGTTGCGGGTCAGGCCGGGTGCGTCACCGTCCACGCAGAAGACGCCGATGCCGTCGTCGCCGGTGCGGGCGACGGTGAGGACGACGTCGGCGGTGGCTCCGTCCAGGACGAAGGTCTTGTGGCCGCTCAGGCGCCAACTTCCCGCCGTTTCCCGCGCGGTGAGACGCACCCCTGCGGCGTCCCACCGCGCGGAGTCCTCGGTCAGGGCGAGCGTCCCGACGAGTTCGCCGGAGGCCAGGCCGGGCAGCAGGCGTTTGCGCGCGTCCTCGTCGTCGCAGCGCAGCAGCGTGGTGGTCGCCAGGACGGCCGAGCCGAGGAACGGCGCGCAGAGCAGCGAGCGGCCCAACTCCTCCATGACCACGCCCACTTCGACCGGTCCGCACCCGGCGCCGCCGTACTCCTCGGGGACCGCGAGCCCCTGAAGGCCCAGCTCCGTACCCATCCGGCGCCACAGCGCCCGGTCGAAGCCTTCGGGGGTCTCCATCAGCCGCCGCACCTCGGTCTCCGGCGAGGTGTCCGCCAGGAACGCTCTTACGGTGCGGCGCAGTTCCTCCTGCTCCTCGCTGAATGCGAAGTCCACGTGCCTGCTCCTGTTCCGCTCAGCGGGCGCCGCGCGCGGCGATGATCTTCTCGACGGCCGCGATGTGCTCCGGGTCGGTCATGCTGTCCTGCTCGGCGAGCAGCGCCGGTTCCAGTACTGCGGCGATCGCCTGCTCCAGGTGGAGGTTCACCGCCCGCTTGGTCTCGCGCAGCGCCTTGACGGGCAGCGTGGCCAGGCGCTGAGCGAGGTCCATGGCCTCGGTGAGGATCTTGTCCTTCGGTACGACGCGATTGGCGACGCCCAGCCGGACCGCCTCCTCGGCGCTCACCCGGTCGCCCAGGAACAGCAGCTCCTTGGCGCGGGTCAGCCCGACGAGCAGCGGCAGTACGAGCGCGCCGCCGTCGCCCGCGACGAGCCCGACCTGGACGTGCGGGTCAGCGATGTAGGCGTCGTCGGCGATCAGTACGAGGTCGCTGAGCAGGGCGAGACTGCAGCCGAGGCCCACCGCGGGCCCGTTCACCGCCGCGATGACCGGCAGCGGGCAGCGGACCATGCCGGTGATGATCCGGCGGGCCTCGTCGACGTTCTGCTCCCGGAAGGCCGCGTCCTGCTGGACCCGGGTCATGATGCCGAAGTTGCCGCCCGCGCTGAACGCCCGGCCCCGCCCGGTGAGGACGACGACCCGCGCTTCCGGATCGGTTGCCACGTCCTCCCACACCGACGCGAGACCGGCGTGCAGTTCCTCGCTCATCGCGTTGAGCTGCTCGGGCCGGTTCAGCTCGACCAGCCGGACCGGCCCCCGGGCCGTCACCACCAGATCCGTCATCTCCACCGCCGTCGACCGCTTGCTAATGAGTCAGTAGAGTTGAATGCTATAACTAATTAAGCTGACTGGGAACCGAGCGCGGAGGGCATGTATGCCGGAGCAGGAGTACGAGACCGTCACGGCGGAGTCGGCCGACCGGATCCTCACCGTCACGCTCAACCGGCCCGAGAAGCTCAACGCCTTCAACCCACGCATGATGCAGGACCTGCTGGACGTCCTGGACGCGGCCGACGCCGACGACGACGTGCGGGTGATCGTGGTGACCGGGGCCGGGCGGGGCTTCTGCGCGGGCGCCGACGTCAGCGCCGGCGGCGGCTCCTTCGACCACCGCAAGGCGGGTGCCTGGCACCGGGACACCGGCGGCCGGGTGGCGCTGCGCATCTTCTCTTCGGCCAAGCCGGTCATCGCCGCGATCAACGGCCCGGCGGCCGGCGTCGGCGCCAGCATGACCCTGCCCATGGACATCCGGCTCGCCTCGACCTCGGCGAAGTTCGGCTTCGTCTTCGCGCGCCGCGGCATCGTCCCGGAGTCCGCCGCGAGCTGGTTCCTGCCGCGCGCGGTGGGCATGCAGCGGGCGATGGAGTGGGTGGCCACCGGCCGCGTCTTCGGCCCCGACGAGGCGCTGGCCGCCGGGCTCGTACGCTCCGTCCACCCGCCGAAGGAGCTGCTCCCGGCGGCGTACGCCCTCGCGCGCGAGATCGCGGAGAACACCTCGGCCGTGTCGGTCGCCCTGGCGCGGCAGATGATGTGGCGGATGCTCGGCGAGGCCCACCCCATGGCCGCGCACCGCCTCGACTCACGGATCATGAGCCAGATCGGCGGCGGCCCGGACCCGACGGAGGGCATCGAGTCCTTCCTCGCCAAGCGCCCGCCGGAGTTCCCGGCGAGGGTGAGCAAGGACATGCCGCCGGTGTATCCCTGGTGGCAGGACGAGGAATTCCGTCCCTTCGACGCGTAGGCCGCAAGCACCGGGAGGTGTGATGACGACGTTCGACTACATCGTGGTGGGGGCCGGTTCGGCGGGGTGCGTGCTCGCCCACCGCCTCTCTGAAGACCCGGGGACGACGGTCCTGCTGATCGAGGCGGGCGGCCGGGACGCGACCGGGCTGATCAAGATGCCCAAGGGGTTCGGCAAGCTGCTGGGCGACCCCCGGTACGCCTGGCACTACCCGGTGGAGCCGGTGGGCCCGACCGGGCGGGTCGAGCATTGGGTGCGGGGCCGCACGCTCGGCGGATCGAGCTCGGTCAACGGCATGGTCTACAACCGCGGCGACCGGGCCGACTACGACGAGCTGGAGCGGCTCGGCAACCCCGGCTGGGGCTGGGACACCATGCTCCCGGTCTTCCGGCGGATCGAGGACAACGCGCTCGGTGCCTCCGAAGTCCGGGGCGCGGGCGGGCCGTTGCACATCTCGACCGCGTCGCGGCCGGAACCGCTCTGCGAGGAGGTGATCGCCGCCGGGACCGGACTCGGCTGGCGCCGCACCGACGACCTCAACGCGAGCGACGACGAACGCATCGGCTATGCCATGGCCACCATCAAGAACGGGCAGCGCTTCAGCGCCGCCCGCGCCTTCCTCCACCCGGTCGCACACCGACCCAACCTGACCGTCGCCGTCGACACCCTGGTCACCGCCGTCGTCACCGAGAAGGGCCGGGCTGTCGGCGTACGGACCCGCAGCAAGGGGCGGCAGACCGAGGTCCGCGCCCGACGTGAGGTGATCCTCTCCGCCGGCAGCATCGCCACGCCGAAGATCCTGCAGCTCTCGGGCATCGGCCCGGCCGAGACGCTCAAGGCGGCCGGCGTCGACGTCCTGGTCGACAGCCCGCACATCGGCGGCAGGATGCGCGAGCATCGCTGCTTCGTTGTCCAGCATCGGCTGCGGGACAACCTCGGCTACAACAAGGCGCTGAGCACCCCGCTGCGACAGGGCCTGTCCGGCGTGAAGTACCTGACCACCCGCCGGGGACCGCTGGCCGCTCCGGCTTTCGACGTCATCGCCTTCTTCAAGAGCCGCCCCGAACACGACCGCCCGGACGCCCAGTTGCTCATGGCGCCGGTCTCCCTGACCCCGGAGATCCCCGGCAAGGAGCCCGGAGTCGAGCGCGAGCCCGGCGTGATGGGCCTCGGCTACATCCTGCGCCCCACCGCCGAGGGAAGCCTGCACATCACCTCGGCCGACCCCGAGGCACCCCTGACGATCACGGCCAACTACTACGGCTCCGACCACGACCGCACGGCCGGCACCGCCCTGTTCCGCAGGATGCGCGAACTCTTCGAGACCGCGCCGATCTCCGGGCGGATCACGGCCGAGACCCTGCCCGGCCCCGCCGTGCGGGAAGACCAGGAGATCATCGACGCGGGCCTCGAGCACGGGCGCTGCGGCTACCACGCCATCGGCACCTGCGCCATGGGCCCGGCCGAGGACGACGCCGTCGACGCCCAGCTGCGCGTGCGCGGCATCGAGGGCCTGCGGGTCGTCGACTGCTCGGTCATGCCGACGATGGTGTCCGGCAACCTCAACGCACCGATCATGGCGATGGCCTGGCGGGCGGCCGACCTCATCCTCGAGGGGAAGTGATCACCATGGCCGGTTCGAAGAGATCTGGCTGAAACATTGTCGTAGTTTCCCCGAAGTGTTAGCGTCCGGACGGCGAGCATTCAGTTGAATGCGCTAAACCATTCATCGCCTGGACGGTGACCATGAGCGATGGTTCTCTGTACGACTCCTACCGCGGCGTCGACTGGGGTACGGCCACCGCGGACGCCCTCGCGGCGGCCCCGCTGCCCCCGCCCGTCCAGGGCGGACACTTCCGGCAGTGGACCGACGACATCCGGCAGGTGCTCGGTGCCGCCCCCACGACCCACCGAGCCGTGGCGGGCTGGCCGCAGCTCCAGCCCGAGGGGCCGGGCCTGTGGGACCGGACCGCCCTCGACCGCTGCGACCGCGCCCTCGACTCCCTGCTCGCGCTCGGCCTGAAGCCCAGCCTCACCCTGCTCCATCTGTCGCTGCCTCCGTGGCTGGACGCCTCCGGCGGCTGGCTCGTACGCGACACCGCGAACCGCTTCGCCGAGTACGCCGCCGAGATGGGCCGCCGCTTCGGAGACCGGGTCGACCGCTGGATCACCTCGACCGACCTGGCGAGCCCCACGCTCGCGGACCATGTGGCCGGAATGTATCCCCCGAGCCGTGGCATCGGCAGGGCGGGACTGCCCGCGGTCCACCACCTCCTGCTCGCCAACGGGCTCGCCACCCAGGCACTGAGGGCGACCGGCGCGCGCGGCCCGATCGGCACCACCGTCACCCTCGTCGGCGGCTATGCGGCCACCGACGACCCGTACGACCGCCTGGCCGTGGAGCGGCTGGAGAGCTGGACCAACCGCATGTTCCTCGACCCGATGCTGCTCGGCGAGCACATGGTCACCGAGGACGACATCTCACCGGTCGAGGCCACCGGCTGCGTACGCCCCGGCGACCTGGACACCATCGCCACCGCGCAGGACCTGCTGAGCCTGTCCTGGTACACCCCGTTCCGCGTCACCGCGCCGGAGAACCTGCCCAGGGCGCTCCCGGTGATGAAGTGCCTCGGCGCACTCAACGAGGTGAACCGGCTGCTCGTCGGCCTCGGTCTCGCCCTGATCCCCTTCGACGACGTGGAGACCACGGCGTACGGCTGGCCGATCCTCCCCGAAGGCCTCGCCGATGCCGTCGCCGCCCTGCACGACCTGTACGGCGACCTCCTGCCGCCCCTGTCGATCGTCGACAACGGCATGGGCGACCTGGACCTCGTCGACCACCGGGGCCGCCGCGACGACGCCCGGCGCCGGGCGCTGCTCGGGGCCCGGCTGTCCTGGCTGGCCCGGGTCGTGTCGCGCGGAGTCGACGTGTGCGGCTACGAGTACTGGTCGGTGCTCGACAACATCGAGGCGAAGCTCCGCTACACCCGCCTGTACGCGATGGGCGTCCCCGACCGCACACCACCGCCCCGTCCGCCGATGCCCGCGGACTGGGTCCACGGGGGAGCGTTCGCACCCGCCCCCACCGGCTCGCCCACCGGACTCCACGCGGTGCCGAGGGCTCAGGGCGCCGGAGCCTCGTAGTCCCTGCCGCGGATCAGCCGCACCGGCGTGTAGACGAGCACCTCCTCGTCGCGCTGGTTGCGCACGGAGATCCGGCTGGTCACCACACCCCGGCCCGGCTTGCTGGACGGCCGCGAGTCCGTCGTCTCGACGACGGCGTACAGCGTGTCACCGACGTACACCGGACCCTTGACCGTCAACTCCATGTGCAGGAACGCCAGGCCCGTGCCGTGCAGGACGTTCGTCTGCAGCACCAATCCCTCGGCGAGGCAGTACGTCAGTCCGCCCGGCACCAGCCGGCCGGTGTAGCCGCCGTCCGCGGCGTGCGAGGCGTCCCAGAAGAGCGGCTCGGTGAAGCCGCCCCAGGTGACGAAGTTGACCAGGTCGGTCTCGGTGACGGTGCGGCGGGCGGTGCGGAAGATCTGCCCGACGGGCATCTCCTCGTACGTCAACCCCCGGACGAGCAGGGGGACTTCACTGATGGTGGACTCCGATGTCATCGCGGGCTCCTCAGAGGTCGAGCGGGTGCTTGGCGGCCACGCCCTCGAAGTCCGGGGCGCGCTTCTCACGGTGGGCGGCGAGACCCTCGGTGACCTCGTGCCCGCCGAACCCGAAGAACTCCAGTCCCAGGGAGGCCTCGAAGAGCGGCCCCGCCGTGCGGTACCAGTGGTTGAGGGAGCGCTTGGTCCAGCTCAGCGCGCTGGCGGGTCCGGCGGCCAGGGCGGTCGCGAGGCGCAGCCCTTCGGCGTGCACCTCGCCGTCGTCGACACACTTGGAGACCAGGCCGATCCGCTCGGCCTCCTCGCCGGTGAGCGTCTCGCAGGTCAGCAGGTAGTACTTGGCCTTGGCCATGCCACACAGCAGCGGCCAGCAGATCGCCGCGTGGTCGCCAGCGGCCACACCGAGCCGGGTGTGCCCGTCGACGATCTTCGCCCGGCGCCCGGCCACGGAGATGTCCGCCAGCGTGCCGATCACCAGCCCGGCGCCGACGGCGGGACCGTGGATCGCGGACACCACGGGCTTGGAGCAGTTGATCACCCCGTACACCATGTCCCGCGCCTCACGCATCACCCGCGCTCGCACCGTGTAGTCCTCGGTCATGGCCTCGATGGAGTCGAAGGTCCCGCCCGCCGAGAAGGCCTTGCCCGCGCCCTGGACCAGGACCGCGCGCACGTCGTCGTCCCGGTCGACGACCGGCCAGATGTCGGCCAGCTCGCCGTGCATCTTGGGATCGACCGCGTTGAGGTGGGGGGCGTCGAGCACGATCCGGAGCACCCCGGGCGCGGGCCGCTCGAAGGTCAGGCTCGTGAACTGCTCATAGGGATCCATCACGTCATGCTCCTGGTGTATTCAGTTCGGATACTATAATTATCTAACTGTATCTGGGCGGGCAACACCGAGGACGGGAAGCTCGGGATGGATCTCACCTTCAGCGAGGAGCAGGACGAACTGCGCAAAGTCGTACGCTCGTTCCTCGCCCGACACTCCGACGAGGCCGCCGTACGCCGCCTCGCCGCCGACCCGCACGGTCTCGACGCCGTGGTCTGGCGGCGCATGGCCACCGAACTCGGCCTGCAGGGACTCGCCATACCGGAGGAGTACGGCGGCTCGGGCTTCGGTTACGTCGATCTCGGCATCGTCTTCGAGGAGGCGGGCCGGGCCCTGCTGTGCGCGCCGTACTTCGCCACCGTGGCCCTGGCCGCCGAGGCGCTCCTGCGCTGCGACGACGAGCAGGCCCGCGCCGACCTCCTGCCCGGCATCGCGTCCGGCGCGACGGTGGCCACGCTGGCGCTGACCGAGGAGAACGGCCGCTGGGACGAGACGGGCATCGGCCTCACGGCCGGGGCCGACAACCGGCTCACCGGAGTCAAGACGTACGTCCCCGACGGCCACCTCGCCAACCTGTTCCTGGTCGCCGCCCGCACCGCGTCCGGCATCAGCCTCTTCGCCGTCGAAGCCGACGCCCCGGGCCTCACCCGCACCCTCCTCCCCACCCTCGACCAGACCCGCAAACAGGCCCGCGTGGAGTTCCAGGACACCCCCGCCCGGCTGCTCGGCACCGAGGGCACCGCCTGGCCGGCACTGCGCCGCACCCTCGCCACCGCCTCCGTCCTGCTCGCCGCCGAACAGGTCGGGGGAGCGGCCGCGGCCCTGGACACCGCCGTGTCCTACGCGAGGATCCGCGTCCAGTACGGCAGGCCGATCGGTTCCTTCCAGGGCGTCAAGCACAAGTGCGCCGACATGCTCACCGAGATCGAGTCGGCGCGCTCGGCGGCGTACGGCGGCCTGTGGGCGCTGGACGCCGGGGACGAGACGCAGACCGCGATCGCCGCCGCGCTGGCCCAGGCCTTCTGCTCGGAGGCGTTCACCAAGGTCGCGGGCGACAGCATCCAGGTGCACGGCGGAATCGGCTTCACCTGGGAACACCCCGCCCACCTCTACCTGAAGCGGGCCAAGAGTTCCGAGGTGCTGCTGGGGACGCCCGCGTACCACCGGGAGCTGCTGGCCGCCCGGCTCGGCATCTAGGAGAGCGACATGGAGATCCCGGAGCACGACATGGAGCTGGACTTCGGACCCGCGGTACGCGACTTCCGCGACGAACTGCGCGACTGGCTCGCCGAGCACCTGGTGGGGGAGTTCGCCGAGCACAAAGGGGTGGGCGGCCCGACCGACGGAGCCGCCTGGGAGGTGCGCCTGGCCTGGGACCGCGAGCTATCCGCCGGGAACTGGCTGGGCGTGGGCTGGCCGAAGGAGTACGGCGGCCGAGGGCTGGGCCTCGTCGAGGAGATCGTCTTCGAGTATGAGTACGCGCGGGCCAACGCCCCCTACCGGGCCACCTGCAGCGCCCTCGACCTGCTCGGACCGATGCTGCTCGCGATGGGCAGCGAGGAGCAGAAGAAGCGCTTCCTGCCGCCGATCCTCGCCGTGGAGGAGCTGTGGGGCCAGGGCTTCAGCGAGCCCGGCGCCGGCTCCGACCTGGCGTCCGTCCGCACCCGGGCCGAACGCGACGGCGAGGAGTGGGTCATCGACGGGCAGAAGGTCTGGATGTCCTTCGGCGACCACGCCGACTGGCTCTACGTCCTCGCCCGCACCGACCCGGATTCCCAGCGGCACAAGGGCCTGACCATGCTGCTGGTGCCGACCGACCAGCCCGGCGTCGACATCCGCCCGATCCGCAACCTGGCCGGGCAGGACGAGTTCGCCGAGGTCTTCCTCTCCGGCGCACGCACCTCCGCCGACCTGGTCGTGGGCGAAGTCGGCGGCGGCTGGCGCACGGCGATGACCACCCTCGGCATCGAACGCGGCACCACGCTGCTGCCCCTCCAACTCAGCTACGAGCGTGAGGCCGACACCCTGATCGAGCTGGCCCGGGAGCGCGGCGCCCTAGACGATCCCATGCTGCGCCGCCGCATCCTGGACGCCTGGATCTCCGTACGCATCATGCGCACCACCAACATGCGGACCGTCGCCGAACTGATCGCGGGCCGCACGCCCGGCGCCCAGGCGACCACGGCGAAGCTGTACGCCTCCACACGCCACCAGCAACTCGGCCATCTGGCAATGGAGTTGGCGGGCCCCGCCGGGCAGATCGTCGGCGAGGACTACGGCCTGGACACCCGGCAGCGGTCCTTCCTGCTCTCCCTCGCGGAAACGATCTACGGCGGTTCCAGCGAGATCCAGCGCAACATCATCGGCGAGCAGGTGCTCGGACTCCCGAAGGACCCGCGGCCATGAGCGGGCCGGCGGACCGTATCGACCGCATCGAGTCCCAGCTGGCCATCCAGCAACTCCCCATCCGCTACGCCCTCGCGGTCGACGGCCGCGACCTCGACGCCTGGGTCGGCTGCTTCCGGCCCGACCTGGACATGGGCCGCCACGGCAGCGGCCGAGAGGCCCTGCGCGCCTACATCGAGCCCCTCGTCCGCGGCTTCCACCGCTCCATCCACCAGATCTGCGGCCACCGCGTCGAGTTCACCGGCCGCGACACCGCGACGGGCTCGGTGTACTGCCGGGCCGAGCACGAGGTGGGGGAGCGGTGGATCGTCATGGCGATCCGCTACGTCGACGACTACGCGCGCGTGGGCGGCGAGTGGTACTTCTCCCGGCGCCGCGAGCAGCACTGGTACGCGGCCGATGTGACCGAACGCCCGCAGTCCGTCGGCTTCAACAGCTGGGCGGGGGCCGGTGATCCACCACTGCCGGACGCCTTTCCCACCTGGGCCGCCTTCTGGAAGGAGACGTGAATGCGACTCAAGAGGAAGGTCGCGCTGGTCACCGGCGGCGGCCAGGGCGTGGGCCGCGGCATCGCGCTCGCACTGGCCGCCGAGGGCGCCGCCGTAGTCATCACGGGCCGCACCGAGAGCAAGCTGAAGGACACGGCCGCGGAGATCGCCGGGCGCGGGGGCCGGGCACACACCGTCGTGGGGGACGTGTGTGAACGCTCCGACGTCGACCACATGGTGGCGGAGACGGTACGGGAGTTCGGCGCGCTGGACGTGCTCGTCAACAACGCGCAGTCCTCGGTGCAGCGGCGGCTTGAGCAGACGTCGTACGACGATCTCGAACTCGCCTATCGCAGCGGGCCGTTGGCGACCTTCCACGCGATGCAGGCCGCGTTGCCCTGGTTGCGGGAGAGCCGGGGCAGCGTCGTCAACCTCGGTTCGTCGACCGCCGTGGTGGGAGATCCGACCTTCGCCTCGTACGCGATGGCCAAGGAGGCGATCCGTGGTCTGACGCGGGTTGCCGCGCGGGAGTGGGGCACGTATGGGATCCGCGTGAACGTCATCTGTCCGGCCGCGCTCAGCCCGGCCGCGGAGGTGTATCTGAGCGCCCATCCCGAACACGCCGAACGTCTTGCCGCGGACATTCCGTTGGGGCGGCTCGGTGATCCGGAGGAGGACATCGGGCGGGCGGTGGCGGCGCTGGTGAGCGACGACATGGGGTATCTGACGGGGGCGACGCTGATGTTGGAGGGTGGGCGCACGCTGATCGGGTGAGGGATGGGGTTTGTTTGGCTGCGGGCCGGTGGGGGCTTGTCGCGCAGTTCCCCGCGCCCCTTTGGGGCGCTGCCGCGCGTCGGCGATATCAGGTACGGGCGCGGCGTTCCTCCTCGGGTTCGCTGCTGCCCCCGCTCGTCAGGATCGCGCTCGCGACCACATCGAAGAGGTGGTCGGCGCGTGGGGCGAGCGAGGGTTGGTCGCCGAGCCAGGCGAGTGCCGCTATCAGCGCGAACAAGTCGGTGCCGTCGATATCGCTCCGCGCCGTGCCGGCGGCCTGGGCGCGGGTGAGGAGCCGTGCACCCGCTGCGCGCAGGGTGACGCACGAGGCGTGGAGTGCGGAGTCGGGGTCATCGATGGCGGCTGCCATCAGCACGGTCACGCCCCGGTACTCGGTGGTCCACGCCACGCAGTCGCGCAGCCACGAAACGAGCGCGTCTTCGGGCGAGCTCGACTTCTCCAACTCGCCTGCCTCTGCCGTCAGTTCCTCGAAGCTCGTGTGGAGCAGAGCCTCGAGCAGCGCCTCGCGCGTCGGGAAGTGGCGCAGCAGCGTCGCGAGCCCGACGTCGGCCCTGCGCGCGATGTCGCGCAGTGACACATCGACGCCCTGCTCGGTGATGGCGGTGCCCGCTACGGCGAGCACGTGGTCGCGGTTCTTCTTGGCGTCGGCCCGCATTGGCCCCTCTTGACTATCCGGATCAGTGGTCCATATATTCGGATCAGTGGTCCACTTATGTGGATCGCTGATCCGAATAAGCCTATCCCGCAATGCGAGCAGGAGAAAACGATGCCGACACACACGATGAGGGCGGTCCGGCTCCATGAGCACGGCGGTCCTGAAGTCCTGCGCCACGACGAGGTGCCGATTCCCGAGCCGGGGCCGGGCGAGGTGCTCGTTCGCGTGCACGCGGCCGGCATCAATCCTCCGGACTGGTACCTGCGCGACGGGATGTCCAACCTGCCTCCGGAGACGAGGCCGCAGTTCGACTTGCCCGTGATCCCGGGGACGGACCTGTCGGGCGTGGTCGAGGCCGTCGCCGCGGATGTGGACGGCTTCTCCGTCGGCGATGAAGTCTTCGGTCTCCTTCGCTTCCCCAGCTTCGACGGCAACACATATGCCGAGTACGTGGCCGCGCCCGCGTCGGACCTCGCACTCAAGCCGGCCGGCATCGATCACGTGCATGCCGCCGGGGCCCCCATGGCCGGGCTCACCGCGTGGCAGTTCCTGATCGAGCTCGGACACGATCACCCGTCGCCCTTCCAGGCGGCGAGGCATCGTCCGGTGCCACTCGACGCCGACACGACGGTGCTCATCAACGGAGCCGCGGGCGGCGTGGGCCACTTGGCGCTACAGCTGGCGAAATGGAAGGGCGCACGTGTCATCGCGGTGGCATCGGGCGCGCATGAATCGTTCCTGAGCGAGCTCGGCGCCGACGAGTTCATCGACTACACCAAGAGTCGTCCTGAGGAACTCGTACGCGGTGTCGACCTCGTTCTCGACACCGTCGGCGGCCCTCACAGCAGCCGCTTCCTGCGCACACTCAAGCGCGGCGGCTCCCAGTTCCCCGTGTTCTTCGGCGAATTCGACGAAGAGGAGACCGTGAAGCTGGGCGTCACAGTCACGGCCACCCAGGTCCGCTCGAACGGCACGCAACTCGCCGAACTGGGACGCCTGCTCGACGCCGGCACGGTCCGCGTCGCGATCGACAGCACGTTTCCGCTCGCGGATGCCCGAGCGGCGCACGAACGCGCCGCCCGAGGGCACATCCAGGGCAAGATCGTGCTCACGGTCGCTTAGGCGCCGACGACGGCTCTCGATCGGCCGATCGGCGCTCCCCCTGAGTCTCCCTTTCCGCGAGGACCATACCTCTTCCGTACCGATCGGTGCAGATGTGCTACGGTCCCGTTCGGCATCGTTCAGTACCGATCGGTGCGGAAATTCGTGGAGGTCATGGGTATGGGGCAGCTCGAAGGCAAGACCGCCGTCATCACCGGCGGCAGTACCGGAATCGGCCTGGCGACCGCGAAGCGACTCGCCGCCGAGGGCGCGCATGTGTTCATCATCGGTCGGCGCAAGACCGCGCTGGACGCGGCCGTGGAGGCCATCGGCCCGTCGGCGGCCACCGCGATGGCGGGTGATGTCTCCAACCTGGCCGACCTGGACCGTCTGTACGACGCGGTCCGCGCCCGGGGCCGGGGCCTGGACGTGGTCTTCGCGAACGCGGGGAGCGGCGCGCTCGCGACACTGGAGCAGACCACCGAGCAGCACGTGGAGCAGATCTTCGGTGTCAATGTGCGCGGCACGCTGTTCACCGTGCAGAAGGCGTTGCCTCTGCTCAACGACGGCGCATCGGTGATCCTGAACTCCTCGGTGCGCGCCGATGACGGGGTCGCGGCGTTCGGCACGTACGCGGCCTCCAAGGCGGCGATCCGGTCCTTCGCCCGGACCTGGGCCAACGAGCTCAAAGGCCGGAACGTCCGGGTCAACGCGATCTCCCCGGGCACCATCGACACGCCTGGACTCGACGCCGTGGTCAGCGGGGCGGACACGCCCGTCACCAAGGCGCAATTCGCCGCGGGCGTCCCGCTCGGCCGGATCGCGGACCCGGCCGAGGTCGCAAATGTGGTCGCTTTCCTCGCCTCCGAGCAGAGCAGCTTCATCCTCGGAGCCAACCTGTACGTCGACGGCGGCGAGAACCAGATCTGACCAGCGCTTCCCCAGCAGGGCCCTAGACCACGCCCCGCGCGCGCAGCTCAGCCAGCCGGGTCTCCGTCACCCCCGCCAGCCTGCTCAGGACCTCGGCCGTGTGCTCGCCCAGTGCGGGCGGCGGGGTGTAGCCGTCGACGGGGGTGGCGGTCAGGCGGATCGGGTTGGCGAGCAGGGGGAGTCGGCCGGAGAGTGGGTCCTCGACCTCGACCAGCATCTCGCGGTGGCGGATCTGGGGGTCGGCGAAGACCTCGGGCATTTCGTTGAACGGGCCCGCGGGGACGTCGTGTTCGTCCAGGACCGCAAGCCATTCGTCGCGGGTCCGGGTGCGGAGGATCTCCTCCAGCACCGGCAGGATCTGCTCGCGGTGCGCGATCCGGGCGGACGTCGAGGCGAACCGCAGGTCCTGCAACAGATCCGTACGGTCGGCCGCCGTACAGAACGCGGCGAACTGTTTGTCGTTGCCCGCGACCAGGAAGATCGGCTTGTCCTTGCACTCGAAGGCCTGGGACGGGATGCCGCCGTAGCCGCCGTTGCCGCGCCGCTGCGGGACCTCCCCCGACACCAGGTAGTTCATCGCGAAGTGGGACAGCGAGGCCAGCCCGCAGTCCAGCAGGGACAGGTCGATGAACTGGCCCTCGCCGGTGGTGTCCCGGTGCCGCAGGGCGGCGAGCACGGCCGTGGCGGCGTACAGGCCGGTGAGGATGTCGACCATGCTGACGCCGACCTTCATCGGCTCCTCGGGGTGACCTGAGACGCTCATCATCCCGGACATCGCCTGGAAGATGCCGTCGTAGCCGGGGCGTTGCGCATACGGCCCGGTCTGGCCGAAGCCGGTCACGGAGAGGTACACGAGCCGGGGGTTGAGCGCGCGCAGGCTCTCGTGGTCGAGCCCGTACTTCGCCAGCGTCCCCGCGCGGAAGTTCTCCACCAGGACGTCCGACCGGGCGGCCAGCGCACGGATCAGCTCCTGGCCCTCGGTGGTGGCGTGGTTGACGGTGACGGACCGCTTGTTGCGGTTGCAGGCGAGATAGAACGCGGCCGTGTCGGTGCGCTCGCCGTCCGGGCCGGCGGGGAAGGGCGGCCCGTACGTCCGGGAGTCGTCGCCGCTGCCCGGCCGCTCCACCTTGATCACCTCCGCGCCCAGGTCGCCCAGCATCTGGGTGGCCAGCGGGGCCGCGAGGATGCGGGACAGGTCGAGGACGCGGATCCCGGCCAGGGCGGTAGACGGCATCGAGCACCCTCCCCTTCTCAAGGACTTCTTAATGAGTTAGATAAATGCTACATCCACTTCTCGCGGATGGCGCTGAATCATGTAACTATATGGATCTGCACTGCGAGGCAGAGACCGGAAGGTGCGCGGATGACCGTCGCGGCGAGGAGCCTCACCGACCAGGAACAGCGCGAACGCCGCGAGTGGTTCCGGGCCCGCTGGGAGCGCGGGGTCAAGTTCAACCGCGGCTGCGGCATGCGGATCCTGCGCTGGGACCCGGACGGCATCGAGATCGTCCTGCCCTATGCCGAGTCGCTCTCCGCCCACGAAGGCGTCTTCCACGGCGGGGTGATCTCGGCGCTCATCGACACCGCGGGCGCCGGAGCCGTGATCGCCGGGCACGACTTCGACAAGGGCAGCCTGCTGAGCACCGTGTCGATGTCCGTGCAGTACCTCGCGCCCGCCCGCGGCCGGGAGGCCGTCGCCCACGCGCGGTGCGTCCGGCGCGGCCGGCGGCTGCACTTCGCCGATGTGGAGGTCCGTATGCCGGACGGCCGGATCTGCGCGCGGGGCCAGGTGGTGGTGACCATCTCCGGGGAACGGGCCGGTGTCGGCGACCCCATCGATCCGCTGACGGAGGAGTGACGACGTGCCCGAGCAAGCCGATCAGGACCTGGTGCTGTACGAGGTCGACGAGGACGGAGTCGCCACCCTCACCCTCAACCGGCCCGAACGCAAGAACGCCTGGAGCATCCCCATGGAGCGCCGCTTCTTCGCGCTCCTGGACGAGGCCGCACACGACCCGTCGGTGAAGGTCGTGATCATCACGGGCTCGGGCCGGGCGTTCTGCCCCGGCATGGACGTCCAGCGGCTGGAGCAGAACTCCCAGCCCGGCCAGTCCCTCAACCTCCAGGCTCGGATCCCGATGTACAGCAAGCGCGACATGCCGAAGCCCCTCATCGCCGCCATCAACGGCGCCTGCGCGGGCATCGGCCTGGTCCAGGCCCTCATCTGCGACATCCGCTTCGCCGCCCGAGGTGCCCGCTTCACCACCGCCTTCACCCGCCGCGGCCTCGCGGGCGAGTACAACCTGCCGTACGTCCTGCCCCGCGTCGTCGGCCTGGAGAACGCCCTCGACCTGCTGCTCTCCGGCCGGGTCTTCGACGCCGATGAGGCGAAGCAACTCGGGCTCGTCAGCCGGGTCGTGGAGCCCGAGGACCTGCTCGACGCGGCCCGCGCCTATGCCCGCGACATCGCCCGCAACTGCTCGCCGCGCGCCATGGCCGTCGTACGCCATCAGGTCTACGGCGATCTGGACCGGCCGTTCGAGGAGGCGCTGGCCCGCTCGTACTCGGCCATGGAGTTCTTCGCCGGGTCGCCGGACTTCCGTGAGGGCGTGGCGAGCTTCGTGGAGAAGCGGGAGCCGAAGTTCGAGGGGCTGCCCGCCGACTTCGATCCCGAGGACGCCACCCGCGACGCGTTCCTGCCGTACTGACCGAGGAGACGACGAGACATGACAGGGCAGCCATTCCCCGTCGAGGCCGGGCACATCATGATGTTCGCCCGCGCTATCGGCGACGAGAACCCGGCGTACGAGCAGTTCGCGCCGCCGACCTTCGCCATGGCGAACGCGCACTACGACCCGGAGTACCACCTGCGCCCCAAGCCGGGACAGGAGTGGTTCGGCTCCGGCGGCGGCCCCGGGACGATGCCCGAGGGCGGCGGAGGACTCCACGCCGAGCAGCACTTCGAGTACCACCGCCCGGTACGCGCGGGGGAGACGCTGTACGCGCACACCGTGCCCGGGCGCAGCTGGGAGAAGCGGGGCCGCACCGGGCTGCTGCTGTTCAGCGAGCGGATCACCGAATACCGGGACGCCGACGGCGAGAAGGTCGTCACCGCCCTGACCGTGGCCGTCGTTCCCGAGGGCCCCGCCACCCGGAAGGACTCGTGATGCACGTCGACGACATCAAGGGCGGCGAGACTCGTGAGAGCGTGCTCGTCGAGGACCTGAAGCGCACCCGGATCGTCCAGTACGCGGGTGCGTCCGGCGACTTCAACCCCCTGCACACCGACGAGGTGTTCGCCCAGCAGACCGCGGGCTACCCCGGCGTCTTCGCCCACGGCATGCTCACCATGGGCATGACCGGACGGGTGCTCACCGACTGGGTCGGCATCGAGTCGCTGCTGACCTTCGGCGTGCGCTTCAAGGCGCAGGTGTGGCCCGGGGACACCCTCACCGCCACGGCCACCGTCGAGTCCGTCGAGGACACACCGGCCGGTCCGGTCGCCCGCTTCTCCCTGCGCACGGTCAACCAGGACGGCGGCGAGGTGGTCACCGGCACCGCGACGGCCCGCCTGGAGCCCTGAACCGTGGACCGCCCAGGCGCAGTCGAGCAGGACACCTGGACCGCCATGGTCAACCGCGCCTACGACCATGCCCGCCCCGCCACCCGGTTCGGCGACGAGCGCTGGACCGGACGCGAACTCCTCGACCGAGCGGGCGGCGCCGCCGACTGGCTCGACACACTCGGTCTCACCCCCGGCGAACCCGTCCCCGCTCTCATCGCCACCTCCGCCGACGCCCTCGCCCTGGTGATCGGCGGCGCGGGCTCCGGACACCCGCCGGCGCCGCTCGGGGTGCGGATGACGCCGCACGAGATCGCGGCGGTGGTCTCGGCGGGCACGTCCGAAGTCATCGTCGTACAGGCCGAGTTCGCGCATCTCGGTGACGAAGTCGCCCACCTCGCGGGCCGCAAGTCCGTCGTGATACCCGAACTGCCCCGCATCTCCAGGTCACTTACAGCTGCTCCGGACGAACTCGCCGCCGTCCTGCACACCTCCGGCACGACGGGAGCACCCAAGCCCGTCCCCATGACCCAACGCCGACTCGCCGCCCGCGCCCGCGTCAACGGCGCACTCTGCGCGCTGGATGCCGAGAGCTTCTACGGCGGCAGCGCGCCCTTCCACCACATCGCGGGCCTGGGCAACATCGCCGTCGCGCTCGCCGCCGGAGCGCTGATCACCGGGCTGCCGCGGTTCACCGTCGACGGCTGGGCACGGCTCCGCGAACTCGGCACCACGCACACCAGCATGGTCCCCGCCATGCTGGAGACGCTGCTGGCCGCCGGACAGGCCCGGCACGAGAGCCTGCGCGTCCTCCAGTACGGCGGTGCGCCCATCCGCCCCGGCACGCTGCGGCGGACGTACGAGCAGATGCCCGGGGTCCGGATGCTCAACATGTTCGGGCAGACCGAGGGCTCACCGATCAGCGTGCTCACCCCAGACGACCATCGCGAGGCCATCGCCGGGCGCACGGAGTTGCTGCGGTCCGTCGGACGGGTGGCGCCCGGCGTCGAGTTGCGGGTGCGGGACCCCGGACCGGACGGAATCGGCGAGATCGACGCCCGCGCAGACCACTTCTTCCGGATCGACGAAGCGGGCTGGCTGCGCAGCGGCGATCTGGGACGGGTCTCGGCGGACGGCTATCTCTATCTCGCCGGGCGGCAGACCGACATGATCATTCGTGGCGGGGAGAACGTCCATCCGCTGGAGGTGGAGACCGTCCTCGCCGCCCATCCCGGTGTCGCCGACGTGGCGGTCACCGGCGCACCGGACGACCGACTCGGGCAGACGGTCGTCGCCTTCGTCGTCCCCGCCGACACCACCGCACCGCCCGAACCGGACGCGCTCCGGGCCTACGCCCGCGCCCGGCTGTCCGGCTTCAAGGTCCCCGTCCGCTGGAGCTTCGTCGCCGACCTGCCGCGCAACGCCAACGGCAAGGTGCTGCGCCGCAGTCTGAGCAGGAGAGTGACATGACACGCGAACCCGTGGGCGTCGACCCGCATCGACTGGATGTGCTGCTGCGCAGGATCAGGCTGGAGGTTGAGCACGGCCCGCTGCCGTCCGCGCAGGTCGCCGTCGCCCACGCGGGGAAGCTGGTGGCTTTCGAGACCTGGGGGGAGGCCCAGCCGGACACTCGCTACATCCTGCAGTCCGTGGGCCGGTCGATCGTCGCGGGCGCGGTGTGGAAGCTGATCGGCGACGGCCTGCTCGATCTTGGCGAGCAAGTGGCCGCGATCATCCCGGAGTTCGCGCCGAACGGGAAGGAGGCGGTGACGGTCGAGCAGGTGCTCACCCACACCGCCGGCTTCCCCTTCGCACCGCTCGGCCACCCGAAGATGCTCGACCGTGAGCAGCGCCTGGCCGCCTTCGGCCGCTGGCGGCTCGACTACCCGCCGGGCAGCCGCTTCCAGTTCCATCTCACCTCGGCCGCCTGGCTGATCGCGGAGATCGTGGAGCGCCGCACGGGCCTGCCCTTCGCCGACCATCTTCGCGAGCGGATCGTCGGCCCGCTGGGCCTGTCGTCGATCGAGCTGGGCGTACCGGTCGACCGGCAGCCCGGCACGGTCGCCCCGATGACCGCCACCGATCGCACCGACGACGACCAGAAGCCCGACCCCTGGGGTCCCTGGTATCTGTCCGACCCGGAGGTGCTGGCGGCGGGCGAGCCGAGTCACGCGCTCGTCGCCACCGCCGCCGATGTCGCCCTGTACTTCCAGGCGCTGGAACACTCGGGCCTGTGGAAGCCGGAGGCGGTGGCCGAGGGCACCCGGATCCGGCTGACCGAGCATCCCTACGGCGACCAGGTCTACGGCGGCGGGGGCAGCCGGCGGACGAGCATGGGGCTGTTCGTCACCGTCGCCGGCCCCGACGCGGGCAGCGGGCTGCCGTCCACCGGCTCGCCGTCACTCTTCGGGAACGCCGGAGCCGCCTATCAACTCGGCTTCATGGACCCGGAGACCGGGGTGTCCTTCGCGCTGCTGAGCAACGGCTATCCGCTCGCCGGCTACGACCACTCGCGGCGCGGTACGGCCTTCATGACGAACGTCGCCGACCTGGCGGCCGACCTCACGGACTGAGCGGGCCGAGCGGTGTCAGTCGATCAGTTCGAGGACGGTCTTCGGGCCGGCCGAGTTCACCACGTCGTCGGCGCTGGAGATGTGCCGCTGCCACAGCTTCTCGGCCTCGTCGGCCTTGCCGGACTCGATCAGCCCGACCAGCCGGACATGCGCGCGGTGACCCTTGAGGGCCTGCGCCTTCTGGGTCTCGGTGTCCGTGGCGGCCGCGGTGTACGAGGCGTTCGCCCGGTCGACGATGGTGCGCAGCATGCCGCACAGCAGGATCAGGGTCTGGTTGCCGGTGAGCTCGACCAGCAGGGCGTGGAAGGCGTCCTGGGCGTCCACGAGCGCGAGCGGGTCGTCCAGGACGGCCTTCTCGGCGGCCACCGCGTCCCGCAGCCGCTTGATGTCGTCCGCCGTGTGCTTGGTGGCGAGCTGGCGGGCGCACGGCGGCTCGATGAGCGCGGCCGCGCGGTAGACGTCGCCGAGGGTGGCGCCGCGGTATTCGAGGATCAGACCGGCGAAGCGGGCCGCGACATCGGCGTCCGGCGCGCTCACCCGGGCGCCGCCGTGGGCGCCGCGGCGCACCGTGATCAGCGACTCCGACTCCAGGACACGGAAGGCCTCACGCAGGGTCGGCCGGGAGATGCCGAACTGCTCCATCAGCCCCGACTCCGGCGGCAGCGCGTCGTCGGGCTTCAGCTCGCCCCGCACGATCTGGCGGCGCAGATGCGCGGCGACCAGCTCGGCCGTCTTCGGCACGCGCACCTGGCGTCCGACGCGGGCGCGGGAGGGGGCGGGCATGGTGGGCGCTTCTGCGCGGGCTGCCTCGGCCACGGCGGAGTCTCCTCGCTGACGATGTGTGCCGTATATAGCAAAATGAATCTGCTTAATGTATCGAGGGTACCAGGTCAAGGGGTCGGTGATCGCGGTCGGGTGGCCCCGGATCTGGCGTCCGTCCACCCTTTGGGTATATAGATGATTCATCTATCTATTTTGGAGACGCGATGGTGATCCTCTCCGACCTCACCGACGACGGGGTCATGCTGCTGACCCTCAACCGGCCCGAGTGGCACAACGCCTGGACCCTGGAGATGGAGCTGCTCTACAACGAGCTGTTCGACCGCGCCGAGTCCGATCCCGGCGTACGGGCCGTGGTGCTCACCGGCGCCGGGCGCAGCTTCTGCCCCGGGATGGACATGAGTGTGCTCGACGGGGCGTCCTCCGGGGCCAAGCCGTGGCCGACCGATCAGCTGCCGCCGCGCACCCGGCCGATGACCTTCCCGAAGCCCGTCGTGGCCGCGATCAACGGCGCCTGCGCCGGTATCGGCTTCAACCAGGCGCTGATGTGCGACGTGCGGTTCGCCGTGCCGGGCGCCCGGTTCGCCGCCGCGTTCAGTGCGCGCGGGCTGGTCGCGGAGGACGGGGTGTCCTGGATCCTGCCCCGGCTGGTCGGCTACGGGAACGCCAGCGATCTGCTGCTGTCCTCACGCCGGATCGACGGGCCGGAGGCGCTGGCGATGGGCCTGGTCAACCGTCTCGTCGAGCCCGAGGAGCTCCTGCCTACGGCACTCGCGTACGCCACCGAACTCGCCCGCTCCGCCAGCCCGTACGCGATGTCCCTGATCAAGCGGCAGCTCGCCGACGACCAGGCGCGGAGCTTCGTGGCGAGCCGGGACAGCGCGGCCGCCCTGCTGGCCACGGCGAAACGCGCCCCCGACTACCGGGAGGGCGTGCGCAGTTTCATCGAGCGACGGCAGCCGGAGTTCGCCGCGCTGGGCGAGGCGGCGTCGTGACCCGCGCCGGGCTGCCGCTGCACCGTCGCACGATCACCATCAGCGCCTACGAGGAGGACGGCGGCGCCGAGCTGTCCGTCGAGGCGGAACTGGCCGACGTACGGCCGCGGGAGGACGCGTCGGTTGCGACGGTCCACCGGATGGTGCTGGCCGTGCGGGTTCGGCTCGCGGACATGGTCATCGTGGCCGCCGACGCGGACATGCGGACGTTTCCGCATGCCGAGTGCCCGCTGATCGTCCCGGCGTTCGAGGGTCTGGTCGGGTTGAGCGTGGCCGCGGGGTTCAATCGGGCGATTCAGGGGCGGTTTCGGGGGACCTCGGGCTGTACCCATCTGTACGAGCTTGCCCGCGCGCTGGGTCCTGCCGTCGTGCAGGCCGCCATCTCGGCGAATGCGCGGCGCCGGGATTCGGGGCGGCCGTCGCACGGCCCGCGCTCCACCGCCGGCGTCCTCAACAGCTGCCACATCTGGGCGCCGGACGGTGTGGGGCTGCGGAAGTTGGATGCGGGGTGGCGGCCGGGGGAAGGGCCGCGGCCGGTGCCGGAGGTTGAGGTGTTCGAGGGGCGTTAGCTCCGCCGGGTGCGGTTCGCTGGCTGCGGGCCGGTGGGGGCTGGTCGCGCCCACGCGGCGGAGCCGCATATTGACACAGCCCCGCGCCCCTTTCGGGGCGCCATCGAACCCGGGGCTTGTCAGGAGCTGTCTGTCACACCTTTGGCTCCCTCGGTAGTCCCAGTACCCGTTCCGCGAGGATGTTCCGCTGTACCTGGGACGTGCCTGCGTAGATCGTGCCGGAGCGGGCGATGAGGTATGTCGTTGACCAGGATGCCGAGGAGTTCGCGGCGCCGGGGTCGTCGGTGCGGTAGGTGCGTAGGGGTGGGCGGCCCTGCGGGACCTGGGCGTGGAGGCCCATGATGTCCATCGCCAGGTCGGTGACCTCGGTGTGGTACTCGCTCCAGTACAGCTTGGCGATCGACGACTCCGGGCCGGGCTCGGCGCCCTTCAGCCAGCCGGTGAGGATGCGGTAGCCGAGGAAGCGCATGATCTCGACCTTGGACCAGCACCAGGCGATGCGCTGCCGTATGACCGGGTCCTGGTCCTTGCCGTACTGGCGGGCGAGTTCGACGAGACGCTCGACCTCGGCCTTGAAGAGGATCGGGTTGGTCGCGGCCTCCTCGCCGCGCTCCACGCCCAGCAGGCTCTGGGCGACCGTCCAGCCGTTGTCGACGCCGCCCACGACGAGGTCGGCGCGGGTGCGGGCGCCGGTGAAGAAGACCTCGTTGAAGTGGAGCTGGCCGCTCATCATGCGGAACGGGCGGACCTCGACGCCGGGTTGGTCGAGGGGGACGAGGAGGAAGGAGATGCCGCGGTGCTTGGGGGCGTCGCGGTCCGTGCGGGCCAGGACGAAGATCCAGTCGCAGTGGTGGGCGCCCGAGGTCCACACCTTCTGGCCGTCGATCACCCACTGGTCGCCGTCGCGTACGGCCCGGGTGGTGAGCGAGGCGAGGTCCGAGCCCGCGTCCGGCTCGGAGTAGCCCTGGCACCAGGTGTCCTCGCCGCTGAGGATGCGCGGCAGGAAGTGGCTCTTCTGCTCCTCCGTGCCCCAGCGCAGCAGGGTGTTCGCCAGCATCTTCACGCCGAACGTGTCCTGCGGCAGCCCGAACGGCACGCCCGCCAGCGCCAGTTCCTCCATCAGGACGACCTGGTGGAGCTTGGAGAGGCCGAGGCCGCCGTACTCCTCGGGCCAGGTGAGTGAGAGGTAGCCGCGCTCCGCGAGCCGCTTGCGCCAGTCGCGGGCGAAGGCCCACGCGGCCTCCTCGTCGAGGGCGCCGATGCCGTGCCAGTCGGCCGGAAGGGCGTCCGCGAGGAACGCCTTGACCTCGCTCCGGAACGCCTGGGTCTCCGGGGGATAAGTGATGTCCACCTGCGCTGTCTCCTCTCGCGGACGGGGGCTCGTCTTATTGATACTTTCAGCGTAATAGGTTATCTATTTAAGTGGAATAGCGTCGAGTCAGGGGACGGGCGGGCATGGGACTGCTGGACGGCCGTAGCGCGGTGATCACCGGTGGCGCACAGGGCATCGGCTTCGAGATCGCCGGTGTGCTCGGCAGCGCGGGTGCGTCGGTGGTCCTCGGCGACATCAACGAGGACGCGGCGGCCGAGGCCGCCGAGCGGCTCACCAAGAACGGCGTCGCCGCCACCTCCCTGCGCTGCGATGTCACGGACGAGGGGGAGGTCGCGGCCCTCGTCGCGCACTGCGCCGACACCTTCGGGCCCGTCGGCGTGATGATCAACAACGCCGGCATCACCCGGGACGCGACCCTGCGCAAGATGCGGAGCGCCGACTTCCGCGCCGTCGTCGACGTCCACCTCACGGGCGCCTGGAACGGCACCCGGTTCGCGGCCGAGTCGATGCGCGCGCACGGCGTGGGCGGCAGCATCGTCAACATCTCCTCGATCGCCGGCAAGGTCGGCAACTTCGGCCAGACCAACTACAGCGCCGCCAAGGCAGGCCTCGTCGGCCTCACCAAGGCCTCCGCCAAGGAACTGGCCCGCGCCGGCATCCGCGTCAACGCCGTCCAGCCCGGGCTGATCCGCACCGCCATGACCGAGGCCATGCCTCAGGCCGCCTGGGACGCCAAGCTCGCCGAGATCCCGATGAACCGCGCGGGCGAGCCCGCCGAGGTCGCCCAGGCGGTCCTCTTCCTCGCCTCCGACATGGCGAGCTACATCACCGGAGCGGTTCTCGAGGTGACCGGTGGCCGGTACATGTGACGCCCGCTCCCCTGACGAAAGGCATGACCGATGCGTGACGCGGTGATCTGTGAACCCGTGCGCACCCCCGTCGGCGGCTACGGAGGTGTCCTGAGGGACGTCACCGCGGCCGAGCTCGCGGCCACGGTCGTGCGGGCGGTGCTGGAACGGACCGGCATACCGCCCGGCGCTGTCGACGACGTACTCCTCGGCCAGTGCTACCCCAACGGCGAGGCACCCGCGATCGGCCGGGTCGCCGCCCTGGACGCGGGCCTGCCCGTCGAGGTGCCGGGCCTCCAGATCGACCGCCGGTGCGGCTCGGGGCTCCAGGCCGTGATCATCGCGGCCATGCAGGTGCAGACCGGCGCGAGCGACCTCGTCCTGGCCGGGGGAGTGGAGTCGATGAGCCAGGCCGAGTTCTACACCACCGACGTGCGGTGGGGCGTACGCGGCGCAGGCACCACCCTGCACGACCGGCTGGCCCGTGGCCGGGTCACCTCCGGAGGCGTCAACCACCCTGTCCCCGGTGGCATGTTGGAGACGGCCGAGAACCTGCGGCGCGAGTACGGCATCCCGCGCGAGGAACAGGACCGACTGGCCCTGCGCTCCCACGAGAAGGCCGTCGCCGCCCAGCGGGAGGGCCGGTTCGCGGACGAGATCGTGCCGGTCACGGTACGGAACCGCAAGGGCGAGACGCTCGTGGACACCGACGAACACCCGCGCCCCGACTCGACGTTGGAGAAGCTCGCGGCACTGCGCCCGGTCCTCGGCCGCAAGGACCCGGACGCGACCGTCACCGCCGGAAACGCCAGCGGTCAGAACGACGGCGCCTCACTCTGCATCGTCACCCACCCCGAACGCGCCGCCGAACTCGGCCTGCGCCCGCTGGGCCGCCTCGTGTCCTGGGCCGTGGCGGGCGTATCGCCGGAGACGATGGGCATCGGCCCAGTACCCGCCACAGCCAGGGCCCTGGAACGGGCCGGACTCAAGCTCGCGGACATCGACCTGATCGAACTCAACGAGGCCTTCGCCGCCCAGGTCCTCGCCTGTACCCGCGAATGGGCCCTGACCGAGGCCGACTTCGAGCGGTTCAACGTCAACGGCTCCGGTATCTCGCTCGGTCACCCCGTCGGCGCCACCGGCGGCCGCATCCTCGCCACCCTGCTGCGCGAACTCGACCGCCGCGGCGCCCGCTACGGCCTGGAGACCATGTGCCTCGGCGGCGGACAGGGCCTGGCCGCGGTCTTCGAGCGGCCCATCGACATCACTGCTCAGGGAGGACGCTGATGGCCGGACTGATCGCATACGGCGCCTACGTGCCGTACCACCGCCTCGCCCGCGCCGATCTCGCCGCCGTGCTCGGCACACCGCCCGGCAAGGGCACACGCGCGGTCGCGGGCTACGACGAGGACACCACCTCGATGGCCGTGGAAGCGGCCCGCGGCGCCCTATGGCCTGTGTCGGAAGTGGCGCCTGCCGGGCGACGCCCGGCACGCACTCTCGCCGCACCGGGCGAAAGCCCAAGTACGTCCAGTACGAGGGCTTCCGCCCGGCACGCCGAGAGCACGCACCGGACGCCGCCCGGCCCGCCCTCCGGGCGGACGACGCCACTTCCGACACAGGCCATAGCCCCCGACGGGCTGCGCCCCCGCATCGGCCAGCTCTTCCTCGCCACCGCGGCCCCCGCCTACCTCGACAAGACGAACGCCACCGCCGTCCACGCCGCCCTCGGCCTCGACGAGCACGTCCTCGCCGCCGACATGGCGGGCTCCGTACGCTCCGGCCTCGGCGCGCTCGTCACGGCCGCCCGCTCCACCGTCCCGACCCTCGCGGTCCTGTCCGACCTGCGCACCGGCCTGCCCGGCGGCAGCGACGAGTCCGCGGGCGGCGACGGCGCGGCGGCGTTCGTGTTCGGCGGACACCGCGACAGCACCCCCGTCATCGCGGAACTCCTCGCGCACGACACAGTGAGCGACGAGATCCTGGACCGCTGGCGCCTGCCCGGCTCGCCCACCTCCCGGGTGTGGGAGGAGCGGTTCGCCGAGGAGATCTACGTCGACCTCGCGAGCAAGGCCCTCGGCGCCGCGCTCGACCGGGCGGGACTCGACATCGCCGCCGTCGACCACCTCATCGTCTCCGGCCTGCACGCGCGCGCGTGCGCGGCGGTACGACGCAAGACCGGCGCCCGCCCCGAGGCCGTTACCGCCGACCTCACCGCGGCGATCGGCAACCCCGGCACCGCCCAGCCCGGCCTGCTCCTCGCCGACGTCCTCGACCGCGCCCGCCCCGGTGAGACCATCGCGCTGGTCGTGCTCGGCGACGGCGCCGGAGTCATCCTCCTGCGCACGACGGACGCCCTGCCGACCCACCGCAGCGCCCGCCCGGTCGCCGCGCAGATCGCGGCGGGCAGCGCGCCGATGCCGTACGCCACCTATCTCTCCTGGCGCGGGCTCCTCGACCGGGAACCGCCCCGCCGCCCCGACCCCGAACCGCCGTACGCCCCGCCCGCGCACCGCCGCAACAGGTGGAAGTACGGCTTCATGGCAACCCGTTGCGAGAAGTGCGGAACCCGCCATCTGCCGCCGGACCGCGTGTGCACGTCCTGCCACAGTGTCGACGCGATGACCGAGGAACCGATGGCCGACGTACGCGGCACGGTCGCCACCTTCACGGTCGACCGGCTCGCGCACACGCCGAGCCCGCCGATGCTCGTCGTGGTCGTCGACTACGACGGCGGCGGCCGGTTCCGCTGCCAGCTCACCGACGCCACCGAGGCCGACGCCGTCATCGGCGCCCGGGTGGAGATGACCTTCCGGCGCACCGTCACCGCGGCCGGCGTCCACAACTACTTCTGGAAGGCCCGTCCGGTCCGTACGGACGAGGACTGACGAGGGGAACGACATCATGGGCTCGCACGGAATTCGGGACCGCGTCGCCATCGTCGGCATGGGCTGCACGCCCTTCGGCGAACACTGGACCCGCTCGGCCGACGACCTGCTGGTCGACGCGGTCGGCGAAGCGGTCACCTCGGCCGGCATCACCCTCGACGACATCGACGCGTTCTGGCTCGGCACCCAGGCCTCCGGCGTCTCCGGCCTCACCCTCAGCCGCCCGCTCCATCTGCCCTGCAAGCCGGTCACCCGCCTGGAGAACATGTGCGCGACCGGCTCCGAGGCCCTGCGGAACGCCTGTTACGCGGTCGCCTCGGGCGCCTACGACGTGGCCATGGCGGTCGGCGTCGAGAAGCTCAAGGACTCCGGGATGAGCGGGCTTTCGGGTACGACGATGCCGGGCGCCGGTGACGACAGCCGCGGCGAGATCACCGCACCGGCCAACTTCTCCCTCCTCGCCCCCGCCTACGCCGCCAAGTACGGCCTGGACGAAGCCGAGTTGAAGGACGTCATCACCCGGATCGCCTGGAAGAACCACGCCAACGGCGCCCGCAACCCGCGCGCCCAGTTCCGCAAGGAAGTCCCGCTGGAGCGCATCAAGTCCGCGCCCATCGTCGCGGGCATGCTCGGCGTCTTCGACTGCTCCGGCGTCTCCGACGGCTCGGCCGCCGCGATCGTCGTACGAGCCGAGGACGCCTACCGGTACACGGACAAGCCGATCTTCGTGAAGGCCCTGTCGCTCGTCGCGGGACCCGCGGACGGACTCCAGGACCCGGAGTACGACTTCACCACCTTCCCCGAGGTCGTCGCCTCCGCGCAGGAGGCCTACCGCCAGGCCGGGGTCACCGACCCGCGTGCCGAGATCGCACTCGCCGAGGTCCACGACTGCTTCACGCCCACCGAACTGGTGCTGATGGAGGACCTGGGCTTCTCCGGGCGCGGGCAGGCCTGGAAGGACGTCACCAGCGGAGTGTTCGACCTGGACGGCTCGCTGCCGGTCAATCCGGACGGCGGGCTCAAGGCCTTCGGCCACCCCATCGGCGCCTCCGGTCTGCGCATGATGTTCGAGGCGTGGCTGCAGCTGCGCGGCGAGGCACCACCGGAGCGCACCGTGCGCACGCTCGCCGAGGGCCGCTCTCTCGCACTTACGCACAACCTGGGCGGCGGACCCGGCGAGTGCGTATCGTTCGTGTCATTGGTCGGCAGCGAACTCACCGACTGAGAAAGGGAGTTCGCCATGGGACGACTTGACGAGAAGATCACGGTCGTGACGGGCGCCGCCTCCGGGATCGGCGCCGCCACCGCGCGCCGCGTGGCGGCCGAGGGCGCGCACACGGTGGTCGCCGATCTGAACCTCGACGGCGCCAAAGCCGTCACGGAGGAGATCCGGGCCGCCGGCGGCTCCGCGCTCGCCGTCCAGGTCGACCTCGGCGACGTCGAGAGCGTACGGGCCATGGTGGAGGCGACCGTCCAGACGTACGGCGGCCTCGACGTCCTGGACAACAACGCCGCCGCCACACACCTGGCCGCCCATCAGGACCTCGCGGTCGCGGAGGCCGACCCGGCCGTCTGGGACGACACCATGCGGATCAACCTGCGCGGCACCATGGTCGCGATCCAGGCCGCCGTCCCGCACATGATCGCGCGGGGCGGCGGGTCCATCATCAACACCTCGTCCTGTTCCGGCATCGCGGGGGATCTGCGCAACCCCGCCTACGGTGCCTCGAAGGCCGCGATCATCAACCTCACGAAGTACGTGGCCACGCAGTACGGCAAGCAGAGCGTCCGCTGCAACGCCATCGCGCCGGGATTCATCGTCACGCCGGCGAGCGACGACTCGGCGCACGGAGCCATCCGGGAAGCGATGCTGCGCCATCACCTCACCCCACGGCTGGGGCTGCCGGAGGACGTCGCCTCGGCGGTCGTCTTCCTCGCCTCCGACGAGTCCGTGTTCATCACCGGGCACACCCTGCGCGTGGACGGCGGACTGCTCGCCCATCAACCGTATGTGGCGGATCTGCGCGACAGCATGTGAGTCACCGCAGCAGCAGGTCGACCACGCCCGTCAGATCCTCCTCGCCGCTGCTTTCGGCCAGGCGGCGGCGCATCAACGCGAAGTAGGGGCTGAGCAGTTCAGGGCTGACGCCCTGCTGCTCGGCCGTGCTCAGGAACGTCGGCGTGCCGGCCACCTGCATGGCCAGATTGGACACGACACCCTTGGTGTAGTCGCCGTTCTTCAGCTGATCGGCGGTCGTGTGCACGGCCGGTGCCATCGCGACGAGCCAGTCCACGAGCAGCGGGGCGAGCGACGTGGGGTCGATGTCCTCCTTGCGGATCAGCGCGAAGGCATGCGTCACCCCGGCGAACATCCCGTACATGGCGCTCAGCAGGGCCACGTCGTGCAGGGCCGCGAAGCCCGCGTCCGTGCCGACGTAGTGGGTGCCGACCGGGACGCCCAGAGTCTCCTGATGCCGCTCGAACAGCTCCCGCGAGCCGCTGTAGAAGACGTAGCCACCCGCGTCCGGAACGCCGACCATCGGTGGCACAGCCATGATCCCGCCATCCAGGTAGCGAGCGCCGCGCTCACGGGCCCACTCGGCGCGCTCCCGGGCCTGGGCCGGAGTGCTGGTGGTCAGGTTGACCAGGTCCCGGCCGGCCAGATCGGTGCCGCCCAGCACCTCCTCGACCGAGGCGTCGTCCAACAGGCAGATGACGACCAGCGTGTTCGCCGCGACCGCCTCAGCGGCGCTGTCCGCGACCCGCGCACCCTCGGCGCCGAGCGCCGCCGCGCGGGCCGGGGTGCGGTTCCAGACGGTGAGCGGGTGCCCTGCGGCCATCCAGGCCCGGGCCAGTGCGGTACCCATCGCGCCGAGGCCCAGCAGCGTGACGGAGGTCTTCTCAACAGTGTTCTGTGTCATACCGACCAGGCTGGTCGCAGGCCCGAAGGTGATCAAGTACGTACTTCGGAGTGGGTGGTTACTCTGGGGTGAGCGAGCACGTCAGAGGGGTGGGGCATGACGACGCTGAACCGGCCGGGCACACCAGACGGACACGTCTGCGGCATCGACACCGCGATGGAGGTCATCGGCGGCAAGTGGAAGGTCCTGATCCTCTGGGCCCTCCACGAACACCCCCACCGCCGCTTCGGCGAACTGCGCCGCCTGCTCCCGGGGATCACCGAGAAGGTCCTCGCCTCTCACCTGCGAGAGATGGAAGCGGACGGCGTAGTACACCGCGTCTCCTACGACGAGGTACCGCCCCGAGTCGAGTACTCACTGACGGAGGACGGCAAACGCCTCAACGCGGCACTGGAGCCGCTGGCTGTTTGGGGACGCGAGCGTAAAACGCCGGTGAGGTAGCGCCCCGAAGGGGCGCGGGGAACTGCGCGACCAGCCCCCACCGACCCGCAGGTCACACATTCACCGGATCCTCTGGGGACAGGTCCCCCAAGTACGCGGCGCGCACCGCCGCATCCCCCCGCACCTCCTCCGGCGTCCCCACACTGATCCGCCGCCCGAAGTCGAGAACGACCACCTGATCGCACACGCTCATCACCATGTCGACGTCATGCTCGACCAGCAGAATCCCCATCCCCCACTCCTCGGCGAGCCTCCGCACCAGATGGGCCAGTTCACGCGTCTCGTCATCCGACAGCCCCGCGGCCGGTTCGTCGAGGAGCAGCACGGACGGCGACGCGGCCACCGCACGGGCGATGGCGAGCAGCCGCCGCTCGCCGTAGGACAGGTCGCCGACCGGCCGGTTCAGGCTGTCCTGGAGGCCGAACTCCCGCACGGCGACCAGCACATGCGCGGGCAGCGGCCGGCTGCCGGGCCGGATCAGGTCCGTGAGGTACGTCCACGGACCGGGCCGATCGCACGCGGCATACAGATTGTCCAGGACGGTCATGTCCTCGAACAGCTCCAGTGACTGGAAGGACCGGCTCAGCCCGGCGGCGGCACGCCGGTGCACGGGTGCGCGGGTGATGTCCCGCTCACCGAGCCGCACTTGTCCGGAGGCGGCCCGCGTGAAGCCGGTGACGGCGTCGATGGCGGACGTCTTGCCCGCACCGTTGGGTCCGATGAGGCCGACGACCTGGCCCGGCTCGATGCGGAAGGACAGCCCGTCGACGGCGACGACACCGCCGTATCGGACGGTCAGGCCCTCCACATGGAGCGACAGAGGTGCCGCCCGGTCCACGGTCTGCTCGGTGAGGGCGTCGACTTCAAGAGGTTTCGTACGGCGGTCAACTCGTGCCGCCTGCTTGGCCAGTTCACGCCCGATGCCGTCCTGGTTGCCCACCAGCGTCAGCACCAGGATGATCCCGCCGATCAGGGGCATCCACTCACTGAGGCCCGGCAGGACCAGGTCCCCGAAGCGGGCGCCGACCGTGCCCGCCGCGAACGTGGCGCCGAAGAGCGGGCCGACCAGGAAGCCGACGCCGCCGATCACCGCGAGCCCGAGCACGGTGATGGAGTCGAAGCTCGCGAAGTCGCTCAGCACCACGGATGTCGAGCGGAAGCCGGTCAGCACTCCGGCGAGTGCGGCGATGGCCGAGGAGAGTCCGAAGGCGTACAGCTTGGCCGCGCGCACGTCGATGCCGAGGGCCGCCGTGGCCCGCTCGTTCGCCCGGACCGCGACGAGCCGGCGCCCGCTGCGGCTGCGCCGGACGTTGGCGACGACGAGCGTGGCCGCGACGAACATGACCAGCACGACGGTGGCGTACCGCTGCGGATGGTCGACCCCGGAGATGCTGATGCCGAAGAGTGTCTGCTTGCCCACCGCGATCCCGTCACTGCCCGGGGTCGTGGCGAGGTCGGTGTTCTGGAACACCATCGTCTCCAGTGTGGTGCCGAGCCCGAGGGTGATGATCGCGAGGTTGACCCCGCGGGTCCGGACCGCCGGGAGCGCGAACAGCAGGCCGATCGGGACGGTGCCCAACACGCCCGCGAGCAGCGCGAGCTCGAAGGGCCAGCCCCAGTCGGCCGCGGTGTGCCCGGCGATGAACGCGCCGGTCCCGGCGAGGGCGTACGCCGCCAGGGACACCTGTCCCGCATACCCGGTGACCACGATGATCGACAGGATGATCAGGGAGAGGACCAGGGTGGTGGTGATCGCGTCCGCCCACAGCGGCGACGACACGCTCACCAGCAGCAGGCCGACGGCCACGGCGACGGCGAGCGGCACGGGCCGTACCCGTCCCGTGCCCAGGGTCGGCATCCGGTCCAGGAACGTGCCGCGCAGCGGCAGCGCCTTGCCCCGCGCCACCAGCACCAGGGCGATGAAGAGGAACGGCACCGAGGCGGCGAGCCCGGTGACGTCGGAGCCGAAGCGGGTCAGCTCGGACTGCACGACGCCGATCAGCAGACCGCCCGCCAGCGTGACGGGGAACGAGGAGAACCGGCCGACCAGGGCGGCGGCCAGCGCGCTCAGCAGCAGCGTCGTCAGACCGGTCACCGACAGGCCGATCACCGGCACGATCAGGATGCCCGTCAGGCCCGCGAGCGCCGAGCCCAGCCCCCAGTTGGCGGCGGCGATGAGATCCGCGGACCAGCCCAGTGAGGCCGCCGCGCTCTGGTTCTCCGCGACCGCCGTGGTGCCCAGGCCGAACAGGGTGCGCCGGTAGAGGACATGGAGGACCGCGGTGACCGCGATGGCGATCCCGAGCAGCCAGACCCGGTCCTCGGACACCTTGGCGCCGGCGATCTCCAGCAGCCGGTTCGGCAGCTTGCCCGGCACCAACTGCACGCTGTCGCCGTAGCGCTTGACGGCGACGGCGGTGAGCACGATGAACACCGCGAGCGTGCCGACCAGCCGGGCCAGCGACGACGCCCGGCGCAGCGGGCGGATGACCAGCAGGTGCGTGAGCAGTCCCAGCAGCGCGGACGCGGTCACCCCGCACGCCACGGCCGGCCAGTAGGGCATGCCCTGCTGCACGGCCAGTTCCCACTGCACATAGGCCCCGGCCATCCCGATCGCGCCGTGCGCGAAGTTCAGGACACCGGAGCCCCGGTAGATCAGCACGATGCCCTGGGCCGTGAGCGCGTACAGCGCACCGAGCCCCAGACCGAGCAGCGCGAAACGCAGGATGTCGTCCACGACAGTTACCTCCCAGGGCCCCAGGGCCTACCTCTCAGGGCTTCATGAGTAGCGAACGTCAGCGGGCCCGGCAAGGCCATAACGCACATTCATTTAAATAATTGCTCCGAGAGTACTTCTCTAACGAGACATCTCGCTCCATGCTGTCGGCATCTCGACGTCGCCCATCCGGGCCGACTCCCTCGGAGGGATCATGAACGACTCACGCCGACGCAGAACTGCCGCAGCGAGCTGTCTCGCGGTGACCGGAGTGCTCCTGGCCGCCGGTTGCGGGGGAGAGGCCTCCTCGGGCACCTCGACCACCTCCGAGCTCAAGGGCACCCCGGTCAAGGTGATGGTCTGGGCCCCGGAGGACACCCAGGGCAGCGCCCAGCCCGGGGTCCGGCTCACGGCCCAGGCCTATGAGAAGTGGATCAACGACAACGGCGGGATCAAGGGCGGTCCGCTGAAGGTCCTCACCTGCAACGAGAAGAACGAGCCCGACGAGGCCGAGAAGTGCGCCCAGCAGGCCGTCGCCGAGAAGGTGGTCGCGGTCGTCGGCTCGTACAGCCTGGCCGGCGACCGCTACATGCCGATCCTCGAGAAGGCCGGCATCCCCTACATCGGCGGCACCGGCGTCTCGGCCGCGGAGTTCTCCAGCCCGATGTCCTTCCCGGTCAACGGCGGTACGCCCGTGGTGTTCGCCGCCCACGGCAAGCAGCTCGTGGACGAGGGCTGCAAGAAGATCTCCGGCGTGCGGTACGACGTGGCCGCCGCCGCGATCGTCTCGAAGTTCCTCACGCTGGGCGTGACCGCGGCCGGAGGCGCGGCGCCCAAGGACCTGAAGGTGCCGGTCACCGCGACCGACCTGGCCCCGCAGGTCGCCGCCGCGACCAAGGACGCCGACTGCGTCAGCGTCATCCTGGGCACCCACTCGGACCTGTTCGTGACGTCGTACGTGCAGTCCGGCGCCGACACCCAGCTGGGCAGCGTCGTCGGCAATCTCACCCCGGAGCTGGCCGAGAGCACCGGCGGCGCGAGCAGCCCGCTGGAGGGCTCCGCCATCACCGGCTACTACCCGCCCGTCTCGGACGCCTCCTGGAAGGACTTCGTCGAAGCGGCCGAAGGCAGCAAGGACATCGACACCACCAACGGCGCCAACGAGACCGCCTGGGTGGCGTTCAAGGTCTTCACCGAGGCCGCGAAGACGCTCCCCAGCATCACGTCCAAGGCCCTGGTCGACGAGCTGAACACGACCGACGGCATTGACACCGGCGGCCTCACCCCGAAGCTGACCTGGCAGGAGTCGACGGCTCTGCCCATGGAAGGCATGGGGAGGATCCACAACACCACCGCCACCGAACTGACCATCCGCGACGGCAAGATCGAGTGGGCCGAGTCCGGCTCCACGTTCGTCGACGTCCGCAAGCTCCTGACCGCGAAGGCGTCGGGGTGATGCACGCACCGAAGGCACCACTGATCGAGGCCCGTGCCGTCTGTGCCGGATACGGCACGCGGCCCGTCGTACGCGACCTCGACCTGGAGGTCCGCCCCGGAGAGGTCGTCGCCCTGCTCGGGCCCAACGGCGCGGGCAAGTCCACGACTCTCCGGGCGCTGGCAGGCGACCTCGCCGTGATGAGCGGCGAGGTGCGGTGGCTGGGCGACGCACGCCGGGCGCCGCTGCACCGCCGGGCCCGCGAGGGCCTGGCGTACGTGGGGGAGCGGGCGGTCTTCACCGGCCTCGACACCGCCGAGAACCTGCGCGTCGGCCGGGTCACCACCGACCGGGCCGTCGCGCTCTTCCCCGAGCTCGGCACCCGCCTGACCACCGGAGCGGGCATGCTCTCCGGCGGCGAGCAGCAGATGCTGTCCCTGGCGCGGGCGCTGTGCCGCTCGCCCCGGCTGCTGCTCGCCGACGAACTCTCCCTGGGCCTCGCCCCACTCGTGGTCGACCGCCTCCTGCGCGCCGTGCGCGAGGCGGCCGACCAGGGCCTCGGCGCAGTCCTCGTCGAACAGCACGTACGCAAGGTGCTGGACATCGCCGACCGCGTGTACGTCCTGCGCCGCGGCCGGATCGTCATGACCGGCACCCCGCAGGAACTGCGCGAGAACCTCAACGCGATCGAGTCGTCGTACCTGGCCGAGGAGCGTTCCCCGCAGAAGACGGATCACTGAACCTCACTACCTGACAAGGGTGAGTTGCTGTGGCAAGCGCACGCGAACACATCCGGAACCTCGTCGCCTCCGGCGACACCTTCGACCAGCCCGCAAAGGAGCTGCGGGAGCTGCAACTCGACGCCGCTCGGGAGGCCTTCGCCGCCCATCGCGAACGCATCCCGCTGCTGCGTACCCGGGCCGAGGAGACCGGCGTCCACGAGATCACCGCTCCCGCGGACCTCGTCCCGCTCCTCTTCTCGCACACCAGCTACAAGTCGTACCCCGTCTCCCTGATCACCGCCGGCCGCTGGGACCGGCTGCTGCGCTGGTACACCACCGTGTCCGTGGTCGAACCCGGCGACGTCGACTTGGCCGGCGTAGCGGACATCGACGACTGGACCGACCGCATCACGGCCGCCGGACACCGCCCGTACATCACCAGCGGTACGTCGGGAAAGGTCTCCTTCCTCAACTGCGACGGCACCGACCTGCGGTTCCTGCACGACATCCTGGAGAACCTCACCTGCTGGCCCGACCCGCTGCCACCGAAACCCACCCGCCGCGGCTATCTGCTCGCACCCGCGAGCGGCCCGATGCGCTCCATCGACGGCTTCCGTTGGCACGCCGACGTCTTCGCCCGTCCCGAGGAGACCCACCTGCTGACCGACGAACCGCTGCGGGTGTCGGAGCTGATGAGCAGCGCCCTGCTGCGTCGGCGGATGGCGGAAGGCACGGCGACCCCGCAGGAGATCGGCTCCTTCGAGGCCGCGTCCGAGACCCGCGAGCGACAGCTGGGCGCCGCGATGACCCGGATCGTCGACGACATCGCCGCCCACCGCGACGAGCCGCTGCTCATCGCCGGGATGAACAACCAGCAGTTCGCCCTGATCCAGGCCCTGCGCGAGCGCGGCGTACCCGACGGCAGCCTGCACCCGGACACGCTGGTGCTCAGCGGCGGCGGCAACAAGGGCCGGGCGCTGCCCGACGACTACCAGCAGCAGCTCGCCGCCTTCTACCACGGCGTACGACGGGTGCGCAGCTACGGCATGACCGAGCTCCAGGGCTCCTGCCTCGCCTGCGAGTCGGGCCGCTACCACGTGCCGCCCTGGGTGATCCCGCTGATCCTCGACGAGCCGGGCGAGAGGCTGCTGAACCCCGAACACGGCGTCGTGGAGGGCCGGTTCGCCTTCCTGGACGTCTCCCTGTCGGGCCGCTGGGGCGGACTGATCAGCGGAGACCGGGTGTCCGTCGACTTCTCGCCGTGCGACTGCGGCCGACCGGGACCGGCGGTGCTGCCGGACATCCGGCGCTACGGCGACCTCGGCGGCGACGACAAGATCACCTGCGCCGCGACACTCGACTCCTATGTGCGGGGGATGATCCACGGATGACCACGACGACAAGGGCGAGCGGCACGACCGTGATCCATGTCATCCGCGGCGAAGCAGCCGAAGGCGGCCCGTACATCGACCACGGACGCGGTGATACGGCCTTCAGCGCGCCGGCCCTCGACCTGAACCGCCTGGTATGGCCCCGCACCGAACCCGGCCCGGCCTTCGGCGTGCCCAGCGCCGAGATCGTCGACCTGCTCGTGGAGACCGGCGAGGCCCTGAAGACGGACCGGCAGGGCCTGCTCGCCGAAGCCCTGGAGGCGATGGTCCGGGTCAGCCCGCTCCCCGCGGAGGTGCTGGAGCGCGCCTACGCCGTCCTGTGGCGCAGCTTCCAACGGCCTTCCCTGCGCGCCCAGATCGACCACGAACTCGGCGGCCCGGACGTGCTCGACGGCTGGCGGGAGGTGCGCCTGCCCGAGGGACGGCTCGCGTCCGTCCGAGCCTTCCCGCCGCGCCTGGTGCACGTCATCGCGGGCAACGCACCCGGAGTGGCCGCCATGTCCGTCGTACGCGGCGCCCTCACCAAGGGCGTCAACCTGCTGAAGCTGCCCTCGAACGACTTGTTCACCGCGACCGCGATCCTGCGCACGATGGCGAAGGTGGCACCCGGCCACCCGGTCGTGCGCTCGTTCTCCGCCGTGTACTGGCGGGGCGGCGACGCGACCGTGGAGAGCGTCCTGTTCCGCCCGCAGTTCTTCGACAAACTCGTCGCCTGGGGCGGAGAGGCCACGATCCGGGGAGCCCTGCAGTACGTCGGCCCGGGCTTCGAGCTGGTCTCCTTCGATCCCAAGACGTCCATCTCGGTGATCGGCCGCGAGGCCTTCGCGACCGAGGAAGCACTCACGGAGGCCGCGGACGCCGCCGCGGCGGACGCCACGTTCTTCAACCAGCAAGCCTGCGTGGCCAGCCGCTTCCAGTTCGTGGAGGGCTCCGACGAGGACGCCGACCGCTATGCCGCCCTCCTGCGTGAACGGCTCGGCGTCGCCCGGGAGTTCAGCTCGGCCGACGGACCACGCGTCCCGGCCGAACTCCGCGAGGAGATCGACGTACTGCGGTCGATGGAGCCCGACTACCGCGTGTGGGGCGGCTACGACGGCCGGGGCCTGGTGATCCGCTCGCCCGAGCCGGTCGACTTCCACCCTGACGGCAAGATCGTGAACGTGATCCCGGTCGCCGCACTGTCGGATGCCGTCACGCACGCCGGGGTCGCCACACAGACAGTCGGCGTATATCCGGACGCGCGGAAGGCGGAACTGCGTGACGCCCTCGCGTGCGCCGGAGTGCAGCGCGTGGTGTCACTGGGCCGGGCGGGCGGTATGCCGCCGGGGCTGTCGCATGACGGGTTCTATCCGTTGCAGCGGCTGATGCGGTGGGTGAACGACGAGTAGATCAGGCCGGTTTGAGGGCTGCTCATGGGGCGTCGATCTCATGGCGCAGGCGTCGCGTCCACGGATGTTCTTCGCCGAACACGCGGAGGAAGACTGGCAGCAGGCGGGTGAGCTCTTCGCCACCAACGGAGGGTCGCTCCAGCCGTGCGACGTGGTAGCGGTTCAGCAGGGTGTGCGGATGATCCGGCCCCAGGGCGGCCGTGCGGTCGTGCAGGAGTTCCGTGAAGAGCCGGAGCGCTTCGCCGGGGTGGCCGGTGGCCTCGGTCCAGTGCGCGATGTTGTGGCGCGCGGCGAGCGTGTGTACGTGATCGGGGCCGTGGACCCGGAGCTGATCGGCGAGCAGCGCGCGGAACTGTTCGAGGGCGCGGTGCCGGGCGCCCTCGACGCCCGTCCAGTACGCGGCGTTGTGCCGCGCGAGCAGGGTCTCCCAGTGGTCCGGGCCGAACTCGCGCTCGTGGTCGGCGCGCAGATCCGCGTACTGCCGGACGGCTTCCCCGGGATGACCGGACTCGCCGGTCCAGCGGGCGAGGTCGTCGCGCAGTCGGCGCGTGGCGGACTTGGTGTCGACGCCGGGGAGTAAGTCCCGGTAGGTGGGCATCAGCTGCAGAGAGAGCTGCCTCGCATGCGGAGCCCGGCCGCAGACTCCGGTCCAGTAGGCGGCGTTGTGCCGGGCGGCGAGCGTGACCGGATGCACGGCCCCGAGCCGCTGACGGCATTCCTGTTCCAGGCTCTCGAACAAGTGCCGTGCGGCGGAGGCGTTGCCCGCGTCGCCGATGCCGGACGCGATCCGATTCCGCTCCCTGAGGACAGCCACCGCGTCGTCGGGAGCCAGGTCCAGAGCGGCGGCCTGGGGTGAGAGGAGCGGTTCGCCGGGACGCCAGGGATCGGTGACCGTCGGTCTGACCAGAGTCAGCGTTGTGCCCCCGCCGCCATCCGGCTCGGTCCCGGTGGTGCCGGCGGCGCGGAGGTGACGACCGGCGCGTGCCGTGCCCGCGGCCAGGACCGCGACGGGGTGGTCCGGGCCCAGGGCCGCCCGCGAGCGCCCGGCTGCCTGATCGAGGTGGCGTACCGCCTCCGTGAGCTGCCGCGCGGAACGCCGGGCGCGCGCGGTCTCCAGCAGGGCGTTGGCGTGGTTCGTGAGCGCCGAGACAGCCAGCGGATGGCCCGCGCCCAGTGCCAGTGCCGCCCGGGTGGCCACGGTTTCCAGGCGCTCCGCGCAGATCGCCATCCGCCGGAGGTCGCCCGTGTGCCGCGCCCACTCGAACTCCGCGCACGCCAGGTCGATCCGCGCGATCACGGTCTGCGGATGGCGGCCACCGAGTACGGCCGCCGCCCGGTAGGCGATGACATGGAGGGCGTCGGTGACCTCGCGCAGCCGCGCGCCGTCCGCGGACTCTCTGGCCTCCTCGAAGGCCAGCACCGCCCGGGCGGTGAGGGCGGCGATCGAGCTCGCGGAGTCGTCGTCGGCCAACTCCACCGTGCGGACGGTCGCCATGGCGGCGGGCGCCGAAGCCACCCCGCCTCCCGCCCGCGCCAGCGCGAGGTCGACCCAGCTCAGCAGCGTGACGATGTCGCGCGCGCTGTCGGTGTGCTGCCCGGCGAGGAACGAACGCGCCAGACCGGCCGCTTCCCAGGCCGGGGTGAGGCGGGCGGCCCGTACCTCGACGGCTGCCAAGTTCGCATACGTGCGCGCACACAGGAGGGGTTCCGACGCGCGGCATTCGGCTGCGGCACGGGTCAGCAGGTTCCTCGCCCAGGTCCAGTCACCGAGAGAAGTGACGGCCACGGCAAGGCGGTTGAGGGCGGTGGCCTTGATATGCGGGGCGAGGTCGGGGGAGTCCTCGTACGAGGCCGCGGTGATCCGCAGCACGCTCAGCGCGTCGTCGCGCCGGTTCAGCCGGGTGAGCAGCGCCGCGAGATAGCACAGCCGCACCACGGTGCCGGGGTCGTCGGCCGCCGTACGGGCCACCAAGGTGAGATGCGTCCCGGACAGCGACGGCAGAGGGGTGTCATCGGACGCTTCGGCCAGGACGTGCTGCTCGGCCAGGGCGACGGCCTCGTCAACGATCTTTGTCATGTCACGTCTCCCCGCAGGGCCAGCTCGATCACGCTCTTCGCCACATGGACCTGGAGATCGCAGACCTGCGAGGGGTCGATCAGATCCTGGGCGGACCACTCCTTGATCGCGGCGAGTAGGGTCTGGCCGGTGGCGAGGGCGGTGTCTACGGGGTTCTGCGCCCGGTCGGTGAGCGTGGCCGACGGGGCGGGAGCGGACCCTGGGGACGGGACAGGGGCGGCCGACGCCGACATGACCGCGATCGAGTGGCCGGCCTTCGTAACGACCGGGTCCTGGCCGTCGACGGTGTCCTCCCGCGCCTCCAGCACGCGCAGCAGATGGGCCGTACGGAAGTGGGCGAAGCGCGTGAGCGCCTCCCGGATCGTGGCCGCGAACAGGACGTTGGCGTTCCGGCCCGGGTGCGCCCGGTCGGGGTACTGCTCGACGAGGATGCCGAGGACCGCGAGTTCCTCCTCCGGCGTGGCGCGTTCGACGGGGCCGCCGGAGTATCCCGCGTAGTTTCCCAGCACCTGTTCCGCGAGCAACTGGATCGCCTCGATCCGGCCGCCGCCCTCGCAGTCGTACGGCACCGACGCTTGATCCACCCGGCCGTTGAGGTACGGGTCGGTGTGTGACGGCCGGTGCGGCCCGTGCCACTGGTCACCGGGCCTGGGCAGATCGGGGAACGGCACCGTCGGCGGGACCCGGTCGGGTTCGAGGACCTCGACGAGGGCCAGGTCGGCCTCGGCGACCCGCTGACACACCCGCCCGTCGACCGTCCGGCCGTCACCGAAGCTGACGGACAGGCGGTCGTCGCCCGGTGCCATGTCGGTCAGGCAGTGGTGTGCTGTGAGCACGTAGCAGGGCGCGAGCAGGAATCCGGCGCCGAGGGGTGTCGCACCCTGGCTGAGGTCGACGGCGTAGTCCGTGCCGGGCATGCCCGCTCCTCAGGCCCGGTCCACGGTGAGCGTCACCTCGAAGGAGGCTTCCGCGGACGCCTTGGAGAGAATGACGCCGGCTTCCGCGGCGAGCGTCACGCCGAAGGTGACCTCCAGACTGCTCACGCGCCAGCCGTCGCGGGGCTCGACCTGTGCCAGTGAGTCCTGGGCCATCGCCGACGCGGAGACGATCGCCTCGCACAACTCCGCGCGCCGCTCCTCCAGGGGCACGGTCCTGCGGGACCTGCTGCCGATCTGGCGTGACCCCTTCGCATCCAGCTCGACCGCTTCGACCCGCACCACCGCGTCCGTCATGGAGCCCACCCCCGGTTCAGCCCATCGCGCGAACGAGCCAGCACCTTCCCAGGGTAGCCAGCGCCCCTCACACCGCGAAGCTGAACGACCGCAACGGCACTGGTCAGTTGATCCTTCGCCGGCTTACTCCGCCCAGTCGAGCTGATGCTCCGGAGTCCCCACCGACCGCCCGTACGCGATCACTTCGGCACGGCCCGCCTCGTCACCGCGTCGGTACCGGAAGACCTTGCCCGCGAAGACGACGACACGCTCGTCACCCGCGGTGAAGTCCGCGTACCAGCCGGTCGACGGTTCGAGCGTGGAAGCGAGGGCGTCGGCGACCTCCGCGACGTTCTCGGCGTCCGCCTCCCACTCGACGAACGTCCACAGGCTCGGCTGTGTGTCGGTCGCACTCGCCGAGACATCCATCCGGCGGATCCCGCGAAGGCGCAGACCTCGCGGCTGGAACACCGCGTCCGAACGGAGGCTTTCGCCGATGACGTATCCGGTGATCACGTGTGAACTCATGGACCGAAGCTATCCGTTGCCACTGACAGTGGCGTGGTGGCGGGACGTCACCCTCCCCCGAAGGTGGCGTCCCGCCACCGCTCCCCCGGTGCCGGACAGTGGTCCGACCGTCCGTGAGGGGCGGTCATGTGCTGTCACCAGCACATGACCGCCGTATCCCCCGATCCCCACGTCGAGTGGAGGCGCACACGGACGAAGTAGCGGCGGCCCTTGACGAGCCGGACCTTGATGGCGGCGTTGTGCGGTGTGCCGCCGTCGTCCTGGCCGGAGAGGAAGCGGGGTTCGCCGTCCCGCTCCTCGAAGACCACGACGACGGTGTCGCTGTCGCCGAAGGTGCCCACGCTGTACTCGCGGGTCTCCGGCGGCTCGATGGTGAAGTCGGCCTGCTCGCCCGGGGCGAGGCGGAGCGGCGCCGAGCGGAAGGGCTGCAGCTCGGGTGGCTGGAGAGCTTCCGTCGGCGGGTACCAGCGCAGGACGAACTCCTTGTCGGCGGGGGAGAGGGTGCCGGGCGGGTTCAGACCCGCGCGGTACTGCTCCGGCTCCAGGATCAGCCCGTCCGAGAAGGGGTACTCCATGATCGACTGCGGGTCCCAGACGGAGCCGTTGACCTCGTCCGGGTCGAGCTTGCGCAGGATGTTGAAGAACGTCCTGTCGCGGCTCCAGAAGTTCGGCGGGCCCGCCAGATCGGCGTACACGGCCTCGTCGTCCCAGTGGATGCCGGCGAACGGGTTCTGGTGCTCGTGCAGCATGCCGAGCGCGTGCCCGATCTCGTGCAGGGCCGTCCCGCGCTCCCCGGGCGCGGTCAGGTCCCAGCCGAAGTTCATGGTCCGCTCACCACGGCCGACCCGCAGCGCGTCCTTGCCGACGGTCGACCAGGACCCGTCACCGAGCTGGAACCCGATCCGCAGCTCGGCCTCCGAGCGGTCCCCGACCTCCACGAAGTGGAGACCGATGCCCAGGTCCCGCCACTCCTGGAAGCACTCCCGCACGACGTCCTGCTGCTCCTTGGGGCCGACCCACGACACCCGGCGGCTCTCCCCGGTCCCCGGTACGGCAATGACGGAGTCGTCACCGTCTCCGTCGAAGAAGTAGTAGTGCAGCACTGTGCCGTTGACCCACATCTGGCGACCGCTGATGAGCGCACTGAGCCGCTCGGCGGTCAGCCCCGGTGCGAAGACGGGAGCCGACTGCTGCGCGAGGGAGCAGTAGCGTGCGGTCATGCGATCAGGTTGCCGTCGACCGCCCCCGGGCGCCTGAGTCGAGGGCTACTCAAGTCCCCCTGTATCAGGCGTGAGTAACCGTGCTCCTGTTCACGTGACGACTTACGAACGGGACGCGAAGACCCTTGAGCTGCCCTGGCCGTTCACCGGCCGGGAGAACGAACTGGAACTGATCCGCCGGTCCTTGGGCGCGAGCCGGCACGGCATCGTGGTGACGGGACGTGCGGGCTGTGGCAAGACCCGGCTCGTCACGGAGGCGGTCCGCGGCACCGACTGCGCCAAGGCGGCCGGCACGCCCGAGGCCCGGCACATCCCCTTCGCCGCGTTCGCGCACCTGCTGCCCGAGACGGTCACCCTGCACAAGGCGGTCCAACTGCTCTCCGCCGTACGGACCTTGCTGGTCGACGACGCACACCTCCTCGACGACGCCTCGGCCGCCCTGGTCCACCAGCTGGCGGTGCAGGGCCGCACCCGGCTGCTGGTCGTGGCCACGGACGACGTACCCGTGCCCGGCGCGGTGTCCCGGCTGTGGACCGGTGAGCTGCTGCCCCGCCTCACCCTGGAGCCGCTGCCGCGCGAGGAGACGGACCGGCTGGTCGCCGCGGGCGCCGGCGGCCGACTGGAGCCGCTCACCGTGAACCGGCTGCACCGACTGTGCGACGGCGACCTCCGGCTGCTGCGCGACCTGTCCGGCGCGCTGCGCGAACAAGGCTTGCTCACCGGGATCCCGGGCTCGGACGAACGGGCGTGGCGCGGCCCGGTCCCCCTGACCACGACCGTGCGCGAACGCACCGCTCACGTCATCCACCGCGTCGACCCCGACGAGCGCGAGACCCTCGAACTCCTCGCCTTCGCCGACCCCCTGCCGCCGACCGCCGACGACTTCGACCTGCGCGCCCTCGAACGCCTGGAGACCGACGGCCTGATCGACATCGACGACCACGGCACCGTACGACTCGCCCACCCCCTGCACGGCCCGGTCCTGCGAGCCACGGCCGGCCGGCTGCGGGCCCGGCGACTGGCCCGCACCCCGGACCAGTGCGGCCCGGCCCTCAAGGACGAGGGGGTCGAGCTGGCACGGCAGATCGACGAGGCCGACGTACGGACGCTGTGGGCACCCGTGGGGGAGTGGCTCATCGAGGAGGGCGAGCCGGTCCCCGCCGAGTACGCGGCCGTACGCGCGCGTGCCGTGCGGCTGCGCGGCGAACTGCGCCAGGCCGCGGCCTGGGCCCGCGAGGGCCTGCGAGAGTCCCCCGACGACCCCTCCTGCCTCCTCGAACTCGCCCTCGCCGCCGCCCAGTCGGGCGAGATCACGTCGGCGCACGAGGCTCTTACCGCACCTCCGACATCGGGTGAGGCGGCGACCTGGCTGGCGGCGGCACGCGGCGACATCGACTCCGCGGTCCGGTCGATCACCGGGGACGACGCGCTGGCCCTGTATGACGCCGTACGCCTCGGCGCTCCCGAAAAGGCCACCTCCCGGCTCCCCATGGACAGCGCCTTCGCCGCCCACGCGGACGCCCTCACCCGCGGCGACGGACCCGCCCTGGACCATGCCGCCGAACGCCTCCAGAAGCGCGGCCTCCTGCTCTTCGCGGCCGAGGCGCACGCCCAGGCCGCACGCTCCCATCGCGACCCACGCGCCGCCCGCACCTCCCGCACCCGCGCCGTCGCCCTGGCCCGCCGCTGCCAGGGCGCCCGCACCCCGGCCCTGTCCGGCCTCGTCCTCGGCGAACTCACCGCCCGCCAACGCCAGATCGTCACCCTCGCCGCAGCAGGCCTCACCAACCGCCAGATCGCCGACCACCTCACCCTCTCCATCCGCACGGTCGGCAACCACCTCTACAGCGCCTACGCAAGACTGGGCGCAAGCGACAGGGAGTCGTTGCCAAGCCTGGTGGACGCTCAACCAGCGTGAGTGCAGCGCGCCCCAAAGGGGCGCGGGGAACTGCGCGACAAGCCCCCACAGACCCGCAGCCAACGAACAACCCACCCAGCGGAGCTAAGCCGCCCCAAACGCCGAAAACGCCCACCCCGTAGCCTGATGCACCGCATCCCCCGGCAGCCCCCCGCGAGCATCCCGCAACGCCTCGGCCAACGACAGACCCACGCTCAGCCCCTTATGCAGCGCAACCATCAATGGCACAACCGCCGCATCATTGACAGGCGCACTGCTCGCCACCACACCCGCCGTCCCCAGCGGCAACAGCGCCGTGACAAGACCCAGAAGCTCGTCCGCACCCACGGCGGCCAGCCGCGCGGTGTCGCAGCTGGACAGGATGATCCGATACGGACTGCGGTCCAGCCGCTCGAAGTCGTGCACGATCAGCGGCCCGTCGGCCATCCGCAGCGAAGAGAACAGCGGACTGTCCGCACGGAACGTGCCGTGTGCGGCGATATGGGCCAGCGCCGCCCCGTCCAGTTCCTCCAGCACCCGCGGCACGCGCGCGTCGTCGTGCTCCAGGACCGTCGACTTGCCGTACCGGTCGGCCAGTTCCGGCACTTCCGCACCGCCGGTCGCGAGCCCCGGCCCACGCACCAGGACATGACGGCCACCCGCCGGCGGCTCGGTCTCCCTCGCCCGCAGCCAGCTGCTCGCCGACGGCGACACGCTGAGCACCCGCTCCCGCAGCGACGGCAGCAGCGCCCACGGCACCCGGTGCAGCCAGCCCGGCGGCACCACCACGACCGGTCCGGAGCCCAGATGCGCGGCTGCCGGGCCGAGCAGCAGCTCCTCCAGCCGCCGCCCCGCCGCCTCCACCACCGGCAGCCGGCCCTCCGCCCCCGGATGCGCCAGCCGCCGCAGCCCTGCCTGTACGTGCTCGGCCTCGACGACCGCGTCCGCGAGCCGCCCGGCCTCGTACCGCCTGACCCGCCCCTGTCCGCACAGCAGCACATGTACGCGCCCGTCGAGCACCACGAGTTCGACCAGCCGCACCTCACCGAGCCGTTCCAGCAGCCGGGCCGGGTCGAAGAAGGACCCCTCGCCGGGCGCGTCGCCGCGGATGTGCAGGGTGCGGGAGCGGATCTCCCGTTCCAGCCGCCGCTGTTCACGCTCCAGAGCCGGGACCGGCCGGGCCTCCATACGGGTGGCCTCCGCGCGTGCGGCGATCTCCCGGTAGGCGGTGAGCGCGCGTTGCAGCGTCGGGTCGGCGGGCGGCCGGGTGGGTGGCGCCGACAGCACGGTGGACCGCCAGCGTTCGCTCCACACCAGCAGCTGCCGCGGCCCGCCGGAGAGCAGACTCGCCTGCTGGGCGAGCGCGGCCAGCTCGGCGCCCTGCGCGGTGGCGCGGGCCCGCAACTCCGAGGCGCCCAGCGTCATCCGGTGGTCGTCGAGTACGTCGAGACCGCGCCGGCACGCCTCCAGCACCCGTCGGCCGGAACCGGCGGCCTGCGCGCGCAGCGCCTGCGCCGCCCAGCCCGTGAGCCGCGCCAGCGGCGGCCCGCTGTGCCGGCTGCGGGCGGCGACGGTCAAGTGCCGTTCCGCGTCGGTCCGCCAGCCCAGCTCGAGAGCGATCCGGCCCGCGAGCAGGGATGCCTCGGGCGCGGCCGGCGCTCCGAACGCGGCCAGGCGGTCCGCCACCGCGGCGGCGTCCGCGACGAGACGGCCCGAGCCCCGCCCGGCGGCCACCCGGGCCTCGATCAGCACCAGCCGGGCGTGCGTCTCCCACCAGGTGCGGCGCTGCGCCGCGAACAGCCGTACGGCCAGATCCGCGCGGGCGATCGCGGTCTGCGGATCGCCCGCGAGCCGTGCCGCGCGGGCGGCCGCCAGCAGCAGCTCCGCCTTGCGCGTGGACTGCCCGCCGATCCCGTCGAGCACCCCTATGGCCGTATCGGCCTCGGCGAGCGCCTCGGGGGCGAGACCGGCCGCCATCAGAACCTCGCAGCGGCGGATGTTGAGCATGAACGTCGGCGTGCCGAGCTTGGCGTACCGCTCCTCGGCCTCGTCCAGGAGCCGCAGCGCGGCCGGCACGTCCCCCGACCGGAACGCGGCCAGCCCCCGGCTCTCCACCGCGTCCGCCTTGTCGTGCTCCTGGCCGGTGGTGTCCCACAGCGCCTCGGCGGCGGTGAAGTCGGCCTCGGCCCGCTCCACCGCGCCCAGCGCCAGATGCACGGTCGCCCGCAGCGTCAGCGCCCGCGCCGTCCAGATGACGTCGTCGGCCTGCCGCAGCACGGGAATGGCCCGGCGTACGTCCTCCAGCGCCTCCCGGTGATGGCCCAGCACCCACCAGACATACGCCCGGCGGAACAGCACCCGCGCCCGGGTGAGTCCCGCACCGCGCGCGACACCCCGCTCGAACGCCTCCAGGCCCTGCCGGGTGCTGCCCGCGTGGACCAGCGCCACGCCGAGGGTGCCCAGGACGTCGGCCTCCCGGTCGGCCGATCCCGCGCGTGCCGCCAGATCGCGGGCGCGCCGCAGATGCCGCAGGGCGATCCGCAGGTCGCCGAAGTCCCGCTGCCACATGCCGATCACCTGGTGGGCGACGCTGGCGTGCAGCGGTGAGGGATCGTCGGCGAGGACCTGTTCCGCCCGCGCCAGAGCCTCTTTCGGTGAGGCGAACACCATCGGCAGCAGTTCGAGAACCGAGTCGCTTCCCGCGGTCACCCAAAGGATGGTAGTGGCCGCGGACATACGCCACACGGGTTTGGCGCTGTATCAAGCGACGGCTCAGTGACTCTGACTGACGACCGACGCCTCTGTGGGAGGGGACACGCGATGGCACCTCAGCGATTCCATGAGCAGTTCGACCAGATCCAGCGCTCCATGCCCGACGTGCCGCTGGCGATGGGGCCGGACGACTCCGCCGAGTTCTTCTACGAGAAGGGCGTGGTCCTCGCCCGCGACGGGGAGGAGGCCCGGGTCGTCGAGGAGACGGTGCGCACGCACTTCACCGAGGCCACCGGCCTCACCTCGGAGCGGGTACGCCGGGCGGGCCCGGAGACCAACCGGTCCGGCATCACCCGCATCCAGGTCGGGGACCCCGGCCACGGTGACCGCCGCGGTGACCGTGCCGTCGCGGGCGCCCTGCGTGCCCTGCGGGGGGCGGAAGAGCGCACCGGGCGCAAGCTGGTCAGCCGTAACCACGTGGTGTCCACGACGGTCAACGCCTGCAACCCGGCGGAACCCGTGCCCGCCCTGCTCAGCCAGACGCCCAACCCGTCCGCCGCCGAGGCGTCGTACGACCCGGACACGGCCGTCGGCGTGCTGGTCATCGACACCGGCCTGGTGCATGACTACCGCTCGTACCCGCTCATGGCGCATGTGCAGGGGGACGCCCAGATCAAGGAGTGCGACGAGAACGGAATCCTCCAGCAGTACGTCGGCCACGGCACGTTCATCGCCGGACTCGTCGCGGCCCTGTCGCCCAACACGGACATCGACGTCAGCAACACGCTCAACGACGCGGGCGCCATCCTGGAGTCCGAGTTCGGCGAGAAGCTCTTCGACGCCGTCGACCGGCACGGCTGGCCGGACATCATCAGCCTCTCCGCGGGCACACCGAACGGCACCGCGACCGGGCTGCTCGGCGTGGAGAACTTCATGCAGGCGCTGCGGGACCAGCCCCGCACCCTCCTCGTCGCCGCCGCCGGCAACAACGCCAGCGCCACACCCTTCTGGCCCGCCGCCTACGCCGACCTGCCCGCGTACCAGGACGTCGTGCTGTCGGTCGGCGCGCTGCGCAGCGACGGCGAGTTCGGCGCCTGCTTCACCAATCACGGCTCCTGGGTCAAGATCTACGCCCCGGGCGAGCAGCTGACGAGCCCCCTCATCGGCTTCGACGCCCCTGTGCCGTACGTGTACCAGCACACCACGTACGACGCCTGCCGGTTCGGCTTCTCCTACCTGTGCACCTGCGTGCACCCCCGCCACAGCGGCGAACTGACCTCCGGTTCGGCCAAGCCCGACCAGGTGATGTTCGAGGGGTTCGCGCACTGGAGCGGGACCTCGTTCGCCACTCCCGTGGCCGCCGGCCTGGTCGCCGCCCATATGACCGCGCACAAGGAGGCCGACGCCCGCGCCGCCCGACGGCAGTTGCTCGCCGCGAACACCGAGTTCGCCGAAGTGCGCGGGGCGCACGTACCGGCGCTGCGGCCGTCGACCTGGCGGCCGGTTCCGGTCGTCCAGCACCCGGCAGGCGCATGACTGCCGGAACCGCCCCTTCCACGGCGTACGATGACGTGCCGTACACGAGGGGTGGAGCCGTGGACCGTGCAGATGTCGGCGCGCTCGTCCAGTCAGCCGTCGACGGCGACGCGGCGGCCTGGAAGGCGCTGGTGGAAGGGCTGAGCCCACTGGTGTGGTCCGTCGTGCGCGCGCACCGGCTCTCCGACGCCGACGCGCACGAGGTGTACCAGACCGTGTGGTTCCGCTTAGCCCAGCATCTCGGACGCATCCGAGAGCCCCAGAAGGCAGGGGCGTGGCTGGCCAGCACCGCAAGGCACGAGTCGCTGAAGGTGCTCAAGAGCTTGAGACGGCTGACTCCCACGGACGACGCCCAGCTGCTGGACCGGGCCAGCGAGGACCGTACGCCCGAGCAGTCGGTCATCGACTCGGAGGACGCCGCGGCCCAGACCGAGCGCATCCGGCGGCTGTGGCAGGAGTTCGAGGAACTGGGCGAGCGCTGCAGGCAGTTGCTGCGGATGCTGATGGCCACACCGCCGCCCAGCTACCAGGAGGTGTCCGCCGCACTGGGTATCGCCGTGGGCAGCATCGGGCCGTTGCGCCAGCGCTGTCTGCGACGCCTGAGGGCCCGACTCGAGGGAGCGTTGTGAACGAGAGTGACGACGAGCGCTTCGGCGACGAAGAAGGGCTCGAAGAAGGGCTGGAAGAAGGGCTGGACAAGGACTTGGCCGACGGCCTGCTGGACGAACTCCGCCAGGCCGCCGCCATCCTCGACCCCGTCCCGGCGGAACTGCGGCGCAGCGCCGTCGAGGCGTACGCGCTGCGCGACCTCGACGCCCGGCTGGCCGAGCTGACCTTCGACTCGCTGATCGACGCGATCCCGGTCAGAGGGGTCACGGACGCGCCGCGGATGCTGACCTTCCGCTCGGGGGACGTGACCGTCGACGTGGAGGTGACCGGGCAGGGGCTGCTGGGTCAGGTGCTGCCGCCGCAGCCGGCGAGCATCGAGGTGCTCAGCGGCCCGCCGGCGGCCCCGCCCACCACACTCACCTCCGACGACATGGGCCGCTTCACCAGCGACGCACCCCCGGCCGGCCCGTTCGCCCTGAGGCTGCGAACCGGCGGGGAGGTCGTCGTCACGGAGTGGCTGCGGGCCTGAGGGGGAGGTCGTCGTCCCGGAGTGGCTGCGGGCCGGAGGGGGTGGGCGGGCGCGCCTCGGGAGGTTCCGGAAGCCGCCCGGCTGACCAGGCGCGGGCAGGGTTGGTCGGGGCACGATGCCCCGGCTCGCTCGGAGACGCCCACCTCACCACGCGCACGGCAGGGTCTGCGGTCCGCGGATCATCGTCTTGCGGCGCCAGACGACCTGGTCGGCGGGGACGGCGAGCCGCAGGCCCGGCAGCCGGTCCAGCAGGGTGTCGATGAGCAGTTCGGTCTGTAGGCGGGCGAGCACGGCGCCGGTGCAGTAGTGCGAGCCGTTGCCGAAGGCCAGGTGCGGGTTGGGGGCGCGGTCGAGGTCGATCCGGTCCGGCTCGGGGAAGACCTCCGGGTCGCGGTTGGCGGCCAGATAGGAGACGTAGACGGCGTCGCCCGCGGCAATGCGCTGCCCGCGCAACTCGACGTCCTCCAGGGCGATACGGGCCAAGCCGACGGAGCTGCGGTGCGGGATGTACCGCAGCAACTCGTCCAGGGCGGCGTCCCGCACCTCGGGCCTGTTGCGCACCCCCTCCATGAGCTCGGGCCGGGTGAGCAGCAGGTACAGCATCTGGCCGCAGTTGTGGGTGACGGCCTCGCCGCCGATCTGCAGCGGACCGGCGAGACCCACCGCCTCCGTCTCGCTGATCTCGCCGCGCCCGACAGCCGCGCCCAGCATCGAGTACACGTCGTCGCCCCCGCTGCCCCCACTGCGGATCGTCTCCGTGATCCAGGCGTACATGCCGTTCTTCGCACGGTCGGCGGCCTCCGCGCCACCGGACGTGGAGATGATCTGCCGCGTCCAGGCGTGCACCCGCTCCCGGTCGGCGGCGGGCACGCCCATGACCTCGCTCACCAGATTGATCGGGAAGGGTTCCAGCACCCGTTCGATGAGATCCGCGGGAGGCCCGTCCTGCACGACGCCGTCCACCAGGCCGTCGAGCATCTCCTGCGCCCGGGGCCGCAGCCGCTTCATCGCGCCCACGGTGAACGCACCGGCGACCGCCTTGCGCAGCCGGTTGTGGTCGGGCTGGTCGGCGAAGGCGAGCGAACCCGGCCGCGGCTTGAAGTGCGGGGCCATCCGCGTCACCTGACGCTTCGTCACCTCCGCACGGCCGAACCGCGGATCGTTGGTGATCATCTTCACGTCGTCGTAGCGCGTGGCCAGCCACGCCCACCCCTCGCCGTGCGGCAGCCGGATCCGGGTCAGCGGGCCCTCGCGCATGAGATCCGCGAGGAACGGGTCGAAATCCGTCCCCTCCAGGTCGAGCGCGGGCCAGTCCCGTACCGGCGGCGGGGCCTGATCGGTGAGCGTGGTGGTCATCTCGTCGGTCATGCCCCCACCCTCACCGCCCCCGCCCTGTCTGTCGCGCGGGAGTGCTCCAGGCGGAGGGCTGGAGGGTCAGCGCGGCACGGCGTCGACCAGCCGCGCCAGCGCCGAGGCGAGCCGGGACAGCCCGCTCCCGGCAGGCCCGCCCGGCTCCGTCATATACGTGTCCCGCCGGATCTCCACCATCAGCGCACTCACCCGCGGCTCGGCCCGGTAGAACTCCAGCGGCACATACGTACCGCTGAACGGGCTGTCCAGCCCCACCTCCCCGAAGGCCTCCCGCGCGGCGGCCACTAGTTCAGGCGGCGTGTGGAAGGAGTCGGTACCGAGACAGACGGGCGGCCGAGGCCCCGATCCGTGCAGCTCGTACGGCAGCGGGGCGCTGGGATAGGAGTGCACGTCGATGATCACGGCCCGCCCTGTGGCCGCCAGCCGATCCGCCACGGAGTCCGTCATGGCTTGTGCGTACGGCCGGAAGTACGCGTCGATCAAGGGCTCGGGGTCGCTGCCGTCCGCCCGCAGCACCCCCCGCTGAGTGGTCCGCGTATACACGGCACCCATCCCCACGGCCAGCATCTCCTCCCGCTCATCCGGAAACCGCTCGGGGTCGACGACCAGCCGAGAGAGCCGATTGACGAACCGCCAGGGGGTGAGGACGGCCAACTCGGCGGCCATCTGAGCGAGTTCGGCCGTGTGAGCGTCGGTGATGCGGTCCAGCTCCCGCTCCAGGGCATCGTCGTCCAGCACGATGCCGGAGCGGACATCGGCCGGGATGCCCCGCGCTCCGTGCGGCACATGGAGGATCACCGGGGAGTCGGCGGCACCGGGCAAGAGGTCGAAGGACGGCGCGGCAGGGGACACGGCTGCTCCGAGAGGCGTTGTCAGTGGTGTGCGGCAGCATTCAAGGTGTCACATCGTCGAGCGAAGGCCGGGGGCAAGGTGTCGATCAGCAATGAGCAGGTGGCTGGGCACGCGTTTCTGCAGGGGTTGTACGAGGACGACTACTACCCCGACCATGTGCTGGACCGGGGGAAGGCTGTCCTGCTGCGGCTCTGTGAGCGGATCGAGGCGGACCGGCCGGCCGGCCTGGCGGGGCTGTACGTGCTGACCCAGGCCGCCACACAGGAGTTCAACGACCTGGAGGCCGAGTTCGATGCGGCGGGCAGCGAGATCGAGACCGTGGCCCGCGAGGAAATAGGCGGGGACTTCTGGTTTGTCGCCCACGCGTACGGCTTCGAGGACGCGGACGCGGAGGAGCTGATCGCCACCCGGGAGTGGTGATCGTGGGACGACTCCGCCCCGGCCGGGCAACGCCGGCCGGGGCGGAATAGAACACAAGCGGGCCGTAAACCCCGCCCCCGCGTCAGCTCAGCGACGCGAGCGTCTCGTTCCACGTCGTGGACGGCCGCATGACAGCCGCGGCCTTCGCCGGGTCGGGCTGGTAGTAGCCGCCGATGTCGGTCGGGCTGCCCTGGACGGCGTTCAGCTCTCCGACGATCTTCTGCTCGTTCGCGGCGAGCGTCTCGGCGAGCGGCGCGAAGGCCTTCGCCAGGGCCGCGTCGTCGGTCTGCTGGGCCAGCTCCTGCGCCCAGTACAGGGACAGATAGAAGTGGCTGCCGCGGTTGTCGATGCCGCCGACGCGACGGGTCGGGGACTTGTCCTCGTTGAGGAAGGTCGCCGTGGCGCGGTCGAGGGTGTCGGCGAGGACCTTCGCACGGGAGTTGCCGGTGAAGTCGGCGTACTGCTCCAGGGACGGCACCAGCGCGAAGAACTCGCCGAGCGAGTCCCAGCGCAGGTAGTTCTCCTTGACCAGCTGCTGGACGTGCTTCGGCGCGGAGCCACCGGCGCCCGTCTCGAACAGACCGCCGCCCGCCATCAGCGGCACGACCGACAGCATCTTGGCGCTGGTACCCAGCTCCAGGATCGGGAACAGGTCGGTGAGGTAGTCACGCAGGACGTTGCCCGTCACCGAGATCGTGTTCTCGCCGCGGCGGATGCGCTCCACCGACAGCTTCGTGGCCTCGACCGGGTTCAGGATCCGGATGTCCAGGCCCTCGGTGTCGTGCTCCGGCAGGTACGCCTTGACCTTGGCGATCAGGTTGGCGTCGTGCGCGCGGGTCTCGTCCAGCCAGAACACCGCCGGGGCGCCCGTGGCACGGGCGCGGGTGACGGCCAGCTTCACCCAGTCCTTGATCGGGGCGTCCTTGGTCTGGCAGGCGCGGAAGATGTCACCGGCGGAGACGGTCTGCTCGATGACGGCGTCGCCGTTCTGGTCGACCAGGCGGACCGTGCCGGTGACCGGGATCTCGAAGGTCTTGTCGTGGGAGCCGTACTCCTCGGCCTTCTGCGCCATGAGACCGACGTTCGGGACCGAGCCCATGGTCGACGGGTCGTAGGCGCCGTGGGCGCGGCAGTCGTCGAGCACGGCCTGGTAGACACCGGCGTACGAGGAGTCCGGCAGCACCGCGAGGGTGTCCGCCTCCTGGCCGTCCGGGCCCCACATGTGGCCGGAGGTGCGGATCATGGCCGGCATGGAGGCGTCGACGATGACGTCGGACGGCACGTGCAGGTTGGTGATGCCCTTGTCGGAGTCGACCATCGCCAGCTCCGGGCCCTCGGCGAGCTCGGCGTCGAAGGAGGCCTTGATCTCGGCACCCTCGGGCAGGGACTCCAGGCCCTTGTAGATACCGCCCAGACCGTCGTTCGGGGTCAGACCGGCGGCGGCGAGCTTGTCGCCGTACTGCGCGAATGTCTTTGGGAAGAAGGCGCGGACCACATGGCCGAAGACGATCGGGTCGGAGACCTTCATCATCGTGGCCTTGAGGTGGACGGAGAACAGCACGCCTTCCGCCTTGGCCCGGGCGACCTGCGCGGTCAGGAACTCGCGCAGCGCGGCGACGCGCATCACGGAGGCGTCGACGACCTCGCCCGCGAGGACGGGTACGGACTCACGCAGCACGGTGGTGGAGCCGTCGTCGCCCTTGAGCTCGATACGCAGCGAACCGGCCTCGGAGATCACGACGGACTTCTCGGTGGACCGGAAGTCGTCGACGCCCATCGTCGCCACGTTCGTCTTGGAGTCGGAGTTCCAGGCGCCCATGCGGTGCGGGTGGTTCTTGGCGTAGTTCTTGACCGAGGCGGGGGCGCGGCGGTCGGAGTTGCCCTCACGCAGGACCGGGTTGACCGCGGAGCCCTTGATCTTGTCGTAGCGGGCCTGGATGTCCCGCTCCTCGTCGGTCTTCGGGTCGTCCGGGTAGGCCGGCAGCGCGTAGCCGTGCGCCTGCAGCTCGGCGATCGCGGCCTTGAGCTGCGGGATGGACGCCGAGACGTTCGGCAGCTTGATGATGTTGGCCTCGGGCGTCTTGGCCAGCTCGCCCAGCTCGTGCAGGGCGTCCGGGATGCGCTGGTCCTCGGTGAGGTACTCCGGGAACACCGCGAGGATGCGGCCGGCCAGCGAGATGTCCCGCGTCTGGACGGCGACACCCGCCTGCGAGGCGTACGCCTGGACCACCGGCAGGAAGGAATACGTTGCCAGGGCCGGGGCCTCGTCAGTGTGCGTATAGATGATGGTCGAGTCAGTCACCGGGTGCTCCGCTCCACGTCTGCAACATTGCTCGACATCAAGATATCTCGTGATCGACCTCGGCTCGACAGGGGTCCTCGCACGGTTTCGCGGATTCTGTGCATCTTCTGAGCGATCCCAAGCGTCTGATCTTGTGATCGTGCATCTTGATCGCACTTCGATCGCACTTCATCCGACGGCCGGACCTGACCACCCGGCCGCCCGAGCGAAAGCGGACCATGAGATATCGCAGCAGAGTGACCGCCCCGGCCGCCCTGATCGGCACCGCCACGGCCCTGTCCGTCGGCGCCCAGGCGCACGCGGCTCCGGCAGCCACGGGCACGCCCGGCCCGGAGACGTTGGGGGACCCCGTCTACCCGAGCCTCGGCAACGACGGCTACCGCGTGTCGGCCTACCACCTCGACCTCGCCTACGACGCCACGACGCAGCTCGTCGACGCCACGGCCACGCTGAAGATCACCACCACCCAGGAGCTGACCCTCCCCCAGCCTTCGGCCGGGGGGACCCCCACTCCCTGGACGCCCTCGGCCTGGACATACGCACCGTCACCGTGGCCGGCCGCACGGCCGCCTTCGAGCAGGCCGACGAGAAGCTGCGGATCACGCCCGCCCGGTGCCTGCCCGCGGGCAAGAAGGTCGCCGTCGCCGTGACGTACACGGCGGACCCGCGCCGCACCCTCGCGCACACGGCGTGGGTCCCGACCCCGGACGGCTTCGCCCTCTGCCCCCAGCCGGACTCGGCGCACACCGTCTTCCCGTGCAACGACCACCCCTCCGACAAGGCCGACTTCACCTTCCGCATCACCGTCCCCGACGGGCTGCGCGGCGTCGCCAGCGGGCGGCTCGTCCGCACCGAGCAACTCGCCGGCGGCCGGACCGCGTACACGTACCGCTCCCGCTCGCCCATCGCCACCGAGGTCGTGCAGATCACCGTCGGTGACTATGTGATCAAGGAACGCCAGGGGCCGCACGGGCTGCCGCTGCGGGACGTCGTCCCCGTCTCGCGGGCCGCCGCGCTGGAACCGGCGCTCGCGCTCACGCCCAACCTGGTCGGCTGGCTCGAGGCCCGGCTCGGCGCCTACCCCTTCGAGACGTACGGTCTGCTGCCGGTCAACGCCGACATCTCCGAACTCCCCGGTGGGTTCACCGGCCTGGAGACGCAGACCCTCACGGTTTACCGGCCGGGTTACCTCCTCCAGGAGGAGCCCCGGATCGGCTCGCACATGATGCACGAGCTGGTCCACTCCTACTTCGGCAACCTGGTCTCCCCGGCCACCTGGGCCGACCTGTGGATCAACGAGGGCCACGCCGACTTCTACGGGCTGCTCCACCGCTACGAGCGCGGCTGGCCGGACTCCATCGGCGTGACCACGATGGAGGCCCGGATGAAGCACACCTACGCACAGGGCGACCAGTGGCGCCGCGACTCGGGCCCGGTCGCCGCCCCGAACGCGGCCAACCTCTTCGACAGCCAGCGCTACCTCGGCGGCGTCCTCGTGCTGTACGCCCTGCGCAACGAGATCGGCGAGACGGCGTTCAACGCCGTGGAGCGCGCCTTCCTGGACCGCTTCCGCAACTCCTCGGCGTCCACGGACGACTACATCGCCCTCGCCTCGGAGGTCTCCGGCCGCGACCTGTCCGGCTTCCTGCGGGACTGGCTCTACGGCACGAAGACCCCGCGGATGCCCGGCCACCCCGACTGGACGGTGACCCCGCCGAGCACGTCACTGCGGCGGCCGGAGAACCGGACGGACGGGCACCACGACAACTCGGCCACCCTGTAAGGGATCAGTCGGGGTAAGGGCTCGGTCGGGATAAGGGCTCAGTCGAGCCGGGCGGAGGGGATCTCGCCCGGCTCGACCACGATCTCCGCGCCGCGCTGCTGCGGAATCGACACCGCGCCCTGCTGCAGGGCCACCGTGCGGGTCGGGGAGGGGATGCGGATGCCCTCCTCGTGGTAGCGCTTGTGCAGGCGCTTGATGAACTCGTGCTTGATCCGGAACTGGTCGCTGAACTCGCCGACGCCCAGGATGATCGTGAACCCGATGCGCGAGTCGCCGAAGGTGTGGAAGCGCACCGCCGGCTCATGGTCTGGCATGGCGCCGGTGATCTCGGTCATCACCTCGGCGATCACCTCCATGGTGACCCGCTCCACGTGCTCCAGGTCGCTGTCGTAGGCGACCCCCGCCTGGAGCAGGATGGTCAGGTCCTGCTCGGGGCGGTTGTAGTTGGTCATGTTCGTCCCCGCCAACTGGCCGTTGGGGATGATGACCAGGTTGTTGGAGAGGTTGCGGACGGTGGTCTGCCGCCAGTTGATGTCGGTGACATAGCCTTCCTCGCCGCTGCTCAGCCGGATGTAGTCACCGGGCTGGACGGTCTTCGAGGCGAGGATGTGGATGCCCGCGAAGAGGTTGGCGAGCGTGTCCTGAAGCGCCAGGGCGACCGCGAGACCACCGACACCGAGGGCGGTGAGCAGCGGGGCTATGGAGATGCCCAGTGTCTGCAGCACCACCAGGCAGCCGATCGCCAGGACCACGACCCGGGTGATGTTGACGAAGATCGTGGCCGACCCGGCGACCCCGGAGCGGGCCTGGGTGACCGTGCGGATCAGTCCGGCGATCATCCGGGCCGCCGAGATCGTCACGACGAGGATCAGGAGGACGGTCAGGCCCTGGTTGACGTTGCGATGAACCGTCCTGGTGAGCGGCAGCGCCGCCGCCGCGGCCGCCGCGCCGGCCACCACCGCGGCCCACGGGATCACGGTCCGCAGCGCGGCGACGATGACCTCGTCGCCGGTCCAGCGGGTGCGGTCCGCGTGCTTGCCCAGCCAGCGCAGCAGCATCCGCAGCAGGAACGCCGCCAGCAGGCCCGCGGCCACCGCGATACCGGCGATGACCAGGTCGTGCATGGTGAGTTCGCGGTTCACCGGTCACCTCCGGTGAGAAGATCCGCGGGGACATTCCTCGCCGACAGCCGGATGTGAAGTCTCGTCACCTGGTCACCTGCTCGCTTCCGTGATGTGCGCCTCGCGCCGGACAGGTCCTTCGATGTCCGGCGCGAGGGCTCATCCTGCCGTATCGGGCACAGGAGTTCGTACCTGGACCGATGCCCGGATCGCGCAGCTCAGACGATTCCCTCGGCCAGTTCGGCCTGTTCCCGGTCGTCGCCGTACGCCGCTGTGGTGGGCGTTCCGTACGAACGCCGGGCGACGAACCACCACACCGTGGCGAGGACGAGTACGACAACGAGGGCGACAGAGGCGTAGTTCATTGTGTCGACCGTCACCGGAGACGACTGGGGCAGGCAGAACAGCACCGTCACACAGGCCACCCACGCCACCGCGGTCCAGCCGATCGGCCTGCTCCACCGGCCCAGGTTCCAGGGCCCCGGCTGGAAGCGGTCGCCCGCCCGCAGCCGCAGGAACACGGGGATGACGTATGCGGGCGTGATGCCGATGACGTTGATGGCGGTGACCGCGCCGTACGCCGTCGCCGAGTACAGGGACGGCAGGGCGAGGACGCAGGCGACCGCCACCGACAGCCAGACGGCGGCGACCGGGGTCTGGGTGCGGCTGCTGACCTTGCGCCACAGCTGGGAGCCCGGCAGCGCACGGTCCCGGCTGAACGCGAACACCATGCGGCTGGCCGCGGCCACTTCGGCGTTGCCGCAGAACAGCTGGGCGACGATCACCACGAGCAGCAGGGCGCATGCGCCGTCCGTACCGAGGCCGTCGAGCAGGATCTGCGCGGGCGGCACCCCGGTCTCGCTGGCGCGTGTGGCGTCGTAGTCCTGGATGGCGAAGGTGAGGCCGGCGAGCAGCACGAAGCCCGCGATCCAGGAGACCCAGATGGCGCGCACGATGCCGCGGGCCGCCGACACCGAGGCGTTGGAGGTCTCCTCGGAGAGGTGGGCGGAGGCGTCGTAGCCGGAGAAGGTGTACTGCGCCAGCAGCAGGCCGATCGCGGCGACGTAGACAGGGTTGGACCAGCCGGTGTCGTTGACGAACTCGGTGAAGACGAAGGACGGCGACTGGTGGTGGTCGGGAACGATGGCCAGAGCCCCGACGATGACCGCGACACCGGCGAGGTGCCACCACACGCTGATGGAGTTGAGGACGCTGACCAGCCGGACGCCGAACAGGTTCAGCGTGGCGTGCAGCAGCAGGATCACCATGAAGATCAGGAACGTCTTCTCCGGCGTCGGCTCGAAGCCCCACTGGAGGTTCATGAAGGCGCCGGTGAACAGCGCGGCCCCGTAGTCGATACCGGCGATCGCGCCCAGCAGACCGAGCAGATTCAGCCAGCCCGTGTACCAGCCCCAGCGTCGGCCGCCGAGCCGGTCGGCCATGTAGTACAGGGCGCCCGAGGTCGGATACGCGCTGGTGACTTCCGCCAGCGCGAGTCCGACGCACAGCACGAACAGACCGACACCGGCCCAGCCCCACAGCATCACGGCGGGCCCGCCGGCGCCCATGCCGAAGCCGTACAGGGTCATGCAGCCGGACAGGATCGAGATCACGGAGAAGCTGATGGCGAAGTTGCCGAAGCCGCCCATGCGGCGGGCGAGCACCGGGCGGTAGCCGAGTTCACGCAGGCGCTGTTCCTCGTCGTGGGGCGGGACGCCGGACGGAGCGGGGGCGCGGGACATGCAGAACCTACCTCCGGGAGAGGACGGGGTCAGGGGTGTGGGCGTAAGTCGTCCGCGGCCGACCGGGTGCGGGCGCGCGCCTGGAGGAAGACGTCCACCGCCTGGCCGCGGTCGCCCGCATCGGAGGTGCGGTAGGCCCAGGGGACGGGCGTCCAGTACGGGCCCAGCGCGTCGAACACCCGGGCGGCCTCCGGGAACCGGAGCGCGCCCCACAGGGCGTGGGCGACGTGGTTGAGGTCCAGCGGCGAGCGCTCGGCGGGACGGCTGAGTTCGAACCAGGACCGGAACGCCTGTCGTGCCTCACGGGTGGCGTCCTCCGCCACCCAGTGCAGATCGAGCGCGGCGTCCCGCCCGCCCGAGCGGCGGTAGCGCTCCACCCGCACATACAGCGGCAGGACATGCAGCGCGGAGCCCGGGGGCGCCGAGTCCGCGGCCCAGTGCGCATACCCGGACGCCTCCGCCAGCCGCCCGCTGGAGCCGCGCCCGTAGAGGAACTGCAGCATCCGATGGTGGGCCTCACGGTTGTACGGGTCACGCTTGTCGGCCTCCGCGAGCAGCCCCCACGGCCCCGGCGGCAGCATCGGCTCGGGCGGTCCGCAGCGGTGCTCGGACCAGCGCCGGTCCCGGTCCAGCTGGGCCAGTGCCAGCAGGCACACCCAGGGGACCGGGTCGTGCGATGCGGTGCGCGTCGCCGTGTCACACGCCTGCCAGGCCTCCTGCCACAGCTCGTGCGTACGGCGGTGCTCCTCCCGGTGTGCCCGCAGGGCGCGTTCCACGGTGACCCGGGCGTGCATCACCACGGCCGGGACGCTGTGCGGCTCCTCGGACAGCCAGGCCCGCACCACGTCGGTGCCGGCCGCGGCGGTCGCGAGGATCTGGGTGCGTTGTGTCCACTGCCACCACTGCCTGGTCTCCAGCAGAAGACCGCGCATCGCCATCCAGCGGCCGGTGCGCAGCTCCTGGAGAGTGGCGCGCAGCGCGGAGTCATGGCCGGCGGGATCGTAGGCGGGGCGTGCTCCTTCTCTGGCCATCAGTCGCCCGTCCCCGGAAGAGGGCAGGTCGGGACGGCAGACGGGAGTAACAACAGCCTTCCTCCGGGCGGCAGTTGAGGAGTCGCGCGGTCGGCGGTCACTATAGAGGCGGAGCTTCCGCATCGCTGTGGGTTTGCTGATCCTCTCGAACTCCTTTGCGGGGCCTGCCGGTTGACCGTGCGTCTCCCTTGCTTGCTTGACGGGCTTGCTTGATGGGCTTGCTTGACGGGCTTGCGGAGCGGCGGCAGGCTGGCGCACGGTGATCGCCCAGGGGCTTCGACGGGACTCGACTGGCCTTCGATGGGCTTCGACGGGAGAGGTGCGATGACAGGTCCGGTGCTCGCCGTCGACCAGGGCACCTCCGGCACCAAGGCCCTGGTGATCTGCCCCGAACGCGGCGTCATCGGCACCGGCTTCGCCGCCGTACGGCCCCGCCATCTGCCCGGCGGGCTGGTCGAGGTCGACCCCGGCGAGCTGTACGCCTCCGTCGTCGAGGCCGCGGACCGCGCCCTGGCCGAGGCACGGGAGCCGGTCACCGCGGTAGGCCTCGCCAACCAGGGCGAGACCGTCCTGGCCTGGGACCCGGACACCGGCCGCGCGCTGACCGACGCGCTGGTCTGGCAGGACCGCCGCGCCGAGAGCGTATGCGCCGAACTCGCCGACCACGACGAGGAGTTACGGGAGCTGACCGGGCTGCCGCTCGACCCGTATTTCGCCGCGCCCAAGATGGCGTGGATACGACGGCACCTGACCGCCGAGGGAGTCGTCACCACCTCCGACGCCTGGCTGGTGCACCGGCTCACCGGCGCGTACGTCACGGACGCGGCCACCGCGGGCCGCACCCAACTGCTCGACCTCGACCGCACATCCTGGTCACCGCGCGCCCTCGACCTCTACTGGTTGTCGGACGAACGGCTCCCCGAAGTCGTCGACGTCGCCGGACCGGTGGGCACGACCACCGCCTTCGGCCACGCCATCCCGCTCACCGGCCTCGTCGTCGACCAGCAGGCCGCCCTGCTCGCCCAGCGCATCACCGAACCCGGCGGCGCCAAGTGCACCTACGGAACAGGGGCGTTCCTGCTCGCCCACACCGGCGACACACCGCGCCGGGGCACCTCCGGGCTGGTCAGCTGTGTCGCCTGGCGCCTCGGCGGACACACCAGCTACTGCCTCGACGGCCAGGTGTACACGGCCGCGTCCGCCGTACGCTGGCTCGCCGACCTGGGCGTCATCAAGGGCGCCGCGGACCTTGATCCTGTGGGCGGTTCGGCGCCCGACAGCGGCGGCGTCACCTTCGTCCCGGCGCTGGCCGGACTCGCCGCCCCCTGGTGGCGCGGCGACCTGCGCGGCTCGCTCACCGGACTCGGCCTCGACACCACCGCCGGGCACCTGGTGCGCGCCCTGTGCGAGGGCATCGCCGCGCAGGTCACGGAACTCGCCGAAGCCGCCGCGCTCGATCTGGGCGAGGCCCTCTCGGTACTCCGCGTCGACGGCGGCCTGACCCGCTCCACCCTCCTCATGCAGACCCAGGCCGACCTGCTGCAACGCCCCGTCGAGGTGTCCGCGCTGCCGGACGCGACCGCGCTCGGTGTGGGCGCGCTGGCCCGGCTGGGCGCCGAGCCGGGCCTGACAGTCGCCGAGGCACTGCCCGACTGGAAACCGTCGGCGGTGTACGAGCCACGCATCAGCGCGGACGAGGCCGCCGCCCGCCTCTCCGAGTTCCGCCGGGAAGTGGCGGCACTGCTCGACAGGGCGCCGACGTGAGCGAGCGAAGCGCTCCGCGGGGGGTGGGGCGATTGGCCGTCGAGCGTCTGCGGGCGCGTTGTGGCCGGTCGCGCCCACGCGGCGGAGCCGCATATGTCACAGCCCCGCGCCCCTTCGGGCGCTGCCTGACGCCGGCGTCAGGCAGCAGAGCGCCCACATGAACGGGCCGCTGCCCTCGCTGACCTACGACGTCGCGATCATCGGCGCCGGTGTCGTCGGCTGCGCCATCGCCCGCGCACTCGCCCGCCACCCTCGCCTCCGCGTCGCCCTCGTAGAAGCCCGGGACGACGTCGGCGACGCCACCTCGAAGGCCAACACCGCGATCCTGCACACCGGGTTCGACGCGGTGCCCGGCTCGCTCGAGGCCCGGCTCGTACGCGAGGGCTCCCGTCAACTCGCCGCGTACGCGGCCGAGTCCGGCATCCCCGTCGAAACGACCGGCGCCCTCCTCGTCGCCTGGGACCAGGAACAGCTCGCCGCGCTGCCCCGACTCGTCGAGAAGGCCGAGCGCAACGACTACCACGACACCCGTATCCTCGGCCCGACGGACCTCTACGACCGCGAACCGCACCTCGGCCCCGGAGCACTCGGCGCGCTGCACGTACCCGGCGAGACCATCATCTGCCCCTGGACGACGACACTCGCCTACGCCACCCAGGCCGTCCGGCACGGAGTCGACCTGCACCTCAACTGCCGTGTGGAGGAGGTGAATCGGCAGGACGACTTGCACGTCCTCGGCACCGACCGGGGCACACTGCGCGCCCGTTGGCTGGTCAACGCGGCCGGACTGCACGCCGACACACTCGACCGGCGGCTCGGCCACGACGACTTCACCGTCACCCCGCGCCGCGGCCAGCTCATCGTCTTCGACAAGTTCGCCCGCGGCCTGGTCGACCACATCCTGCTGCCCGTGCCCACAGCGCTCGGCAAGGGCGTGCTGGTTGCCCCCACCGTCTACGGCAACGTGCTCCTCGGCCCCACCGCCGAGAACCTGGACGACAAGCGGGCCACGCACTCCACCGCGGACGGGCTTCAGCTGCTGCGCGACAAGGGCCGCCGCATCCTGCCCGAACTGCTCGACGAAGAGGTCACCGCCGTCTACGCCGGGCTGCGCGCCGCCACCGAGCACGACGACTACCGCATCCGCGCCCACCCGGGGCAGTCCTACGTCACGGTCGGCGGCATCCGCTCCACCGGCCTCACCGCCTCGCTCGCCATCGCCGCCCACGTCACCGAGTTGCTCACCGAGATTGGCCTCGACCCGGGCCCGGCACGGGAGTTGGAGCCGGTGCGCATGCCGAACCTCGGTGAGGCCTTCCCCCGCCCGCACCAGCGCCCCGAACTCATCGCCGCCGACCCCGAGTACGGCACCCTCGTCTGCCACTGCGAGCGCGTCTCCCGCGGCGAGATCCGCGACGCCCTCGCCAGTACGATCCCGCCCCGCAGCCTGGACGGACTGCGCCGCCGGACCCGGGCCAGGGCGGGCCGCTGCCAGGGCTTCTACTGCGGTGCGGCCGTACGGGCGCTGTTCGAGGGAGCCGGCGCATGACGTCCGAGCGCCGGATCGATGTCCTGGTCGTCGGCGCGGGCCCCGCCGGACTCACGGCGGCCGCCCGTCTCGCCACCGCCGGCGCGGGCCATGTCGAGGTGCTGGAGCGCGAGCAGCAGGCGGGAGGCGTACCCCGGCACTGCGCGCACGGCGGCTTCGGCACGATGCTGCGTCCGCGGACCGGACCGGCGTACGCCCATCTGCTCACCGACGCGGTGACCAGAGCCGGAGCCGTCGTACGGACCGGCGTGACCGTCCTCGACTGGACCGGCCCGCTCACGCTCACCGCGGTCGGCCCGAACGGACCGGAGACGATCACCGCACGGGCGGTCGTGCTCGCCACCGGCGCCCGCGAACGCCCACGCAGCGCACGTCTGGTGCCCGGCACCCGGCCCGCCGGCGTGTACACCACCGGCGAACTCCAGCAGGCCGTCCACCTGTACCGGCAGCGGATCGGCACCCGAGCGGTCGTGGTCGGCGCGGAGGACGTCTCGTACGCCGCCGCCGACACCGTACGGGCCGCGGGAGCCGACGTCGTAGCCATGGTCACGGAACTCCCGCGCGCCCGGACGACACCCGCCCGCGCCCAGAACGCCCGCCTCCGCCACGGCATCCCGCTCCTCACCGGCACCACGGTCACCGAACTCCTCGGCCATGGACGCCTGTCCGGCGTCCGGATCCGCCACCGCGACGGCCGTACGACAGTGCTGCCCTGCGACACGATCATCTTCACCGGCGACTTCGTACCCGACCACGAACTCGCCCGGCGCGGAGGAGTACCACTCGACCCCGGCACGCGCGGACCCGCCGTCGACGGGGCGCTGCGCACGCTACGCCCGGGCGTCTTCGCAGTCGGCAGTGTGCTGCACCCCGTGGAGAGTGCGGATAGGGCGGCCCGAGAGGGTGCGCATGCGGCGAGCGCCGTCCAGGTGTGGCTCGCGGGGGCGGAATGGTCCGAAGGCGTCCCCCTGGTGGTCGACCCGCCCCTGTACTGGATCGCCCCGAACCGCGTCACCCCGACCGACCGCCTCCCCTACGTCCTGCGTACGACCGTCCCGCTCACCCGCCCGACCCTGCACATCACACAGGACGACCGAACCCTTCACCGAGCGCCCCTCGTGAACCACCGCCCGACCCTCACCGCACGCTGGACCCACCGAATCGACCCGAAGGGCGGCCCGGTACGGGTGAAAGTGCGGTGCGGCAGCGCCCCGTAGGGGCGCGGGGAACTGCGCGACCAGCCACGACGAGCCCGCAGACGATCGACGACCGGTCGCAGCGCGATGTCAGATGACCTTCATCCGCACCAACGCGCCCAACGTCAACGCCCCCGGCAGGATCGGCACCCAGACGGTGATGATCCGGTAGGCCAGCACCACCGCCGTGGCCACGGCGACCGGCCCGCCCGCCGCGACTAGGGCGACGATCAGCGCCGCCTCGACGGAACCGATGCCGCCGGGCGTCGGTATCAGCGCGACAGCGACAGTCGCCGCCAGATACGCGACCACCATGTACGCGGGCGGCACCGGCAGCCCCAACGCCAGCCCCACCGCGACCAGTCCGGCCGCCTGAAGAGCGGGGAAGGCCAACGAGCCGCCCCACAGGGCCACCGCGCGCCAGGGCCGGGTGTGCACGGCCCTCGCCTCGCCCAGCGCGGTCCGCAGGAAGGTGAAGACGATGGTGCGCAGCTTCCGTACGAGCAGCAGGACCAGCAGCGCGACGGCGGCCACCACGCCGATGCCGGTCAGCAACGGGCCCGCCACGCCGTCCGGCAGGAGCGAGCCGAGCTGCAGCGCGTGCGGGAAGGCGATCAGCAGGGCCGCCAGCATGCCCACGCGGGCGATCGACTCCGCCAGCAGATAGAGCGCGACGGCGGCCGACGAGCGGGCCAGCGGAACGCCGCACACCGCCATGAACCGCAGATTGACCGCGCTGGCCCCGAGACCGGTCGGCAGCAGGTGATTGGCGGCGCCCGCCGCGAACTGCGTGGCCAGCAGCCGCCGTACAGGAAGCCGCTCGACGAGCGCGCCCTGCCGGGCGGCGGACGCGGCGACCCAGGTGCCGCAGGTGGCCGCGCCGGCGGCCAGCAGCCACGGCCACTCGGCGTGGCGCAGGTGTCCGAAGCCCTCCACGAGCACGGACCAGTGGCGCACGGCGACCCACAGCACGAGCGCGAGCGGGACCAGCATCAGTATCTGCCGGTACGGGAGGCGCTTGAGGCCTCGGGGAAGACGCACGACCATCACATCGTGAGAGGTTTTCCGCGCCAGGACAACGCCAGGTTGCGGGAGCGGGGACGGAGGCTGACACCCCGGGCACGGCCTCGCATCCATCGTGTGCCCGGACGGTGCCGATTCGGCGTTGACCTCAAGGATGGTTGAGGTCCTACGGTCCCTCTCATGAGTATGGAGATCACAGCCTGGACACAGCTGCAGAGTGTCATGAGCGCCCAGCAGGAGCGCCGTCCCCTCGCCCGCGCGACACTGCGCCGCATCGGCGCGTTCGCCCGCCCGCACCGCACGCGCATCGTCCGCTTCGTGGGGCTCGGGGTGGTCACGGCCCTGCTCGCCGTCGCCACCCCCGTCCTGGCCGGCTACGTCGTGGACGCGATCGTGACGGGCGACGACGAGGGAACCGTCGTACGCCTCGCGCTCCTCATCGCGCTCATCGCGGTCGTCGAGGCGGTACTCGGCATCCTCGGCAGACGGCTGTCGGCCACCCTCGGGGAGGGGCTCATCCTCGATCTGCGGACGGCTGTGTTCGATCATGTGCAGCGCATGCCGGTCGCGTTCTTCACACGCACTCGTACGGGGGCGCTCGTCAGCCGTCTCAACAACGATGTGATCGGCGCGCAGCGGGCGTTCAGCAACACCCTGTCCGGCGTGGTCAGCAACCTGGTCACCCTGGTGCTCACGCTCGCCGTCATGCTCACCCTGTCCTGGCAGATCACGCTGCTCTCGCTCGTCCTGCTCCCGGTGTTCGTCGTCCCCGCGCGGCGGATGGGCAGCCGCATGGCCCGCATGCAGCGGGAGGCGGCGACGCTCAACGCGGCGATGGGCACCCGGATGACCGAGCGGTTCTCGGCGCCGGGCGCCACCCTGGTCAAGCTCTTCGGCCGCCCGGAGGAGGAGTCCGAGGAGTTCGCGGCCCGCGCTCGCCGGGTCCGGGACATCGGCGTACGGACGGCCACGGCCCAGTCGGCGTTCATCACCGCGCTCACGCTGGTGTCGGCCCTCGCGCTCGCCCTCGTCTACGGTCTCGGCGGCTGGTTCGCCCTGCGCGGCACGCTGGAGCCGGGCGCCGTCGTCGCGCTGGCGCTGCTGCTGACCCGCCTCTACGCACCGCTGACCGCCCTCGCCGGCGCCCGCGTCGAGGTGATGAGCGCCCTGGTGAGCTTCGAGCGGGTCTTCGAAGTCCTCGACCTGAAGCCGCTGATCGAGGAAAAGCCGGACGCACGGCAGGTGCCCGACGGCCCGGTCGCCGTCACGTTCGAGAACGTCCGCTTCGCCTACCCGTCCGCAGACAAGGTCTCCCTGGCCTCCCTGGAAGAGGTGGCCTCCCTCGACACCCGCGGCGGCGACGAGGTCCTGCACGGCATCTCCTTCCGCGCCGAACCCGGCCAGACCGTCGCCCTCGTCGGCTCCTCCGGCGCCGGAAAGTCCACGATCGCCCAACTACTGCCGCGCCTGTACGACGTCGACGAGGGCGCCGTACGCATCGGCGGCGTCGACGTCCGTGACCTGACGGCCGACTCCCTGCGCTCGACTCTCGGCATGGTCACGCAGGACGGCCACCTCTTCCACGACACCGTCCGCGCCAACCTCCTCCTCGCCGCCCCCGCCGCAACCGAGGACGAGCTGTGGGACGCCCTGCGCCGCGCCCGCCTGGCCGATCTCGTACGATCCCTGCCCGACGGCCTCGACACGGTCGTAGGCGAGCGCGGTTACCGCCTCTCCGGCGGCGAACGCCAGCGCATGACCATCGCCCGGCTCCTGCTGGCCCGCCAGCGCGTCGTCATCCTCGACGAGGCCACCGCCCACCTGGACAACACCTCCGAGGCCGCCGTCCAGGAGGCGTTGACGGAGGCCCTGGAGGGCCGGACCGCCGTCGTCATCGCCCACCGGCTGTCCACCGTGCGGGCGGCGGACCTGATCCTGGTCGTCGAGGCGGGGCACATCGTGGAACGCGGCACGCACGAGCAACTCCTGGCGAAGGGGGGACGCTACGCGGAGCTGTACCGGACCCAGTTCGAGTCCGGTGAGGTGACGCCCGTGGACGCAACCGGTGATGTTGTAATGAGCGTCCGGCTGTAGTGGCACGCTGAGCAGGGGGACGAAACGATCATGGAGAACTTGCGACCGGGCGATCCCGGGCAGGTCGGGGAATACCGGTTGCTCCGACGGCTCGGGGCCGGGGGCATGGGGCAGGTGTTCCTCGGCCGGTCGCAGCGCGGGCGCACGGTCGCCGTGAAGCTGGTCCATGCGCAGTTGGCGTACGACGCGGAGTTCCGCAGCCGGTTCCGCGCGGAGGTGGCCGCGGCGCGGCGGGTGGGCGGGGAGTGGACGGCTCCGGTCCTGGACGCCGACACCGAGGCGGACACGCCCTGGGTCGCCACCGGGTATGTCGCCGGCCCCACATTGCACCAGGCGGTGACCGAGATCAGCGGGCCGCTGCCGGAGCGGTCGGTGTGGCACCTGGCCGCCGGTCTGGCGCGTGCGCTGCAGAGCATCCACGGCTGCGGACTGGTGCACCGGGACCTCAAGCCGTCGAACGTCATGCTGACGGTCATCGGTCCCCGGGTGATCGACTTCGGAGTCGCGCGCGCGGCGGACGCGAGCGTGCTGACCCGTACCGGTGCGATGGTCGGCTCTCCCGGGTACATGTCGCCCGAGCAGATCCTGGGCAACGAGATCACCGGGCTGAGCGACGTGTTCAGCCTCGGCCTGGTGCTGGTGTTCGCCGCCACGGGCCGACAGGCGTTCGGTGGCCCGGACAGCGGCGCCCACGCGCTCATGCTGCGGGCGACCGAGGACGACCCGGACCTGGCGGGGATGCCGGAGCCGCTGGCCGAGTTGGTGGGACGGTGTCTCGCCAAGCGGCCCGAGGACCGGATTCCGCTGCCCGAGATCCTGGCGACGGCAGAGGCGGCCACGGCGGATGCCCGCTCGGACGCATGGCTTCCGGGCGACCTGATGGCGGAGCTCGGCCGGCACGCCGCCGGCCTCCTCGACCTCGAGGAGCCGCCGCCGACCCAGGTCGACAACCCCGCCGCGGGCCGGGGCGGGGACGACGTGCACGCCCTGCCGACCATGCAGGGCGGGCGCGTCCCGCCTCCGCCGCCGGGCACTCCGACGCCGGTACCGATGCCTCCGGCACCCACGCCGACCTCAACACCCATGCCGCCGATGCCGACACCCCGGATGACGGTGACCACACCACCGATGCCGCCGGTGCCGGGCGGCTTGCAGCCGGGCGGCCGTCGCAAGAGCCGGGTCGGCCCCGTGCTCACCGTGGCCGCCGTCGCCGTACTCGCCATCGTCCTGGCCGTGCGGCTTCCCGGCGGAGGGAACGAGAACTCGGGCAACTCGGGGGCGTCCGGGGCAGGTTCCTCCACGAAGTCCCCGAAGGCGTCCCCAGCCGACTACAAGGGCAAGTGGACCGGGAACGTGCGCGAGGGGGACGGCGGCCTCTACTCGATCAAGGTGAACTACACGGGCGGGAAGCTCAGCGATCAGGTGGCCACCGTCGAATACCCGTCACTGGACTGCAGCGGCCGATGGATCCTCACCATGGACACCGGGACTTCGGTACAGGTCCGAGAGGAAATCACCGAGGAGAGCAGCCCGTTGAACTGCGTCGACGAAGTCGACATCATCCTGACCCCCTCGGACGACGGCAGCCTGCGCTACAAGGTGACAAGTGTGGAGGACACCGGAACGCTGCGGCGCAGCAACTGACGTCAGTCCGGCAGCGGCAGTGGAGGAAGCTGCTGGTACTCGGACCGGCCCCGGTTGAGCACGGAGATCGTCGCTGCGGTCAGCCATGGCACGGTCGGCCCGGCCAACCGCATCGGCTCCCACTGCTGGTAGTCGGTGAACAGCGCCCACTGTTCCAGCACGGGAAGAAAGCTGACGATCTCGTGGTGCCGCACCGTCACCCAACGGTTCTCGGCCGCGACATGCAGCAGCATGCGACGGTCGGTGAGGATCGCGCGGCAGGGGGAGAAGTCACGCCACTGCGCCTGAGCCATCGCCTGCGCCCGGTTGCGGGCACTGTTGTTGGCGAGCGCGTCTCCGACCAGCCCGGCGGCGACGAACATCGGTGACCCGAAGTAGAAGCCCGAGCGCTGGTTGTAGGTCACATTCGTGCCGTAAAAGCGCGAGTAGTCCGCCGCTACGTCGCCGTACGCGATCTCCCCCACTTCGAGCAGCACGCCCGGAGTGGGAATCGGAGCCAACTCTCCTCCGCTGCTCAGGTGCCGGTGCAGCGAACACGCGGCCTCCCAGCCCTGCTGGTGAAGGGCCTGCAGCTGATCGTCACCTGAATTCGGACGTGCCAATGCCCCTCGCCCCCATTGCGACCCAGAACGGGTGGATCTCCGCTCGCCCACATAATGCCAGGTGACGACGGACCGGGAGGGGGTCATGTCCCACTGGGCGGGGTTGGCTTGGTGGTGAAGAGTTCGGCCATGGAGGCTTATGCCTTGTGCTAGTGTCACGCGTTTGCGTGGTCGTCGCGGTGGGCGATTCTGCTTGTTCGGTTCCGCTGGTGCGTGGGCTGTTCAATCCTGCCGGGCCTTCCTCGGTACGTCCCCCTGCGGAAGGCTGTTCATGAAGGATCCCGACGACGCCGGCATCGCTCACGGCGGTCCCGCCCAGTCAGAGGCCATGACTCCGGCGCTGCCCCCGGCCGTCTCCTTCGCCGGCTTGGAACTGCCGGTGGAGGTGCTGCGGACACTGAGCGAACTCGGGGTGCGCGAACCCTTCCCGATCCAGGCCGCCACACTGCCCGACGCCCTGGCGGGGCGCGACGTCCTGGGACGCGGGCGCACCGGATCGGGCAAGACGCTCGCCTTCGGCCTGCCGTTGCTGACACGTACGGCCGGGCGGCGCGCCGAACCGAAGCAGCCCCGCGCTCTGATCCTTGTGCCCACCCGGGAGCTGGCCCAGCAGGTCACCCAGGCGCTGGCGCCGTACGCCGAGGCATTGCGGCTGCGGATGGCCACGGTCGTCGGCGGCATGTCGATCGGCCGGCAGATCGCCGCGCTGCGCCAGGGAGCCGAGGTGGTCGTCGCCACCCCCGGACGCCTGCACGACCTGATCGAGCGCAAGGCCTGCCGCTTGGGACAGGTAAGGATCACCGTGCTGGACGAGGCCGACCAGATGTGCGACTTGGGATTTCTGCCGCAGGTCGCCGACGTGCTCGATCAGGTGCACCCCGACGGTCAGCGGATGCTCTTCTCGGCCACTCTGGATCGCGACGTCGACCAGCTGGTCCGCCGCTACCTCCACGACCCCGTCGTCCACTCGGTCGACCCGTCCGCGGCGACGGTCTCGACCATGGAACACCACGTTCTGGTCGTCCACGGCCCTGACCGCTACGCCGTCACCACGGAGATCGCCGCCCGCGACGGCCGCGTACTGCTGTTCCTCGACACCAAGCACGCCGTCGACCAGCTCACCCGGCATCTGCGGGCCAGCGGGGTGCACGCCGGGGCCCTGCACAGCGGCAAGTCCCAGCCACAGCGCACACGGACCCTGGCGCAGTTCAAGAACGGCCAGATCACCGTTCTGGTGGCGACCAATGTCGCGGCCCGTGGCCTGCACGTCGACGACCTCGATCTCGTGGTCAACGTCGACCCGCCCACCGACCCCAAGGACTACGTGCACCGGGCCGGCCGCACCGCCCGCGCCAATGAGTCCGGCAGCGTGGTCACGCTCGTACTGGCGGGCCAGCGCCGCGAGACGAGCCGCATGATGGCCGGGGCCGGCATCGAGCCGACCGTCACCAAGGTGCGCTCGGGCGAGGCGGAACTGAGCCGGATCACCGGCGCCAAGGCTCCCTCCGGCACCCCGCTCGACCGCGGGCCCGCCCTCCCGCGACCCAAGAACAGCAACGCTCCCTTCCGCGGCCTCGGCACCAGCAAGGACACCTCCCGCGGCGCCGGCGGCAAATCCCGAAAGTCCGGCGAGGCCCGCAAGCTCGCCGAGGCCCGCAAGGCCGCCCTGGTGCGACGCAACGGCTGAGAGCCGTTGCCCTGCCAGCGAATCTCCTGGCCACGGGATACCCGCCGCAACAGAGCAGCATGAGGTTGCCGGCGCCCCGCACTGCGCCCGGCATGACAAGCTGTGCTGGCCCACCCCCGAACCCAGGAGGTCACCATGACCGAAGAGCCCGTAACCCCGGAAGGTTCGGAGTCGGCTGCCCCCGAGACGTCCCCTCTGGCGCCGGACAGCGACGGCAACGACGACCTCAAGCGCAAGTTCCGTGAAGCCCTGGCGCGCAAGCGTGGTGCCCAGGCGGACGCGGCCGATGTTGCCGCCAACCCGAATGCGTCGAAGGTGCGTGCGGCGCACGGCCCGGCTGCCAGCCAGCGGTCGTTCAGGCGTAAGAGCGGCGGCTGAGTCGATCAGTCCCGCAACGTGCGCATGTCCGTGTGCGCGTTGCGGGCGAGGCGTAGCCGACGGTGTGAGCGCGGCAGGGGAGAAGAACGCGTGGCAAGGACACACTCTTCGAGTTGAATGCATGCCGCTGTACAGTGAGGAACGCCTTTGACCTGCAGTAAGCAGGCAGGGAGCCGTCTTCCAGGAGTCCAAAGTGCTGCGTACTCTGTTCAAGTCCAAGATCCACCGAGCCACCGTCACCCAGGCCGACCTGCACTACGTGGGATCGGTGACCATCGACGCCGATCTGCTCGACGCCGCCGACCTGTTGCCCGGCGAGCTCGTCCATATCGTCGATATCACCAACGGCGCCCGGCTGGAGACGTACGTCATCGAGGGGGAGCGCGGCTCCGGAGTCGTCGGTATCAATGGGGCCGCCGCTCATCTCGTGCACCCCGGCGACCTGGTGATCATCATCAGTTACGCTCAGGTCTCCGACGCCGAGGCGCGGGCGTTTCAGCCGCGGGTCGTGCATGTGGACCGCGACAACAGGATCGTGGCCCTCGGCGCCGATCCGTCCGCACCGGTGCCGGGCTCCGACCAGGAGCGCAGCCCGCAGGCCGTACAGGCCTGACCGCGTCGGCCGCATATTTTCGGACCAGGAGCGTGCCCATGAGCGAGATAGAGATCCGCGACGACCGGGCGGCGGGCCGCCTGGACGCCATCGGCGGCGACGGCGAAGTCGTCGGCCACATCGAGTACTTCGTCCTCGAAGCGCCGGGGCACGCCCTGGTCCCCGTGCACACCATCGTCGAACCGGCCCACGAGGGACAGGGCATCGCGGGCTCCCTGGCGCGCGAGCTGTACGCCATGGCCAAGCGCGAGGGCATCGCCGTAGCCCCGCTCTGCCCGTACGTCGTGAAGTGGGCGGAACGCCACCCCGAGGAGGCCCCGGCGGCCGACCCGGAGTTGCTGCGTGCGGCGAAGGACTGGCTGGCGGCCCACCCCGACCGATTCTGAGGCCCGGCACCTTGCTCGCGCTCCTGCACACCTCACCCGTCCACATCCCCGTCTTCGACGCCCTGCGCGACGAAGACCACCCAGGCCTGGAGCTACGGCACTTCGTCGACGCATCGCTCCTCGACCGCGCCCGTGCCGAAGGCCCCGAGGCGGTGGCGGACGACGTGCGTGCCGTCCTGCAGCGGGCCGCCGCCGACGGCGCCCGGGCCGTGCTGTGCACCTGCTCGACCCTCGGCGGCGTCGCCGAATCGGCCGGCGCCGGGATCGGGGTACCGGTGCTGCGCGGCGACCGTCCGATGGCGGCCGCCGCGGTGGCCACGGGGTCCCGGGTCGTCGTCCTCGGCACGGTGGAGAGCACTTTCGGGCCGACCGTGTCGCTGATCGAGGAGGAGGCCCGCCGCGCAGGGCACCCCGTGGACGTACGGACCCGTCTGGTGGCGGACGCCTGGCGGTGCTTCGAAACGGGCGACCTGGACGGATACGCCCGACTGATCGCCACCACGGCCGACGAGGTCATCGACGCCGACGCGATCGTCCTCGCCCAGCCGTCCATGGCCCCGGCCCGGCAGCTGACGACGACCTCGGTCCCGGTCCTGTCCAGCCCGCGCCCGGCCCTCGCGGCCGGCGCGGAGGCGGCGGGCCACCTGGACCCCTCGGTTGCCTCCGGCGAGTGACTGGCCGTACCGCGCCCGGGTACGCGGGGGAGTAGTCCAGAGCCGACGTTTCACCACTGGCCGGAGGACACCATGACCAACCCGAATCCAGACCCCGTCCCCCCGGGCCCCACACCCGGCCCGGACCCCGCACACCCCGAGCCCCCACCGTCCCCGGTCCCAACACCGGAGCCCCCACCGGTACCTGGCCCCCCTGCACCACCCCCGGGCCCCCCACCAGGCCCCAGCCCGGTCCCCGGCCCGGACCCGTCCCCGGTCCCACCGGGCCCAGAACCAGTACCAAACCCGGAACCGGGCCCACCACTGACGTGAGCCGAGGATGAAACGGCGGTGGGCGGCGCCCCAAGACGCCGCCC
>NZ_JBFALC010000015.1:0-150516 GCF_040656035.1 Streptomyces sp. NPDC050211
GGCTGCAGGACCCGGAACTCCAGCTCACGCTCGCCGATGGACATGTGGTCGGCCTCGACGACGGACATCAGGGACGGCAGGTCCTCGGGGACGGTCAGGCCGAGCAGCGTCTCGACCCGGCCGTCGAAGTCCGCCGGGTCGAGACCGAACAGCTCCAGGATGTCGTCGCCGATCTCGACGCGACCGCTGTCCATGGCGAGGCTGAACTCGCCCGAGGGCAGTTCGCCGCCTTCGGCGGACGCCGTCGGCACGGGAGAGACGACGGCGTCGGCGATCAGCTCGAGGCAGGCCCGGTCGTCGGTGTCGTAGCCGTCGGGGTTGTCACTCAGGGCGACGAGCGCGCCACCGCCGTCGCCGTGCACGGGCAGGGCGGCCAGGAAGAACTCCCGGGAGGGCACGCGCCGTGACTCGGCTCCCTCGGCGAGTTCCTGCGGGCCGAGCCACACGGCCCGCCCGGAGCGGTGGGCGTCGGCCAGCGGGGACCGTCCGGACACCGGATAGCTGTCGCGCAGTCCGTACAGCGTCCTGGGCACACCTGCCGACTCGACCAGGCACAGCGTTTCGCCGTCCCCGCTCGGGGTGTACACGGCGGCGAACGAGGCCCGCGCGAAGACGAGGATCTGTTCGAGGATCCGGCGCAGCCGGTCGGGGGACTCGGCATCGGCCGTCAGCGTCTTGAGGGCGGTTTCGGCACGCAGGGTTCGCGTGCCGCGTTCCGCATCGCCCTCAGTGACCACGTCCGTCATTACAGCGCGTATGGGGCGCGTGCGCAGCCCCTTGTGACCGTTCGGCGGCTACGCGCCGTCCCCTGCGCGTGCCGCGCCCGGCTCGTGGGGCGCTCGCCGTGCGCGACGGCCCGGCAGGAGAGAGATTTGATCCCGGGAACCCGTCCGCGCGGCCTGCGAGGAGGTGGTCGGCGTGTCCGAGGGCCAGCGGCCGCCCGCACAGGCGCCGGCGGCCGCCAGGACGCGGGTCGGCCGACCGCTGCTGTCGCTCGCGCTGGCCTCGATGATGGACGAGGTCCACGCGCACTCCGGCGCGGTGTATCTGCTGGCCGCCGACGAGCCGGTGCTGGAGATGGCGGTCATGGCAGGGCTGCCCCGGGCGTTCGCCGCCCCGTGGGAGCGGGTCGGCCTGAGCGCCCCCATCCCGGTGGCGGACGCGCTGCGGGAGCGGCGGCTGGTGTGGGTCGGCGGCGAGGAGGAGATGGCACGCCGCTATCCGCGTATCGCCGTGGTGCTCCCCTATCCGTTCGCGCTGGCGGCGCTGCCGGTGGCGACGCCGACCACCCAGTACGGGGCCGTGTTCGTGACCTGGCCCGGGGCGCACGCGCCGGAGCTGTCCGACCGGGAGCGGGACCACTTGACGGCCGCCTGCGACCGGCTCGCGGTACGTCTGGAGCGTGCCGTGCAGGACAGCCGCCCGCCCCATCCCGAGCCGGATCTGCTGGCGGCGCCGCTGCTCGGCGGGCCGGCGGGCACGCTCGGCACGGTCGAGGCGGCGCGGATGGTGGCGCGGCTGCCGTACGGCCTGTGCTCGCTCGATCTGCACGGCCGGATCTGCTTCGCCAACGCGGCGGCCGCCGAGCTGATCGGGAAGCCGGTGAGCGGGCTGCTGGGCACGCAGCTGTGGGCGGCGGTGCCCTGGCTGAACGACCCGGTGTACGAGGACCGCTACCGGGCCGCGCTGTTCAGCCAGCAGTCCACGTCGTTCGTGGCGCTGCGCCCGCCGGGCGACTGGCTGTCGTTCCGGCTGTATCCGAGTACGACCGGGCTGAGCGTGCGCATCAGCCGGGCGCGGGCGGTGGCCGAGATGAGCAGGGCCGGGCCGAAGCCGGGCGGTGCGCCGGCCCGGCTGGTCACCATCTCCCAGGTGCTGAGCCTGGCCGGCGCGCTCACCGAGGCGGTGAGCGTGCAGGACGTGGTGCAGCTGGTCGCCGACGAGATCGCGCCGGCCGTGGGCAGCCAGGCCCTGGTGGTCCTCGGCTCACGCGGCGGCCGGCTGCATGTGCTGGGGCATCGCGGCTATCCGGACCCGCACGTCGTGGAGCGGTTCGACGGGCTGCCGATGACCGAGCGGACGCCGGGCACCCACGCCCTGACCAGCGGTGTGCCCGCGTTCTTCGAGTCCCGGGAGCAGCTGGAGCGCCTGTACTCGCTGCCGCACCCGCCCCCGGACACCTTCGCGGCCTGGGCGTATCTGCCGCTGATCGCCTCCGGCCGGCCGGTGGGCACCTGTGTGCTCGCCTATGCCGAGCCGCACCCCTTCCCCGCCGACGAGCGGGCGGTGCTCAACAGTCTGGGCGGGCTGATCGCGCAGGCGCTGGAGCGGGCCCTGCTCTACGACGCCAAGCACCAGCTCGCCCACGGACTGCAGGCGGCGCTGCTGCCGCACACGCTGCCGCGGCTGCCCGGCATCGACGCCGCCGCGCGCTATCTGCCCGCGACGCGGGGCATGGAGATCGGCGGCGACTTCTACGACCTGGTGCCCAGCCTGCCGCTGGCCGCAGCGGTGATCGGGGACGTGCAGGGGCACAACGTCACGGCGGCGGGGCTGATGGGACAGCTCCGTACCGCCGTACGTGCGTACACGGCCGTCGGGCAGGCGCCCGAGGAGGTCATGCGCAGCACCAACCGGCTGATGATCGACCTGGGCGCCGATCTGTTCGCCAGCTGTCTGTATCTGCGGCTCGATCCCGCGCGCGGGCGGGCCGTGATGGCGCGGGCGGGACATCCGCCGCCGCTGCTGCGCCGGGCGGACGGCCGGGTCCGGGTGCTCGACCTGGCGGGCGGTCCGCTGCTGGGCATCGACGCGTCGGCCACGTATCCGACGACGGAGGTAGACCTCGCCCCCGGCTGTGTCCTCGTCCTCTACACCGACGGGCTGATCGAATCCCCCGGCATCGACATCGAGGACGCGCTCGCCGATCTCGGGGAGCGGCTCGGCGAGGCCGGGGACCTGCCCCTGGACGAGCTGGCGGACCGGCTGGTGGAGCGGAGCGCGGCGACGGAGGAACGCCTGGACGATGTGGCGTTGCTGCTGTTGCGGGCGCGGGGGTGACGGGGCCTGTGCCCCGCCCCTGCGCACAGGCGGTCCGGCCCTCCCGCCGGAGGGCCGGACCACGTTCCTGCGGATCGGCTCGGATCCGTGCGCCGGAATCGGTGCGTCAGTTCACGCCGACGCCGTTGCCGACAATCTCACCGAGGCCGTTGCCCGTGCCCTCGGCGTTGCCGGCACCGGCTTCCTCACCGGCTCCGGCCTCTTCACCGGCACCGGCTTCCTCACCGGCGCCCGCTTCCTCGCCCGCTCCGGCACCCTCACCGGCACCGGCGTCCTCGCCCGCTTCGTCGCCGGCGCCCGCGCCGCCGCCCGCGGCGTCGCCGAGGGTCGCGCCGACCGCTTCCAGCGCGGTGGTGACCGGCTGGAAGAACGTCTCGCCGCCGACGGTGCAGTCACCGCTGCCGCCGGAGGTCAGGCCGATGGCGCTGCCGTCCTGGGTGAACATCGAGCCGCCACTGTCGCCGGGCTCGGCGCAGACGTCGGTCTGGATGAGCCCGGTGACGGTGCCCTCCGGGTAGTTCACCGTGGCGTTCAGGCCGGTGACGGTGCCGTCGGCGAGGCCGGTGGTGCTGCCCATCCGGAAGACTTCCTGGCCTACGGCGGCCTCCGCGGCCTGGGCGATCGGGACGGTCTGGTCGCCGAGGTTGACCTCGCTGGGGGCCTCGGTCGCCGGGTCGTCGTACTTGACGAGCGCGAAGTCGCCCTCACCGGGGAAGACGGCCTGGTCGACGGTGGCGATCGGCGCCCCGGCCTCGGAGTCCGACCACGCCTCGGCCGCGACCCCGCAGTGACCCGCGGTGAGGAAAGCGGGGGTGCCGTCGCCCGCGGTGACGTTGAAGCCGAGGGAGCAGCGCGAGCCGCCGGCGAAGATGGCGTCGCCGCCCGACGCGAACGTCTTGAAGGTGCCGGCGGACTTCTTGATGGTCGCCATGTCTCCGCCCAGGTCCTGGACGGTCGACTCCAGTCTGTCCCAATTGGCGCCGGTGACCGTGGAGTCGGCGGTGACCTGGATCTTGTTGGTGCGCGGGTCGACGGCCCAGGCCGTGCCCGGGATGGTCGCCTCGGACTTCAGCGTCGCCGCGCCGGACTCCAGCTCGGCCATGCTGTTGTCGACCTGGCGGACCTCCGCGCCGGCCTTCTTGGCCTCCACGATCACGTTGTTGTTGTCGCCGACCACGTTGACGACCAGCTGCTGATCGGCTTCGTCGTAATAGGAGCCGGCGAAGGCGTCGCCGAGCAGCCCGGCGAGCTGCGAGGCGAGATCCGAGGCGTCCGCCGCCTTCAGAGTCTTGGGCGCGGCGCCGTCCGACGCGCCGTCCTGGGACGCGTTCGCGTTGGGCAGCAGGATCGCGGCCGCGCCGAGCGCCACGACGCTGCCCGCCGCTATCGCGGCCTTGCGCTTCGGAATTCGCTTGTGACTCAAACTTCTCGACCTCCCGGGGACGGGGTCTGTGCTGCCGTGCGGCAACTGTTGGGGCGCCTGGATGGCCATGGGTACGCAGAGGGCGCTCGGGGCGTTCAATTCCGCTTACCGGGTACGCCGATTCGGCCACGGTCGGCGTCCCGCACGCCGACGCCGGGAACAACACCCCATATGACGATGACAACCGCCGAAGCCGACAAGATCCTCGCCGACAACTTCGCGCCCTGGGTCCTCGAACTGGGCCTGTCCGTGGAGACGTTGGGCGACCACCGCGCGATCCTGCGACTTCCCTGGTCACAGCGGCTGGCCCGGGAGGGCGGCGCGCTGTCGGGGCAGGCCCTGATGGCCGCCGCCGACACAGCCACCGTGATCGCCGTGTCCGCGGCGCGGGGCGGCTACGGGCCGATGACGACGGTGCAGCAGTCCACGTCGTTCCAGCGCGCGGTGACCGGCGCGGATGTCTTGATCGAATCGGTGGTGACCAAGCTGGGCCGCCGGATGGCGTTCGCCGACATCACGATGACCGACGGGAGTTCGGGGGAGCTCGCGGCCCGCGCGAGCACCGTGTACGCCCTCCTGGGCTGACACGGTCAGTATTCGATCAATTACGGTCTGCTTGGAATCACGATCGGAATCCCGGCTTCAGCGAATCTGCACATTGAATACGCAACCAAGTCACGGTGGGCGAGGGTTCTGCACATACCCGCGCCCCCCGGCACGCCTTTGTGGCCGGAGTGTCGGATTCTGCCGCGCGACCGGAAGGGGGTCGTGCGCGCCGATGCGGTGCCGGATGTGAAGAACTCGCCGCCGAGCCGTGCGCACGCCTGCACGGAACGGGGCTTGTGGGACTCAAGTGCCCTGGTGAGGCCAATGGTTGATTGGAAGCCCACGGTGGCCGCGTGCTTTGATCCGTTGCACCGCGGGGGCCGCGAAGGGACCTCGGAAACGGGTGCCCGGCACCTGCGGTTTGCGGCCTTCGGTCTGTCCCCAGAAGGGGGCCGCTCCCCCCTTGTGAAATATCCATACGAAGGGAAGTTCCATCATGAACTCCACCCCCCAGGTTGAGACCGTCGAGATCTCCGACGCCGAGCTGGACAACGTCTCCGGCGGTCTGTCCGTGAACGCCCTTGGCACCGTCACCGGCATCGTGGACGGCATTGCTCCGGTTTCCGGCCTGGTCGACACGGTCGTCGGCACCGTCGAGGGCGCCACCGGCCTGAACACCGCGCCGGTCACCAGCCTGGTCGCCGGTCTCTGATCGCAGCCTGTGCCGTAGAGTCCCGGAGCCGTACACCGGTTCCGGGACTCTCGGATGCCATCCTTCAGCCGGTTCGGGAGAGCCGGTCCGTTGTCGTTTGCAGGTGAGGGAAAGTTCCGTGCAGTTCCGCCAGCAGGCCCTCGCCAAGCTCCAATCGCCGGAGGAACTCGACCTTCCGGTGCGTTTCGCCCGCCCCCAGGGCTGGCTCGTCCTCTCCGTGACGGTGATCGTCATGGCGGCCGCCTCGGTATGGGCGGTGACCGGCTCGGTGGCCTCCACGGTCAGCGCGCCCGCCATCCTCACGCACGGACAGGGCAGTTACATCCTGCAGAGCCCGGTCGCCGGCCAGGTCACCGCGATCCTCGCCGAGGAGGGCGAGCAGCTGCCCGCGAACTCGCCGGTGCTGAAGGTCCGTACAAGTGAGGGCGACACCGTCGTCCGTACCATTGCCGCCGGCCGGCTCACCGGGCTCGCCGCCACCATCGGGCAGATCATCTCGACCGGCGCGAACGTCGCCGCCGTAGAGAAGGTCGCCCGCGCCAAGGACCCGCTGTACGCGACGGTGTACGTGCCCGCCGAGAACGCGGCCTCCATCCCCGCGAACGCGGCCGTCGACCTCACCGTCCAGTCCGTGCCGACCCAGGAGTACGGCGTGCTGCGCGGCCATGTGAAGTCGGTGGACCGCTCCGCGCAGTCGGCGCAGCAGATCGCCGCGTTCCTCGGGGACAGCCAGCTGGGCGAGCAGTTCACCAAGGACGGCAGGCCGGTGGCCGTGCTGGTCAGGCTCGACAAGAAGAAGAGCACGAAGAGCGGTTACAAGTGGTCGTCCGCGGACGGTCCGCCGTTCGCCCTCACCTCCATGACCGCGGCCGAAGGCCAGATCCGGCTGGACGATCAGCGTCCCGTGGATTGGCTGCTGCCGTGAGCGCCGCGCAGGAGACGCGCAGCAGGCGCCGGGCCGCGCCGCCGAAGCGCCGGCCGGTGCCCAAGGGCCGGGGCAAGAGCGTCCGTACGCCTACCGTGCTCCAGATGGAGGCCGTCGAGTGCGGCGCCGCCTCCCTCGCCATGGTGCTCGGCCACTTCGGTCGGCATGTCCCGCTGGAGGAGCTGCGCATCGCGTGCGGCGTGTCCCGGGACGGCTCGCGCGCCAGCAACCTGCTGAAGGCGGCGCGCAGTTACGGCCTGACCGCCAAGGGCATGCAGATGGACACCGCGGCCCTCGCCGAGGTGAAGGCGCCCGCGATCCTGTTCTGGGAGTTCAATCACTACGTCGTCTACGACGGCATGGGGCGCCGCTTCGGCCGCCGCGGGGTGTACATCAACGACCCCGGCAAGGGCCGCCGTTTCGTGCCGATGGAGGACTTCGACTCCAGCTTCACGGGCGTCGTCCTGGTCATGGAGCCGGGCGAGGAGTTCGCGATGGGCGGCCGGAAGCCGGGCGTCCTGGGTGCGATGCCCGCCCGGCTGCGCGGCACCGCGGGCACGATGCCCGCCGCGGTGCTGGCGAGCCTGCTGCTGGTGGTGGTCGGCGCGTCGGTGCCGGCGCTGAACCGCACGTACATCGACATGTTCCTCATCGGGGGCCAGACGTCCCTGCTCGGCGTGCTGTTCGCGTCGATGGGGACGTGTGTGCTGCTCACGCTCGTGCTGACGTGGCTGCAACAGGCGAACCTGCTGCGCGGCCGCATCATCTCCTCCACGCTCTCCAGCGCCCGCTTCCTGCGCCATCTGCTGCGGCTGCCGGTGACGTTCTTCTCCCAGCGCAGCCCGGCCGACCTGGTGCAGCGCCTCCAGTCGAACGACCAGGTGGCCGAGACGCTGGCCCGCGACCTCGCTGCGGCGGGCGTGGACGCGGTGGTCGTGGTCCTCTACGCCATCCTCCTCTACACGTACGACCCCCAGCTCACCTTCGTCGGCATCGGCGTCGCCCTGCTGAACCTGGTGGCCATGCGGGTCGTCATCCGGGCGCGCGCGACCCGGACGGCGAAGCTGCGCGCGGACAGCGCCCGGCTCACCAACACCGCGTACACGGGCCTGCAGTTGATCGAGACGATGAAGGCGACCGGCGGTGAGGACGGCTACTTCCGCAAGTGGGCCGGGCAGCACGCCACCACGCTGGAGGAGCAGCAGCGTCTCGGTGTGCCGAGCGCCTGGCTGGGCGTGGTCGCGCCGACGCTCGCGACCCTCAACAGCGCGCTGATCCTGTGGATCGGCGGCATGCGGGCGGTCGAGGGCGGTATATCCGTCGGCCTGCTGGTCGCCTTCCAGGCGCTGGTCACCCGCTTCACCGCGCCGATCACCCGCCTCAACGGCGTCGCGGGCCGCATCCAGGACTTCGCGGCCGACGTGGCCCGTCTGAAGGACGTCGAGAACTTCCAGGCGGACCCGCTCTACGGCCGCTCCGGCACCGGCGACTCGACGCGCCGCCTGCACGGACACATCGAACTGCAGAACATCACCTTCGGCTACAACCCGCTCGACAAGCCCCTGCTCACCGGCTTCGACCTGACCGTGGGCCCGGGCCAGCAGGTCGCGCTGGTCGGCGGCTCCGGCAGCGGCAAGTCCACCGTGTCCCGCCTCATCTCGGGCCTCTACACCCCCTGGGACGGCGTGATCCGCATCGACGGACAGCGCCTCGACGACATCCCGCGCGGCGCGCTCGCCGCCTCCGTCTCCTTCGTCGACCAGGACGTCTTCCTCTTCGAGGGCACCGTCCGGGACAACGTGGCGCTGTGGGACCCCTCGATCCCGGACGAGGCGGTGGTGGACGCGCTGCGGGACGCGGCGCTGTACGACGTCGTCATGCGCAGGCCGGGCGGGATCCAGAGCCGGGTCGAGCAGGACGGCCGGAACTTCTCCGGCGGACAGCGGCAACGCCTGGAGATCGCCCGGGCGCTGGTGCGCAGGCCGAGCATCCTCGTCCTCGACGAGGTGACCAGCGCCCTGGACGCCGAGACCGAGCTGACGGTGATGGACAACCTGCGCAAGCGCGGCTGCGCCTGCGTGGTCATCGCCCACCGGCTCAGCACCGTGCGCGACAGCGACGAGATCGTCGTACTCCAGCACGGCACGATCGTGGAACGCGGGCGGCACGACGCCCTGGTGGCGGCGGGCGGCGCCTACGCCGCGCTGGTCAAGGAGCGGTGAGATGACGTCCGTTCACGAGGGCGACCTGGTCCTCGGCGCGCTGGGTCAGATGGGCACGCCGATCGACTGCACCGGGCTCAACCGCCTCGATCTCGAAGGCCCGCAGGTGCTGTGGCTGGTCGCGTCCGGCGCCATGGACCTGTTCGCGGTCGACGCCGAGCAGCAGGGCCACTGGCACCACCTCGGCCGCCTGGAGACCGGCTCGCTGCTGCTCGGCCCGGTGCCGGGGCCCCAGCACACCCTGGTCGCCCGCCCGTCCCGCGGCTGCGTCGTCCACCGCATCGGGCTGCGCGAGCTGTACCAGCCCGCGAACACCCAGACCTGGTCGTACGACGAGTACGGCAACCCCCAGTACGTCCCGCCCACGACCAGCCCGCTGGAGTACGCCCTCGCGCTCGGCGTCGGCCGCAGCCTGTCGATCCTCTTCCAGGCGCCGATGGCCGGCGACAACGCCGCAGCGCCCACCGACGACGACGTGTTCTGGATGCAGGTGCCGCCGGGCAGTGTGCAGTACGGCTCCCTGTACGGCGCGGAGGCCGCCGCCGACCTGCTGATGGACCCGGGTGTCTGGCAGGGCATGGTCGACCAGCAGTACCGGCTGCTGGCGACGCTCGACCGCTGGATCGAGCAGCTGGAGCGCACCCACGAGACGCGGACGGCGGCCGGTATCAAGGCCGGTGAGGCGGTTCGCGCCGAGGCCGACCGGACGCTGCTCGCGTCGATCGGCAAGTCGTCGGCGAAGCGCGCGACGGCCGCCGACGCGGACGCCTCCTACGCCGCGTGCAAGCTGGTCGCCCAGGCCTCCGGGATCACTCTCGCGGAGCCCGCGCAGACCGGCACCGGAAGTGACCGGCTCGATCCCGTCGAGCAGATCGCCGTGGCCTCCCGCGTCCGCACCAGGGCCGTACGCCTGGACGGCCGCTGGTGGCGGGACAACGTCGGCCCGATGGTCGGCCACCGGGCGCTGTCCGGAGCGCCGGTCGCTCTGCTGTGGCGGCACGGCGGCTATGTCGCCGTCCATCCGGCGACCGGCCGGGAGACGCCGATCGAGAAGGCAAACGCGGAGGAGTTCGAGCCGCGTGCGGTGATGTTCTACCGTCCGCTTCCGGACCGCGGGCTCAGCCCCCTGCGGCTGCTGCGGTTCAGCATGCGGGGCACGAGCGGCGATCTGACGAGCCTCATCATCAGCGGACTGGTCACGGTGGCCATCGGCGCGCTGGTGCCGATCGCGACCGGCAAGGTGCTCGGTGAGTTCGTGCCGAAGGCGCAGACCGGGCTGATCGTGCAGGTCTGTCTGGCGGTGATGGTCAGCAGCGTGGTGGCGGCGGCGTTCATGCTGCTGCAGAACCTGACGATCCTGCGCCTGGAGGGCCGTATCGAGGCGACGCTCCAACCGGCCGTGTGGGATCGTCTGTTGCGACTGCCGACCAAGTTCTTCACCGAGCGGTCGACGGGCGAGCTGGCCAGCGCCGCCATGGGCATCAGCTCGATTCGCCGGCTCATGGCGGGAGTCGGCCCGGTGGTCGCCCAGTCGCTGACTGTCGGCGTGATGAACCTGGCGCTGCTGTTCTGGTACAGCGTCCCGATGGCCCTCGCCGCGATCGGCATGCTCGTGGTCATCGCCGCGGTGTTCCTGGGGCTCGGGCTGTGGCAGGTGCGCTGGCAGCGGCGGCTCGTCGTACTCGGCAACAAGCTGAACAACCAGGCCTTCCAGACGCTGCGCGGGCTGCCCAAGCTCAGGGTCGCGGCGGCCGAGAACTACGCGTACGCCGCCTGGGCGTCCGAGTTCGCCCGCAGCCGCGAGTTGCAGCAGAAGGCGGGCCACATCAAGAACCTCAACGCGGTGCTGAGCGCGGTGTATCTGCCGCTGTGCACCCTGCTGATGTTCATGTTGCTGGCCGGCCCGGCGCGCGGCGAGATGTCGGCGGCGGCCTTCCTCACCTTCAACACGTCGGTGACGATGCTGCTGACCTCCGTCACCCAGCTCACCGGCGCCTTCGTCTCGGCGGTGGCCGCGCTGCCGCTGTTCGAGGAGATCAAGCCGGTGCTCGACGCGACACCCGAGGTGCGCACGGCGAGCACCCGGCCGGGACCGCTGACCGGAGCGATCGAGACCCGACGGCTGTCGTTCCGGTACTCGGACGACGGCCCACTGGTCCTGGACGATGTGTCGTTCGAGGTGCGGCCGGGCGAGTTCGTGGCGATCGTCGGCCCCAGCGGCTGCGGCAAGTCGACGCTGCTGCGGCTGCTCATCGGCTTCGACAAGCCGGTCTCGGGCAGTGTGCTGTACGACGGTCAGGACCTGGCGGCGCTCGACCAGTCCGCCGTACGCAGACAGTGCGGGGTGGTGCTCCAGCATGCGCAGCCCTTCACCGGCTCCATCCTGGACGTCATCTGCGGCACCGAGCCCTACACGCCCGAGGAGGCGATGGCCGCCGCGGCGATGGCGGGGCTCGCCGAGGACATCCAGCGGATGCCGATGGGTCTGCACACGATCGTCGCGGGCAACGGAGCGATATCCGGCGGCCAGCGGCAGCGGCTGATGATCGCGCAGGCGCTGATCCGCCGGCCCCGCATCCTCTTCTTCGACGAGGCGACCAGCGCCCTCGACAACGAGACGCAGCGCACGGTCATCGAGAGCACGAAGGCCCTCAACGCCACCCGCATCGTCATCGCGCACCGCCTGTCGACGGTGCTGGACGCCGACCGCGTCATCGTGATGGAGGACGGGAAGGTCGCCCAGCAGGGCCCGCCCGCGCAGCTGCTGGCGGACACGGGCGGGCGGTTGCATGAGCTGGTTCGGCGGCAGATGGCGTAGCGGTCCGCTGGGTGGTGCCGCGTTGTGCCGTCTGTCGTCTGCGGCTGCGTCGTGGCTGGTCGCGCAGTTCCCCGCGCCCCTGCGGGGCGCGGTTCAGTCCGTACCTGGGATGAGCGCGCCAGACGGAACCCCAGCCTCGACCCAGCTCGCGTAGACCTCCTCCCAGGGTGCGTTCACCCCGGCGTGCGGGCCCTCGAAGTGGTCGCCCCTGGCTCGGGCGTCGAGGGCGGCGAGGCAGACGTCCCAGCCGGCGCCGTTGCGGGCGGCGGTGTTTTCGGCGGCGAGGATGTTGGTGAGCGTGAAGCGGGTGCGCTTGTCGTCCAGGGCTTCGAGGTCGAAGTGGAGTTCGTCGCCGCCCCACTCGAAGGAGAGGTGCCGGGGCTCGTCTACGGCTAGCACGGTGCCCGTGGTGTCCTCCATGGCCGGGTCGCCGCTGAACTTGATCGTGCCGCCGGGGCGCAGCTCGATCTCGGCGCGGGACGGGAACCAGTGGACGAGTTCGTCGGCGTCGGTCACGAACTGCCAGACGCGGTCGACGGGATGGTCGTAGGTACGGGTGAAGCGGACGGCGGGGCGGCCGTCGTCCAGGGTCAGATAGGTTCCGGTGCGTTCGACGGACATGGTGGATCAGTCCTTCGGAGAGGGTTCCTCGGTGGAGTCGTCCGACGTCTCGTCCAGGCGGCGGCCCAGGGCGTCCAGGCTGCGGTTCCACAGCTTGCGGTACGGGGCCAGCCAGGCGTCGAGTTCCTCGATCGGCGCCGGGTCGAGGGCGTAGACCCGCCGCTGCGCGTCCTGCCGGACCCGCACCAGACCAGCATCACGCAGCACCCGCAGATGCTTCGACGTGCTCGGCTGGCTCAGCCCGCATGCCTCCACGATCTCCCCGACGGGCCGCGGCCGCTCCAGGAGCAGCGCGACGATGGCCCGCCGGTGCGGATCGGCGAGGGCGGTCCAGAGGGCGGCGTCGGACATGAGTCCAATATGCCTCTGCGGTTATATTCCCGTCAAGGAATGTACGTGCCATCGCTTCCGGGTGCGGGCTCCCGTTGCGCACGTCACACGCCCCCTTCCCAGCGAAACGTTGCCGTTTCGCAGAAACGGATCTAACCTCGACGTGTACGAAACAGTTTCGTTTACGGACTCTTGACCTTCGACGATCCTGTTGACCTTCGAACGACTTCCCTGGGTGGTTCCCGATGTCCCAGAAGACCCTGTCCCAAGGCGCCCGCGCGGGTGCCGCGGCGACGACCGAGGCGGCCTCCGGCAAGCGGTGGTGGATCCTCGCGATCGTCGCGCTCGCCCAGTTGATGGTCGTCCTCGACGCCACGATCGTGAACATCGCCCTGCCGTCGGCCCAGGCCGACCTCGGCTTCTCCGACGGCAACCGGCAGTGGATCGTGACGGCGTACGCGCTCGCGTTCGCCTCCCTGCTGCTGCTCGGCGGGCGGATCGCCGACCTGTTCGGCCGCAAGACCGCCTTCCTCGTGGGGATCGTCGGCTTCGGTGCCGTCTCCGCACTCGGCGGCGCCGCGACCAGCTTCGAGATGCTGGTCGTCGCCCGTGCCCTCCAGGGTGTCTTCGGCGCCCTGCTCGCGCCCGCCGCGCTCTCCCTCCTCAACACCACGTTCACCGACGCCCGCGAGCGCGCCAAGGCGTTCAGCGTGTACGGCGCTATCGCGGGTGCCGGCGGTGCGGTGGGCCTGCTGCTCGGCGGCATCCTGACCGACGCGTTGGACTGGCGCTGGACGCTGTACGTCAACGTGGCCATCGCCCTGGTCGCCTTCGTCGGCGGCTGGATGCTGCTGAGCAACCACCGCGACGCGGCCGGCTCCAAGCTCGACGTGCCGGGCACGATCCTGGTCGCCGGTGGTCTGTTCGGGCTGGTCTACGGCTTCTCCAACGCCGAGACGCACGACTGGTCCTCGCCGCAGACCTGGGGCTTCCTGCTCGCGGGCGGCGTTCTGCTGACGGCCTTCGCCTGGTGGCAGACCCGTGCGTCGCACCCCCTGCTGCCGCTGCGCATCCTGCTGGACCGCGACCGTGGGGCCTCGCTCCTCGCCGTGCTGATCAGTGGCGCCGGGATGTTCGGTGTGTTCCTGTTCCTCACCTACTACCTCCAGCTGAACCTGGGCTTCAGCCCGACGAAGACCGGCGTGGCCTTCCTGCCGATGGTCGCGGCACTGATGGTGTCGGCGCAGGTCGGCACCACGATGCTGGTGCCACGGCTGGGCCCCAAGGCCGTGATCCCGCTGGGCTTCGCGATTGCCACGGGCGGCATGGCCTGGCTGACCGGCATCGGGCTCGGCTCGGACTATGTGAGCGCGGTGCTGCCGCAGCTGATCGTCATCGGCGTGGGCCTCGGCCTGGTGATGCCGCCGGCCATGCAGATGGCCACCGGCGGGGTGGCCGCCGAGGACGCGGGCGTGGCCTCCGCCACCGTCAACGCCATGCAGCAGGTGGGTGGTTCCATCGGTACGGCGCTGCTCAACACGCTCGCCGCGAGCGCCGCGACGAACTACCTCTCCGGCCGGGACGCCACGAACAAGCTGGTACAGGCACAGTCCACGATCGAGAGCTACACCACCGCGTTCTGGTGGTCGGCGGGCTTCTTCGCGGCGGGCACGGTGATCGCGTTCCTGCTCTTCCGCCGCGGGGTGCCGCAACAGGACCCGGACGCCGCGCCGGTCGTCCACATGTGAGCTGTACCGCCTCCCTACCGAGGGGCCGCCGTCTGCAGGGAGACGGCGGCCCCTCCCCGCCGTCAGAGTGGCAGGATGCGCAAGCGGACGGCGGCACTTGGCAGCACGCTCTTCCTCGCGCTCGCCCCCGGCACCGTGGCCGTGCTGATCCCGTGGTGGCTCACCGGTTGGCGGGCCGGTGACTGGTGGCCGCCCGTGCGGCTGCTCGGCCTCATCCCGCTCGCCGCGGGGACGGCCGTCCTGCTCCTCGCCTTCACTCGGTTCATCGTCGAGGGCCTGGGCACGCCCGCTCCGGTCGCGCCCACCGAGCATCTGGTGGTGGGCGGGCTGTACCGGTTCGTACGCAATCCGATGTACGTCGCGGTGGACGCGACGATCGCCGGCCAGGCACTGCTGCTGGCCCGGCCGGTGCTGTTCTGGTACGGGGCCTTCGCCGGGCTCGGGATGTGGGCGTTCGCGCGATGGTATGAGGAGCCCGCCCTCGCAAGCCGGTTCGGCGCCGAGTACGAGCGCTACCGACAGGCCGTCCCGGGCTGGTGGCCGCGGCTGATGCCGTGGCGCGCGGAGTGATCCCGTTCGTCCCACCGCCGGCTGGGTACTCGTCAGGCCATGCGAATCAGCGTGGTGGATGTGGGGTCGAACACGGTCCGGCTGGTTGTGGCGGATGCGATGGGTGGGGCGCCGCTGCCGGTCCACACCGCCAAGTGGCGCCTGAGGTTGTCCGACGAGGTCGGGCCCGGCGGCCGCATTCCCGAGGCGGCCGTGGAACGACTCGTCGGCGCGGTGGCAGAGGCGAGCGCGACCGCCTCGAAGTGGGGCGCCGCGGGTCCGCTGGCCTTCGCCACGGCTGTGGTGCGCAACGCCCCGAACCGGCAGGACATCCTGCGCGCCGTGCGGACACGTACCGGGGTCGAGCTGTGCACCCTGCCGGGCGAGCTCGAGGCCGAGCTGACGTTCCTGGGCGCCCGGCGCTGGATGGGCTGGCAGTCGGGGCCGCTCGCGCTGCTCGACATCGGCGGCGGCTCCCTCGAAGTGGCCTTCGGCCGCGGCCGGTTGCCGGACTTCGCGGCCTCACTGCCGCTCGGCGCGGGACGGCTGACGCGTGAGTTCTTCGACGGCCAGGATCCCCCGCCGCCGGAGCAGGTGAAGGCGCTGCGCCGCAAGGTCCGGCACCAGCTGCGGGACGTGGCGGCCCGGATCCGCTGGGAGGGGCCGCGCAGCGCGGTCGCCACCTCCCGTACGTTCCAGCAGTTGGGGCGGCTGTGCGGAGCCGCGCCCGGCCGGAAGGGCCCGTTCACCGAACGGCTGCTGCACCGCTCGGACCTGCGCGCGGCGATCGACCGGCTGGCCGCGCTGCCTGCCGCCGAACGCGCCGAGCTGCCCGGCATCTCCGCGCCGCGCGCCGAGCAGAGCCTGGCAGGCGCGGTGGTCGGGCACACCGCGATGAAGCTGACCGGCCTCAAGGCGGTCACCCTCTGTCCCTGGGCACTCCGCGAGGGCATCCTGCTGCGGCACCTCGAGGACGGCTCCGCCTGGTGGGCGGAGATCACCCGCCGCGCCGAGGAGCCCCCTCCCCCGGAGCCGGTGCCCTTGCGGGTCGCGACCGCGACGGACTGACGAGCCGAACGAACAGCACAGAACCGTACCGACCGAGGAGACACCGTGCCCCAGCACGATCACCGGCCCGACGAACCCCCCGAGCGGGCACTCGACGAGGTCCTCCGCGAGATCAGGGAGGCAGAACAGCGCGTCGAGGACCCCGAGGAATCCGAGCGGCAGCGCCACCGCAGGGGTGAGGCCGGCGAGGCCATCACCCCCAACACGCAGGCGCAGGAAGAGTCCCAAGGCGACTGACCTGCAGCCGACTCCAGCCGGACGGGTCGTACAGCACCGCCGGGGTACCCGGGCCGCATGGAGCAGCACCGTACGGAACCCTCGCTGCCGTCGGCACGCGGCCGGATCTCCGCAGCCGTCGAGGAGTACCTGCTGGGCGCCGGACCGCTGCCGCGCGCCGAGGACATCACCGCCGCACCCGTCTACGGCGACGACCTCCAGCTCGCCCTGTACCTGTGCTACGAACTGCACTACCGAGGCTTCGCGGGTGTGCCCCCGGACCGTGAGTGGGACCCGGATCTGCTGCGCGTCCGCGCGGCGCTGGAGCACCGGTTCCTGTCCGCCCTGCGCGCGGACACCCCGGTCCACGACACCGTCGACGGCTCGCTGGCGGAGCTCCTCGTCGAGCCCGTCGACGGCTCGGGGGTCACCCATTACCTCTGCGACGAGGGCGAGTTGTGGCAGCTGCGCGAGTACGCGGCCCAGCGTTCCCTGTACCACCTCAAGGAGGCCGACCCGCACGCCTGGGTGCTGCCGCGGCTGTCGGGCCGGGCGAAGTCGGCGATGGCGGCGGTGGAGTTCGACGAGTACGGCGGGGGCCGCCCCGAGCGGCTGCACGCGCGGCTGTTCGCCGACCTGATGACGGACCTCGGACTGGACCCGACGTACGGCCGCTACCTCGACGCGGCCTCAGCCGACACCCTGGCCACGGTGAACCTGATGTCCCTCCTGGGCCTGCACCGGTCCCTGCGGGGCGCCCTGGTGGGCCACTTCGCTGCGGTCGAGATCACCTCGTCGCCCGGCTCCCGGCGACTCGCCGATGCCCTGCGCCGCACCGGAGCCGGTCCCGCCGCCGTGTTCTTCTACGACGAGCACGTCGAGGCCGACGCGGTCCACGAGCAGGTCGTACGCCACGACGTGATCGGCGGGCTGCTGGAGGCGGAACCGCACCTCGCGGCGGATGTGGCCTTCGGTGTCGATGTCACCGGACACCTGGAGGACCGTCTCGCCACCGCCCTGCTCACCGAGTGGCGCGCGGACCGGTCGTCGCTCCGTCGGCCGCTGAAGCATGACATTTCCGGTATCTCATGACATGAGGGGTACCTGGAGTGCATGGACGCTCTGGCGTTTCCGCTCGCCCCGCCCGGCGTGTACGCCCCGCAGGACGACACCGCGCTACTGGCCGGAGCCCTGGCCCAGGAACGGCTCCCGCCGGACGCGGAGGTCCTCGACGTGGGCACCGGGACGGGTGCGCTGGCGCTCCAGGCCGCACGCCGGGGCACCCGGGTGACCGCGGTGGACGTGTCCTGGCGGGCGGTGTGGACGGCACGGCTGAACGCCTGCCTGGCCGGACTTCCGGTCCGTATCCGGCACGGGGATCTCTTCGCCCCGGTGCGCGAGCAGACGTTCGACCTCATCCTCGCCAACCCGCCGTACGTACCGGCACCCGACGCTCGCCCGCGGCCTCGTGGCAGGGCGCGGTCGTGGGACGCGGGCCGCGACGGCCGGTTCGTCCTCGACCCGCTCTGCCGGGAGGCACCCGCCCTGCTGCGCCCCGGCGGAGTCCTGCTGGTCGTGCACTCCGCGCTGAGCGATCCCGGCCGCACCCTCGCGCATCTGCGTGCATCGGGCCTGAGGACCGCCGTGACATTGCGGCGGCGCATCGCGTTCGGCCCGGTGCTGCGCGCCCGGCAGGGCTGGCTGCGTGAGCGGGGCCTGCTGACCGCGGCCCAGGACAAGGAAGAGCTGGTGGTCATCCGTGCCGAACGCCCCCGCTGACAGAACGCGTCGCCTCACCTTCCACGAGCCCGGCCCACTCCTCGTGGACGGACCGGTCGAGGTGGAACTGGAGGACGGCACCACCGTCACCTCCGACCGCTTCCGGGTCGCCCTGTGCACCTGCCGGCGCAGCCGCCGTTACCCCTGGTGCGACACGAGCCACCGCAGGCGGGTTCGGCGTACGGCCGCGGACTGACGGAAAGTCAATGCCCTCAAGCGAAATTCACCGGGTCGGGTGAACCAGATCTTGCGGGCCGCTCCACAGGGATGGTCAAGACCGCGGCGGGGTACCTACCGAGATCGAATGCGCCCCCCGTCGAGGTGGAGCGGACATGACGCCGGAAGCAGACGACCGCGCCCGAGAGCGGGCCGAGGGCACGGTCATGGACGCCTTCAGGGCGGCGCGGCCCGCGCCGAGCGCCCATGCCCGAACCCGCCCGCACGGCCCGTTCGCCGTGGTCGAGGCGGCCGGTGACATCGATCTGGCGACCGCGGGGTTCCTCGCGGAGCATCTCGACGCGGCGACCGCGGGGCCGGAGCCGGACGTGCTGGTCGATCTGCGGAGCGTGGACTTCTTCGACTGCTCCGGCCTGCGTGTGCTGTGCCGGGCCGAGGAACGCGCCGCGGCGCGCGGTGGCCGGCTACGGATCGTCGCGGACGATCCACGGCTGCGCCGGCTGCTGCGCGCATCGGGCTTGCTGGACCGGTTCCCTCCGCTTCCCGGTGTCCCGGAGGAACGGGAATGAACTTGAGGGCCGGCGGGCGGCCCCACTCCGCCCGCCGGCCTTGTGCGAGATCACAGGGGCCCCGTCACAGGGTCCGCACTCCCCAGCTACGTGCCCTGCTGGTGATCACGGGGGCCGTGCGATCCCGGTCTCTCAGAACGCGAAGACACCAGTCCCGTAGGAGTTCTTCACGCACTCGTTCCCGAAGGTGCGCTCATAGGAGACGCGCTTGCCCTGCCAGACGCCCTCGACGGTGACGACCACCGGGTCGTACTGCTTGGTGCACAGCACACCGTCCTTGCTCTTCAGTGCGTCGAAGTCACCGTCCGTGCCGCGCAGTTCGGCGCAGGCGTCGGCGGCCGCCGGATGGGTGCCGGAGGCCTTCGGGGCGCAGGTCAGGGTGACCGCGCGTTCCGGGATGACGGTGGCCGCGCTCTCGCCGTGGCCGGCGGTGAGTACCAGCGCCGAGGGGGCGTAGAGCGAGGCGGGGGCGGCCGGGGTGGCGATCGCGGCCCCGGTAAGGGGTCCGCAGACGGCGGTGGCCGTAAGGCCGAGAGTCGCTGCCCAGCGCGCGGTGTTCCGCATTGTGTGCATCCTTCCGCTCGAAAAAGAGGGTGTGCCTCAGCCGGCTCGATCGGTGCCGGATCGGCGAGCGCGAGTCTGCCGAGTCCGCCGCCGGAGGTCACATCGGACCCACGGGTTTCAGTAACCTTGCGTATTGAATCAGTGGCGTGAAGTAACGGAATTCGAACGTTTCATGCCCATGACTAAGCCACTCTTGATCGCTGAAAGCGCTTGAGTGGCCGATTTCCCGGTGCTCGTTAATCGTCCTGAAACATTCCGGTTCAGCCCGGGGCGCACTCCGCCGTGGCCCCTTGCCTTCCTGTCAGAACGGAGTAATGGTCATTACATGATTACGACAGAGCAACGAGAGAAGCTGCGCGGCTGGTTCGCCGGCCGGCTGCCCGACGACCTGTTCGAAGAGCTGGTCGAGGTGGCGGTGGACCGCGAGGAGATCACCGTGATCGGCCGTATCCCCGAACCGCGCCTGGCGGAGGACGCCCCGGCGGCCGAGCGGGAAGCGGCCGTGCAGGGCCGGATCGAGGAGTTCCGGGAGCGCACCCGCGAGGCCCGGATCGCGGTGGCCCGCGAGGCCGAGCACCGGTTCCGCCGGAAGGTGTCCTGGGGCGTGGAGTGCGGCGGTGAGCGCACCCTGTTCACGCATATCGCCGCGCCGGTCATGACCCGGCTGCGCCAGCCCGAACGTCAGGTCCTGGACACGCTCATCGCCGGCGGCGTCGCCCGCAGCCGCAGCGACGCCCTCGCCTGGTGCGTCCGCCTGGTCCAGCGGCACACCGACGACTGGCTCGCCGAACTCAGGGACTCCCTGGAACACGTCCAGCGGGTGCGGGCCCAAGGACCCGACACGGAACCCGAGGACACCCCGGCCGACGGCAAGTAGGGAGGCAATGGAGAAAACATCCAGCCACACCCCGAAACGTGGATGAACCGTCCTCTGGTGCCCGTCACGCACACCGCCTTACCGTCTGCTGACCCCAAGAGGACGGCATCCGTTCCGCGCCGCACACCCCAGCGACCGCGACCGCCCGCCCCTCCCCCGTGCCGCCGCGCCACCCCACGCGCTCCACCGCCATCCCCCTCGCTGGAGCCCCCTTGTCCCCGCAGCCCGAGCCCGCCCCCTCCCCCACGACCCCCCCGTCCCTCACCGAAGTCGAGACCCATGGCGTCGACCGCATCCCCGACGCGGACCGCAGCGCGACCCCGCTCGACCTGTTCCGGCTCGCCTTCGGCGGCGCCAACACCTTCTCCACCTGTGTCCTCGGCGCGTTCCCGATCCTGTTCGGCCTGTCCTTCTGGCAAGGGCTCGCCGCCACGCTCCTCGGCGTCGTCGTCGGTGCGCTGATCCTGTGCCCGATGGCCGTGTTCGGCCCCGTCAACGGCACGAACAACGCCGTCTCGTCCTCCGCGCACCTGGGCGTGCACGGACGCGTGGTCGGCTCGTTCCTGTCCCTGCTCACCGCCATCGCCTTCTTCTCGATCTCCGTGTGGAGCTCCGGCGACGCCCTGGTCGGCGGCGCGCACCGGCTGTTCGGCCTGGAGCGCTCCACGCCGTCGTACGTCGTCGCGTACGCGCTGTTCGCGGGACTGGTGCTCGCGGTCTGCGTCTACGGCTTCCGGTTCATGCTGTTCGTCAACAAGGTCGCCGTGACCTCGGCCACCGCGCTCTTCCTGGTCGGCGCGATCGCGTTCGCCGGTGACTTCGACCCGTCGTACGCCGGTGTCTTCACGGACTCCGCGGACGCCGCGACGCAGTCGCTGTTCTGGCCGTCGTTCATCGGCGCGGCCTTGATCGTGCTGTCCAACCCGGTGTCGTTCGGAGCGTTCCTGGGCGACTGGTCGCGCTACATCCCCGCGAGCACACCGCGCCGCAGGGTGATCGGCGCGGCGTTCCTGTCGCAGATCGCGACGCTGCTGCCGTTCGTCTTCGGTCTGGCGACCGCGAGCATCATCGCCACGAAGGCGCCGGAGTACGTCGATCCGGCCGCCCCCGACTTCGTGGGCGGGCTGCTGGCGATCTCGCCGGGCTGGTTCTTCCTGCCGGTCTGTCTGCTGGCGCTGATCGGCGGCCTGTCGACGGGCACGACGGCGCTGTACGGCACCGGGCTCGACTTCTCCTCCGTCTTCCCGCGGCTGTCCCGGGTGCAGGCGACGCTGCTGGTCGGCGCGTCGTCGATCGCCTTCATCTTCATCGGCCGGTTCGGGTTCGACATCGTGCGGTCCATCTCGACCTTCGCCACCATGATCGTCACCTGCACCACACCCTGGATGGTCGTGATGATGCTGGGCTTCTACACCCGGCGCGGCTGGTACGACCCGGACGCGCTCCAGGTCTTCAACCGGCGCCAGCGCGGCGGCCGTTACTGGTTCGCGCACGGCTGGAACTGGCGGGGCATGACCGCCTGGTGGGTCTCCGCGCTGCTCGGCGTGCTGTTCACCAACATCCCGGGCCAGTTCGTCGGCCCGCTCGGCGATCTGGCGAACGGCGTCGACATCAGCCTGCCGCTGGCCCTGGTCGTGGCGGCTGTGCTGTTCCTGACGCTGCTGCGGCTGTTCCCGGAGCCGCGCGCGGTGTACGGGCCCGAGGGTGCGCGGCTCGCGCGGACGGTCGACACGCCGGTGCCGCCGATCACCGGGCCGGGAGCACCGGGAGGCGACACCCCGTTGTCAGACCCCTCGACTACGTTGCGGACATGACTCAATTCGTGTTGGTGGCAGGAGCCCGGCTCGGAGCGTGGGCGTGGGACGAGGTGGTGGCCGAGCTGCGTGCGGCCGGTCATGCGGTGCATGCGCTGACCCTGAGCGGCCTCGCGGAGAAGCGGGGTGTCCCGGCAGGGCAGCAGACCCATGTCCAGGACATCGTCGCGGAGGTCGAGCGCCTCGATCTGCGGGATGTCGTCCTGGTCGGGCACAGTTACGCGGGAATCCCGGTGGGGCAGGCCGCCGAGCGCATCGGCGACCGGCTGGCCCGTGTGGTGTTCGTCGACTCCAATGTCCCGGTCGACGGGGAGAACTTCCTGTCGGGCTGGCCGAGCGATCAGGTACGCCAGGAGATCGCCGCGCACGACGGCTTCTGGCCGTCGGCGGGTGCCGACGACTACGCGGGCCAGGGCCTGACGGACGAGCAGATCGCCCGCATCGTCGCCGTCCAGACACCGCACCCGGGCGCGACCGTGACCGAACCGGCCGTCCTGAAGCGCCCGATCTCCGAGCTGCCGGCGACGTACATCAAGTGCCTGCTCGACGGCGAAGAGCCGTTGGACGCGGTGGCCGAGGCACTCAAGAGCGACCGCTGGGAACTGGTGCGGATGGACACCGGCCACTGGCCGATGTTCTCCCAGCCCCGCGAACTCGCCCGCATCCTGCACGAGTCGGCGACCCGGCCCTGATCGTCCCGTCCTGCCTACCGGTCGGTATGGTCTGCGTACTGCGCGTTCTCAGCGACGAGAGGCGGGATGCAGGAGATGGCCAAGCACTGGGCCGACTTCCAGTACGAGATCTACCTCAACGGCATGTCGGGCGCCGTACCCCGGCTGCCCACCGATCTGACCCGGCTTGAGGAGCTGACCGAGCAGCGGCTCGGCCCCGGCCCCGTCGGCTATGTGGCGGGCAGTGCCGGCGACGGGAGCACGGCCCGTGCCAACCGGGCAGCTTTGGAGCGCCGCCGGATCGTGCCGCGCATGCTGCGGGACGTGCACGAGCGGGATCTGTCGGTCGAGGTGCTGGGCCGCGCGCTGCCCGCCCCGTTGGCGCTGGCGCCGGTCGGCGTGCTGTCGATCATGCACCCGGACGCGGAGTCGGCCGCTGCCCGCGCCGCCGCCGCGCAGGGCGTGCCGTACATCCTGTCGTCCGCGTCGAGCACGCCGATCGAGCAGGTCGCCGAGGCGATGGGCGACGCCGAGCGCTGGTTCCAGCTGTACTGGGCCAAGGACCGCGAGGTGACCCGGAGTTTTCTGAACCGGGCCAAGACGAGCGGGTATTCGGTGCTGGTCGTCACGCTGGACACGCCGATGCTGGCGTGGCGTCCCCGCGACCTCGACCAGGCGTATCTGCCGTTCCTGCACGGTGTGGGCACCGCCAACTACTTCTCGGACCCGGCGTTCCAGGCGGGCCTGGCCAAGCCGGTGCACGAGGATCCGAACGCGGCGGTGATGCACTTCGTCGGCATGTTCGCGGATCCCGGCAAGACCTGGCCGGACCTTGCGTTCCTGCGAGAGAACTGGGACGGCCCGATCGTCCTCAAGGGCATCCTGCACCCCGACGATGCCCGGCTCGCCGCCGACGCCGGGATGGACGGGGTCGTGGTGTCCAACCACGGCGGGCGCCAAGTCGCCGGGTCCGTCGCCGCGGCCGACGCGCTGCCCCGGGTCGTCGAGGCGGTCGGCGACCGGCTGACCGTCCTCTTCGACAGCGGGGTGCGCACCGGCGACGACGTCTTCAAGGCGCTCGCCCTCGGCGCGCGGGCGGTGCTGGTCGGACGGCCGTACGTCTATGGGCTCGGCCTCGACGGACAGGCGGGCGTCGAGCATGTGATCCGCTGTCTGCTCGCCGAGCTCGACCTCACCCTCGCCCTGTCCGGACACGCCACGCCCGCCACGGTGGGCCCCGCCGATCTCATCGAGGACCCCGCATGACCGACGCGAAGAAGAACGTCCTCGCCGTCGTCGCACCCCACGTCGGCGGCCGCGCGACCGGAGCCGGACTCGCCGGCCTGCTCCCCGGCGAGGCGCACGTGACCGTCGTCGAGGCCACCGACGAGGACCCCGCCGCCCTGCGCGCGGCGCACGTCATCGTGACGGCGCTCGCACCCGTGACCGCCGAACACCTCGCCGCCGCACCGGAGTTGGAGCTGGTGCAGTGCGCCAGCCACGGCTTCGACTACGTCGACGTGAGCGCCGCCCGCGCCCGCGACGTGCCCGTCTGCACGATCGGTTCCAGCGGCGCCGAGGCGCAGAACGTCGCCGAGCAGACCTTCGCCCTCATGCTCGCCCTGGCCAAGCAGCTGATCCCCGCGCACACCGCCCTCGTCGAGGCCGACTGGGCGCTCCCCCGGCTGCAGCGCTCCCTCACCGAGCTGTCCGGCAAGACCCTCGGCATCGTGGGCCTGGGGCAGATCGGGCAGGAAGTCGCCCGGCGCGCGGTCGCGTTCGACATGACCGTCGTCTACGCCGGGCGGCGGCCCGTACCGCTGGAGACGGCGGCCCGCCTCGGCGGCGCCCGTCATGTGCCGCTCGACGAGCTGCTGCGCACCGCCGACTACGTCTCCCTGCACACGCCCCTCACCGAGGAGACCCGGCAGCTGCTGAACGCCGAACGCCTCGCGCTCCTCAAGCCGACCGCGTTCGTGATCAACACCGCCCGGGGCGCCCTGATCGACCAGGACGCCCTCGCCGACGCGCTGGAGCGCGGCGCCCTGGCCGGGGCGGGCATCGACGTCTTCGACCCCGAACCGCCCACCCCGGCCCTGCGTCTGCTCAAGGCCCCGAACGTGGTGCTCTCCCCGCACACCGCGGGGGTCACCCGGGAGACGCTGATCCGCATCGCGCTGGCCGCCGTCCAGAACGTGGCCGGGTTCCTGGCGGGCAACCCCCCACAGGACGTGGTGAGTTAGCCGGGAACCGCGCCCCCTCAGGCAGTCCGGCCGGAGAGCCGGGTGGGCGGCACGGAGGGGGCGTCGGTCCCGGCGATCGACAGCGACCCGGTGTCGGCCGACGCCTGGTCGGTCAGCCAGCGCTGCTCGGCGGAACCGTCACGGACCTTGACGACGATGTCGGCGCCCTCGTCCTTGGTGGTGGACGTCAGCGCGAGCCCCTCCTGCCAGCGGGCCAGCAACTCGCCCCGCACGGTGAGGTCGTAGCGGACGTCGTCGCCGCGCTCGGAGTCCTCGGGGGCACAGATGCCGAGGATGACGACACCGGCGTCCGCACGCGAGTCCAGGCACAGGCTCGGATCCGCCACGCTGCGCAGCAGTCCGTCGACCTCGTACGACCACTGCTGGGTCGCGTCGGACGAGCAGGCGGCCAGTTCGGTCCCGGCGCCGGCCTTGACCTCCCCGTGGATGCCCAGGCACAGGTTCGCGGCCTCGTTGCGCAGCGTGGACTGCAGGGGTGCGGTGGGGAGTTGGGCGGTGCCCGGCCGGGTGGTCGTTTCCGGGGCACCGGTCGCGGCGGCGGACTCGGTCGGGTCGGTTCCGCCGTCCGGAGCAGCCCACAGACTGGAGACGAGCACGCCCGCCAGGAGCCCGGCAGAGGCGATACCCACGCTCGTGAGCAGCGCCCGGGTGGGCCGAGGCACCTCGGCGATACGACGACGGGCCGGCGCGGGGACACGGGACAGGATCCGCTGGCGCGCTCTGCCGTGCCGACCGGAGCCGCGTGCCCGCGTGGCCTGCTCGGCGCGGCCGGGACGGGAGTCGAGATAGCGGCGCGCTCCCCAGCCGAGCACGGCCTCGGCGAGCAGCACACCCAATCCGCTCTCGAAATGACTCAGTTGTTCGGCGGCGAAACGGCAGTAGCGGCACTCTCCGAGATGCTTCTGCACATCCGGAAGCAGTGCGCCGCCGCGGCGGATCGGGACATCGAGGAGTCGGTTGTAGAAGCGGCAATCCTTGCTCGGCGCGAGTTCCCGATGAGCATGTACACAACCCTCGCGGAATTTTTCACGTGCCTGTTCGAGAGCGGCCGTCGCGGTGTCGATGTCCATGCCCAGCAGTCCGGCGGGAACGGTTATCGGTTCCGCCTCGACCTCGGTGTGCCACAGCAGACACCGGGCGAGTCCGGGAAGGGCGTGGAATGAACGCTCGGCCAGCTTGCGATTTTCCGGCGTCATGGACTTCGCGGCACGCATGCCGCGCCCCCCGGCGGGTTTCACCAAATCCGGCAGAACACCGGATATTCGCTCCTGGGTCGACCACTGTCCGACGGTGTCCCGCACGGCCACGAGGAACCGCGGGCGCACCGCGTCGGCCGGCTCGCCGAGCGCCAGCCGGTCGAGAACCTGGTGAAACGCGGCGGCGGTGACCATGGAGGCGACGTCCGACTTCGCGGCGAGGCAGATGACCGCGTATTCATGAGCGGGCCGCCAGTGCCGCGCCATCAGCAGCGCGACGGAAGGAGAGGCCTCGGCGTCCGTACGGCCTCTCAGCCGGGTGGCGAGGCCCTCATCGGATTCTGCGGGAACCCCGCCGGGCGGGGGGTAGGGCGGGCGAGGAGGGTGGGGGGTGGGCACTGAGCGGATTCCTTCCCACGCGCAGGTGACTCTCAGATGTTCCGGCCGCCGAAAAGGGAACTCAGTGTTGGTGCGTACCTTTTGGGCGACGACGCGGGGAGCATGAATTCACGCGCGCCGATCCGGACCTGTTCCCCCCAGGACGAATGCGACTCCGCCAATGCCCCCCACATGCGCTGTTCACCCTTGCACAACACACTCATGACCAACAAGGCACTCGAGCAACATCCGCCTCATTGAAAGAAAGTCAGAAGGGGCCGCAACTCGCCTCTGGGCACCTGTTTTCCCGTTTTTCCCCGCGCCCCGTGTGAATCAGGCGCACTCGCCGGTGCGCCGCGCACGCTCCCCCACGCACGCCCCCGCGTAGTCCACTGGGGGCGGCCCACCTCGGAAGGCCGCGCGCAGGACGGCGGCTCTCTTGCGCGAACCCGGCCGCCGGCCCTGTTCCTCCCGCCCTCGGCCGGCGGCCCCGGGGCGGGCGGCGTTGCGTCGTCCGGCCGTGTCAGATCTGCCAGGAACGCAGCCGGTCGGCCGCGCCGTAGATGTCCGCCTTGCCGGAGATCAGGTCGCGGGCCAGGTCGACGAGGGCTCCGTAGGGCGGGTCGATGCCGACGTCGCTGACGAACATGTAGGCCACGGCGGTGGCGCAGGCGAAACGGGCGTTGGCCGCCGGCAGCGGCTTGAGCAGGGCGAGGGTGTGCAGCAGGGCGGCGGCCCGCCAGGCCGGGTCGGAGTCCACGCCGAGGCGCGGCGGATCGACACGATGGCGGGCGACGGCGGCGACCAGGGCCGAGAAGTCGTTGATGGTCGGCTGGTCGGGCAGGACCTCTTCGTGGCGCTGGAGCAGCCACGGGACGTCGATATGGACGACGGGAGCCATCGGTCAGGCGACCCGCCCCTCGCTCTTGATGGCTGGTTCGTCGTCGGGGAAGGCGGCCGCGAACTCGTCGGCGTGGGACGCGAAGAACCGGCGGAAGGCCTCCGCGCCCTCCTGCAGGGCACGGTGGCGGGCTATGTCGGCGGCTGCGGCCTCACGCACGAGGGCCTTCATCGACGTACCCCGCTCCTTGGCGATCTGCCGCAGGTCCTCCAGTTCGCGGTCACTGAACTCCACGTTGAGGGCTGGCATGCATTTCAGCGTACCGCGCGGGTACTGACTCGTAAATACCACCAGGTCACAGCGCGAATACCCCGGTACCCCAAGGTCGGAACGCCATGTCCGATTCCCGCCGGACGCGCCATGGGCGGGGCGGCAGACTCGGAAGCGAGAGCACGACGAACGAACCGCACAGGACGGTGACCCTCTCATGACGCTCACCACGGACCGGGCCCGCCGCCGCGTCGACGGGACGGACTGGGCCGCCCTCGCCGAGGAACTGGACACGTACGGCAGCGCGCGGACGGGCCAGCTGCTGACCCCGGCGGAGTGCAGCGACCTGGCGGCGCTGTACGAGAAGCCGGAGCTGTTCCGGACCACCGTCGACATGGCACGGCACCGCTTCGGCTCCGGCGAGTACCGCTACTTCACCCATGACCTGCCCGCTCCGGTGGCCGCTCTGCGCGCCACGCTCTATCCGCGCCTGCTGCCCATCGCCCGTGACTGGGCGGCCCGGCTGGACCGCCCGGCGCCCTGGCCGGACTCGCTCGACGAGTGGCTGGAGCGCTGCCACGCGGCCGGGCAGGACCGGTCGGCGCAGATCCTGCTGCGCTACCGGCAGGGCGACTGGAACGCGCTGCACCGTGATGTGTTCGGCGAGATGCTCTTCCCGCTCCAGGTGGTCGTCGGACTCGACGCGTACGGCACCGACTACACCGGCGGCGAGTTCCTGATGGTGGAGCAGCGGCCCAGGGCCCAGTCGCGGGGCACCGCCACCGCGCTCGAGCAGGGTCACGGTCTGGTCTTCACGACCCGGGACCGGCCCGTGCGCACCCGGCGCGGCTGGTCTGCCGGGGCGATGCGGCACGGGGTGAGCCCGGTGCGTTCCGGCCGCCGGTACTCGCTGGGGCTCGTCTTCCACGAGGCGTCCTGACTCCGGCACGGGCGGGCGGTGAGACGTAGGTCACAATCCGGCCGTCGATGTCACAATCCGGCCCCCTGCGGCCCTCGCAGTAGTGAGCGCACCACTGCGGAGGCCTGTTCATGTCCGAGTTCCCTGTGCCCGACACCGACGAGCGACTCAGCGAGGCGACCGGAGTCTTCGTCGACCACCGTGAGCTGTTGTTCGGCCTCGTCTACAACATCCTGGGCAGTGTCGCGGACACCGAGGACGTGCTCCAGGAGACCTGGCTGTCCTGGACGGCCCGGGGCCGGGGCCGCGATCTCGACGGGATCGACAATCCCCGGGCGTATCTGGTCCGGATCGCCGTCAACCACGCGCTGGGACGACGGGCCGCGATCAACCGCTCCCGTGAGACCTACGTCGGTCCCTGGCTGCCGGAGCCGCTGGTCGCCGACGACGGCGCCGACGATCCCGCGCTGCGCACCGAGTCCGTGTCGCTGGCGATGCTGGTGGTGCTGGAGTCGCTCACGCCACTGGAGCGCGCGGTGTTCGTGCTCAACGAGGTGTTCGGGTACGCCCACACCGAGATCGCGGAGCTGATCGATCGCACCCCGGCGGCCGTACGGCAGCTGGCGCATCGGGCGCGGGCGCATGTGCACGCGCGACGGCCGCTGTACCAGGCGCATCCACGGGTGCGCCGGGAGGCGACCGAGCGGTTCGTACAGGCCGCCCTCGGCGGGGACATCGCCGCGCTGATGGAGATCCTCGCACCGGACGTGACGGTGTGGTCGGACGGCGGCGGCAAGCGCAGGGGCGCGGCACTGCGCCCGGTGCGCGGCCGGGACAAGGCGGTCCGCCTCATCGGCTCGCTCAGCGCCCGGGGTGCCGCACAAGGCCTCGAACTGCGCTACCGCCGGGTCAACGGCGACGAGGCGATGGTGCTGTTCCAGGGCGACGAGCCGTACGCGGTGATGGTCATGGACCTCACGCCCGAGGGCGACCGGGTGTCCGGCGTCTACATCGTCGCCAATCCCGACAAGCTCACGCACGTCCACAAGGAGGAGGCGTGACCACCACCGTGCGGCCCGGGAAGGGCGAGCGGCTCGCCGACTGGTTCGACGGCCGCCTCGGCACCCACACGCTCGGCAAGAAGTACCTGCGGAAGGTCTTTCCCGACCACTGGTCGTTCCTGCTCGGCGAGGTCTGCCTGTACAGCTTCATCGTGCTGATCCTCACCGGCGTGTGGCTCACCTTCTTCTTCCATCCGTCGATGAACGAGGTGGTGTACCACGGCAGTTACGTCCCACTGAACGGCGTCCGGATGTCCGAGGCGTACGCCTCCACCCTGGAGATCAGCTTCGATGTGCGCGGCGGGCTGCTGATCCGGCAGTTGCACCACTGGGCGGCGCTGATCTTCGTGGCCGCGATGCTGACGCACATGATGCGGCACTTCTTCACGGGTTCGTTCCGCAAGCCGCGGGAGATCAACTGGCTGTTCGGCTGGTCCCTGCTGTTCCTCGGCCTGTTCGAGGGCCTGATGGGCTACTCGCTGCCGGACGACCTGCTGTCGGGGACGGGGATGCGGTTCGTCGAGGGCGCGCTGCTCTCGGTGCCGATCGTGGGGACGTATCTGACGATGTTCCTGTTCGGCGGCGAGTTCCCCGGCGACGACATCGTGGCCCGCTTCTACTCGCTGCACATCCTGGTGGTCCCCGGCATCATGGCCGCGCTGGTGGTGGCGCACATCCTGCTGGTCTTCTACCACAAGCACACGCAGTTCGCGGGCCCCGGCCGGACCGAGCGCAATGTCGTCGGCTCGCCCTTCATGCCGGTGTACATGGCGAAGGCGGGCGGCTTCTTCTTCCTGGTCTTCGGCGTCCTCACCCTGATCGCGGCGATCGCGACGATCAACCCGGTCTGGCAGTACGGCCCCTTCCGCGCCGATCAGGTCTCCACGGGCGCCCAGCCGGACTGGTATCTGGGGTTCGCCGAGGGTCTGGTCCGGGTGATGCCGGGCTGGGAGATCAATCTGTGGGGGCACACGCTGGTCATGGGTGTGCTGATCCCGGTCGTCGTCTTCCCGCTCCTGTTGCTCTTCATCGGCGTGTATCCGTTCCTGGAGGCCCGGATCACCGGCGACAAGCGGGAGCACCACCTCCTGGACCGGCCGCGCAACCGCCCTGTGCGTACGGGCATCGGCGCGGCCTGGATCAGCCTCTATCTGATCCTGCTGGCGGGCGGCGGCAATGACATCGTGGCGACCCGGCTCCATCTGTCGATCAACACGGTGACGTGGGCGGTGAGGATCGCCGTGTTCGTGGTCCCGGTGCTCGTCTTCGTCGTCACCCGGCGTATCTGCCTGGGCCTCCAGCTCCGCGACAAGGAGCTGGTGGCGCACGGCCGGGAGACCGGTGTGATCAAGCGGCTGCCGCACGGCGAGTACGTCGAGGTGCACCAGCCGCTCGATCAGGCCCGGCTCCACACCCTGACCGCCCATGAGCGGCCAGGGGAAATGGTGGAGGTCGAGCGGGCGAGCCTCAGCCCTGATCCGCCACGAAGGACGCCATCCGGGTCAGGGCGGAGTTCCAGTTGATGGTGTGCTCGTTCGTCGACCAGGACTGGATGTCGTCGATGTAGCAGAACTGGCCGACGCAGCCCTGGAGTTTGCTCTGTGCGTAGGGGTCCTGGATGCTCGAGTTGGGGCCTCCGGCGAGCGTGCCCTTCGGCGGGTTCGGCAGATTCGGGTCGAGCTGGCGGGCGTACCAACGGCTGTGCTGGTTACGGGCGTCGACCTCGCCGTAGCCGGTGACGTAGGAGATGTTCAGCGCGTTGCGGCCGAGGATGTAGTCCATGCTCTGCAGCGCGCCGTCCCGGTACTTCGAGGCGCCGGTGAGGTCGTAGCCGGTGGCGATGACGACCGCGTTGTGCAGGATCTGGTGGTTGGAGCCCCAGTCGTAGAGGTTGCCTTCGGGGGCGTACGGCATTCCGTACGGGTGTGACTTCAGGGTGGCCAGGTAGGTGTCGGCGCCCTTGATCACCGACTGGCGCACCTTGTCCCGGCCGGGCAGCTTGCTCGGGACGGTCGCCAGGTCCAGTCGGCCGGCGGCGGCCGTCCTGGCCCAGTCGTAGCCGAGGGGCCCGAAGATGTCGGCCGTGTGGACCGGCGAGTTCAGGATGTGCTGCTCGAAATCCTTCTGCCCGGTGGTGAGGTACAGCTCGGCGGCGGCCCAGTAGAACTCGTCGGTCGCGTCGGTGTCCGGGTAGGCGCCGCCTCCGGTGCCGTCGTTGGGGTCGGGGTGGACCGCGGGGTGCGCGAGCGCCGCGGACCAGGCCTTGCGGGCTGCTGCCAGTGCCTCGGTCGCGAACTGGCGGTCGTACGGCCGGTACAGCCGGGCCGCCTGCGCGGCCGTCGCCGCCAGGTTCAGGGTCGCCTCGGTCGTCGGCGGGTGCAGTTCGCGCTTCTGCGGATCGTCACTGGGCAGCAGGGGCAGGCCGGTCCACTGCTCGTCGTGCATCTTGTGGTGGGCCATGCCCGCGAGCGGCTGCCCGTCCGGCACCTGCATCTTCAGCAGGAACTCCAGCTCCCAGCGGGCCTCGTCGAGGATGTCCGGCACCTTGTTGCCGCTCTCCGGTATGGCGAGCGAGCCGTCGCCGAGCTTCCCCGGGTGGCCGGTGCGGGCCAGCAGGGAGCGTTCGTAGGTGCTGAGCACCTCCCAGGTGGAGATGCCGCCGTTGACGACGTACTTGCCGTGGTCGCCGGCGTCGTACCAGCCGCCGGTCACGTCGAGCGTGTAGTCGCAGACGCCGGGCTGGCAGGGGACGTTGGCGTCGCCCTGGTTGGGTGCGACGTTCACATGGCCGGCGGGGCGTCCGTAGCCGGGCCGCAGGTCGTCGCGGATCGCGATGCCGCTGCGCTGCGTGTAGTAGTACTTCACCGCGTCCACGCGCAGTTGCTCATAGGCGCGCGCGTCGATGTCGAACGGGCGGCTCGTCTCCCCGTCGGCGACCAGCGTGAAGCCCTGACCGCGCCCGCGGTAGCGGCCGAAGTCGATCGAGTGGACGTTCTGCGCGGACGACACGTCGGTGCCGCGCGGCACGGTCCAGCCGTGGGCGACCGTCGTCCCGGCGGCGTTCTTCACCTGCCAGGGCAGCTTGCCGGTGGCGTCGGTGACCAGCGTGGCGTTCTTGGGTCCTGCGGGCAGATAGGCGACCTGGTTGACCCGCACGCGCGGCCCGGTGTCCGGCTCGTACGGCTCCGGCTCCACCCCGCCCAGCAGCGACACGTCGTCCATGCAGAACCGCCAGTCGTCCGCCTGGCCGCCGAGTTGGAAGCCGACCTGGCCCTGGGTGGTGTCGACGGGCGAAGTGAACGTGTAGGCATACGAGTCGCCGGAGACGCTCAGCTGCGGGCTCACCTCGAACCAGGTGTCGTACGGAGCCACCGACAGCCCCACGATGGCACGCACCACATGACCCGCGGGCGTGCCGTTGGCGGTGAAGGAGATCCGGTACGACTCCCCCTTCGCCAGGGTGACGTCGTTCTGGCCGACGGCCGCGTCCCAGCGGTTGGCGGTGCCTCCTGGCACGTCCGCGCAGAGCTGTCCGCCGGACAGACCGGCGGTGACGTTGCTCGTCGTCCACCAGGGATCGGTGGTGGTGTCGAAGGTGCCGTTCTTGAGTTGCTCGACCTCGTCGGCGGCGGCGGGCAGCGCGGTGAGCGCCGCCGCCAGCAGGGCCGTCAGGGACAACAGGGCGGTTCTGCGTCTTTTCACGTCTGGGCTCCTCGGGAGAGGTACGGGTGACGCTACCGGCGTGGGAGCGCTCCCAGATGCGGGCGCGAACCATGCTTGTGGGTGAGTTGACGGCACGTCAACGGTCCGGACGGGACTGGCTGGACACCGTCCCGCCCGGACCACGCGGGCCGATCAGCCGGCCGGGGCCTCCAGCCTGCTGATGCGTACCGCCCCTCGGGCCTCGCCCGGATGACCACTCGTCATGGTGAGCCGCAGCCGGGAGCCCCGTACGGCGTCGAAAGTGATCACGGTCGGCTCGTTGGAGGCGCCGGCCCAGTCGACGGCCGCCCCGTCGACCGGCTCATACCGGCGCCCGTCCCACACCGCGACCTCGACCGACGCGGGCAGCGAGTGCGTCGAGTCCACGGTGAACGAGGCCTCCACCCGGTCCAGGGTCCGGGACCGCCCCCAGTCGACCGAGACCCAGTCCGCCTCCCGGGCCCCGTCGAAGGCGGGCAGCAGGGGCGTGGCGGCCTTGAAGAAGCCGTTGGACCAGCCAGTGGCCGGGTCGCCGTCGAGCATCGCGGCGGGCAGGGTGTCGGGGCGGCCGGAGTAACTGGCGTCCGCGTAGGGGTAGTTCGGGGGCGCCGGATGGTCGGGCTTGAAGGTCGCCGCGGGGGTGGTCGCCGCCGACGGGGCGGGAGTGGTGCGCACAGCCGCCGTACCCGTGCGCAGGCCTTGCGCCCGCGCCGTCACCTTCAGCGTGCCCGCCTTCGTGCCGGACCGGACGATCGCGAGCGCCTTGCCGTGAAAGGCGGTCCGGGTACTGGCCTGATAGCGCTCGGCGCTCTCCTGCCGGCCGTTGTCGAGCCCGGCGAGGGAGCCGCCGGTCACGTCGAAGGCGATCAGATGCTCGGCGTCGGGCACGACCACGCCGCGGGCGTCCACGACCTCCGCGGTGAGGAAGACCAGCGAACGACCGTCGGCGGCAAGGGACTTGCGGTCCGGGGTGAGCCGTACGGCATACGGCTTTCCGGCCGTACGCAGCACATCCGTGGCGACCACCTTGCCGTCGCTGCGGGCCACCGCCTTCAACTCGCCGGGTGCGTACGGCACTTTCCAGGTCAGATGGAGCTTGCCCGCACTGCCGTTCGGGCTGGTGTAACTGCCGGGGTAGGGGCCGTCGGTGAACGTCTTGTCGTCGCCGGTGGCCTCCGTGGTCTCCAGGTAGGCACGGCCGTCGACGGTCTTCTTCGTGTCGAAGCGCCGTACGCCCTGGGAGGTGCCGTTGAGGAACAGCTCGACGGTGTCGACGTTGGCGTACGCCCACACCTCTACGACATCCCCCGGTGCGTGGTTCCAGGTCATGGGCAGCAGATGCACCATCGGCTTGCTGATCCACTGGCTCTGGAACAGGTAGTACATGTCCTTCGGGAAGCCCGCCGTGTCGACCGCGCCGAAGAAGGACGCCTTCACCGGGAAGACGTCGTACGGCGTGGGCTCCCCGATGTAGTCGATGCCCGACCACAGGAACTGGCCCGTGAACCACTTCCGGTCCCGGTCCTTCTTGTGGCCGTACTCGCCGCTCATCGTCCAGGAGGCGAGGTTGTTGTCGTAGGAGGAGGTCGCCCGCTTGCCGGGGGTGTAGTTCTCGCCGGTGTTGAGGCGCTCGGGCTCCTGGTAGGTGCCGCGGGTGGAGGTCTCGGACGAGGACTCCGACTCGAAGAGGAACAAGTGGGGGTAGGCGGCGTGGAGTTGGTCGACGGACTTGGCGGTGTTGTAGTTCAAGCCGAGCCCGTCGAGCTTGGCCAGCATCAGGTCGGCGGCCGAGCCCTTGGCCGGGAGGCGGCGGTATTTGTCGGAGCCGATGACGAGGGGGCGGGTGTCGTCGGCGGCCTTGATGGCGGCGATGATGCGGTCCGCCATGGCGAGTCCGGCGGTGGTCGTGGAGTCGGGGACCTCGTTGCCGATGGACCACATGATGACGGCGGGCGAGTTGCGGGCGGCGCAGACCATTTCGGTGGTGTCCTTCTCGCACCACTCGTCGAAGAACCGGCCGTAGTCGTAGCGGTTCTTGCCGGTGCGCCAGCAGTCGAAGTTCTCCACCAGCATCACCACGCCCAGCTCCTCGCAGACCTGGATGACCTCCGGCGCGGGCGGGTTGTGCGAGGTGCGCAGGGCGTTGACGCCCATCGACTTCATGATCACCATCTGTCTGCGCACCGCGTCCTCGCTGACCGCCGCGCCGAGCGCGCCCAGGTCGTGGTGCAGGTCGACGCCCTTGAGCTTGGCGGGGACGCCGTTGAGCTGGAATCCGTCGTCCGGGTCGATGCGGAAGGTGCGGATGCCGAAGGGGGTGCGGTAGGTGTCGACCGCCTTGCCGTCGATACGGAGTTCGGTGTGGAGGGTGTAGCGGTGGGGGTCCTTGAAGTCCCACAACCTGGGTCTGTCGACGGTGAGTTCATGCGTCTGTGTCGTCCGGTCGTCGACGGTGACGGTGGTGGACGTCCGGGCGACCGTACGGCCGTCGGCGTCGACGGCCCGCGATCTCACCTCGACCTCCCGCACGTCTCCCGACTCGTTCACCACGGACGTCCGCACCCGTACGACGGCCCGCTCCTCGGTGATCTCCGGCGTGGTGACATAGGTGCCCCAGCGCTCCACATGCACCGGCTCGGTGACCACCAGCCGGGCCTCGCGGTAGATGCCGCTGCCCGAGTACCAGCGGCTGCTGGGGAGTTGGTTCTGCACTTTGACCGCGAGGACGTTCTCGGTGGTGCCGTCGGTGTGCAGGAGGTCCGTGAGGTCGAAGGCGAAGCCGGTGTAGCCGTAGGGGTGGCGGCCGACTTCCTTGCCGTTGCAGTAGACGTACGCGTCCATGTAGACGCCGTCGAACTCCACCGAGATCCGGCGGCCGGCGAAGGCGGGCGGCAGGGTGAAGGCGAGGCGGTACCAGCCGAGGCCGCCGGGGAGGAAGCCGGTGCCGCTGGTCGTGCCGTGCTCGGTGGTCGGGGTCTGCTCGATGCTCCAGTCATGGGGGACGGCGACCTCGCGCCAGTCCGAGTCGTCGTATGCGGGCGCGGCGGCGTCGCCGTAGGCGCCGGCCGGGTCGGTGATGCCGCCCGGGTTGACCAGCGCGAAGCGCCAGCCGTCGCGCAGGGCGACGGTACGGCGGCCGGACGCGCCCGCGACCGCCTCGGCGGCCCGTGCCACCGGGGCCAGGAGCACCCCGGCGGCGGGTGCGGTCGTAGAGGCGATCAAAACCGATCTGCGAGTGACCGTCATGGCGGCTCTCCCTCATCAGGGCCCAGAAGTACTCACAACTGATCGTGAACAAACAGATTCTGACGGTGACCCACGTGAGGCCGTCAAGGGGCGCGTGAGGTGCTTCTGTCCCAGGGGCCACATCGGCCGGAACTCTCTCTTGACCCAGGGTGCCGGACGACTCACGGTTCCCGTTCGCGCGGGGGCGCGACGCACTAGGCTGGAACTGAAGTGACCCATCTGTTCACTGTGCGTACGCGCGATGGAGCGACGACGATGAGCCCGGTGTATCCGTTCGACGAGGCCGCCACGGCCCGGGCTGTCCTCGACGGCGACGGCACGGTGACCGAGTGGAGCGAGGGGGCCCGGCGGCTGCTGGGCTGGACGGCCGAGGAGGTCGTGGGGCGCCCCGCCGCCGAGCTGATCCAGGGCCCGCCGCCCACCGTCCGCCCGCCCCGCTGGAACGGAACGGTCACTTTGCGCCACCGCGACGGCCATACGGTGACCGTGTGGCTGCTCGTCCACCACCGGAAGCCCAAGAACGGCGGCACCGGCGACTGGCTGGCGGTCACCCCGCTGGAGGGCGACCGGCCGCAGCAGCCCGACGATCCGCTGGAGCAGGCCGGCCTCATCCAGTCCCCCTGTGCCGTCGCGATCTACGACGAGCGGCTCCGGCTGCACCGGATCAACGACGCCATGGCCGAGGTGATCGGGCTGCCCGAGGAGCGGATCCGCGGACTGCGCGTGCCCGAGCTCAGCGGCCGGCTGGACGGCGAGCGGATCGAGCAGCGGCTGCACCGGGTCCTCACCACCGGCCGGGGCGACGACGTACGGGCCTATGTGCCGATCGGCGTGCACGGCCGGGTCAATGCCTGGCTGGCCCGGATGGCACCGATCACCGACGCCGCGGGGCGGGCGCGCGGGGTGTGTGTCGCCGTGCACGACTTCACCGAGCAGTACGAGTCACGCGAGCGGCTCCAGCTGGTCAACGAGGCGAGCGTCCGCATCGGCACCACCCTGGACATCACCCGCACGGCACAGGAACTCGCGGACGTGTGCGTGCCCGCGCTCGCCGACTTCGTCAGCGTCGACCTCCTGGACCCTCCCGAGCCCACGGGCGAGCCCGCCACCGGGCCGGTGACCGCGCCGGTCACGCTGCGTCGGGCGGCCCATCAGTCGGTCAACCCCGGCAGCCCCGAGGCCGTCCTCAAGCCGGGCCAGCTGGACGTGTACCCGGCCACCTCGCCCCAGGCCGACTCCTTGCTGGCCGGCCGGACGATCGTCGCGGCGGTGCCCTCCGGCGACCTCACCCAGTGGCTGGCCTGGGACGAGGCCCGCATGGAGCGGGTCAGGGAGTACGGCATCCACTCCACGATGGCCGTGCCGATCCGGGCCCGCGGCGCGACCCTCGGCGTCGCCGTCCTCACCCGCTTCCGCCGCCCGGACCCCTTCACGCCGGACGACGAGCTGCTGGCCGAGGAGATCACGGCCCGCGCCGCGGTCTGCATCGACAACGCCCGCCGCTACTCCCGCGAACGCGAGACGGCCATCGCCCTGCAGCGCAGCCTGCTCCCCCAGTCACTGCCGCGCACAGCGGCGCTGGACGCGGCCTCGCGCTATCTCCCGGCGGCGCGGGCCGGGGTGGGCGGCGACTGGTTCGATGTGATCCCGCTGTCCGGGATGCGGGTCGCGATGGTCGTCGGGGACGTCGTCGGCCGCGGCATCCAGGCCTCGGCCACCATGGGCCGGCTGCGCACCGCCGTGCGCACGCTCGCCGACATCGACCTGGCCCCGGACGAGCTGCTCACCCACCTCGACGACATGGTCGTACGGCTGTCCGCGGAAGCCGGCGGCGACAGCAGCACCGCCGCGGTCGGCGCCACCTGCCTGTACGCCGTCTACGACCCGGTGTCCCGGCGCTGCACGCTGGCCCGCGCCGGGCATCCGCCGCCCGTGATGCAGCCGCCCGGCGGCCGGCCCCGGCAGGTCGACCTGCCGGCGGGGCCGCCGCTGGGCCTGGGCGGGCTGCCGTTCGAGTCGGCCGAGATCGAACTGCCCGAGGGCACGGTGCTCACGCTCTACACCGACGGGCTGATCCAGTCCCGCGACCGTGACGTCGACGCCGGGCACGCGCTGCTCTGCGAGGCGCTCGCCGCCCCCTCCGGCTCCCTGGACGAGACCTGCGACCGCATCCTGCACACCCTGCTCCCCACGGGCGGCGCCTCCGACGACGTGGCCCTGCTGCTCGCCCGTACCCAGGGGCTGCCCGCCGCCCGCGTCGCGACCTGGGACATCCCGGCCGACCCGGCGCTGGTCGCCCCGATCCGCAAGCAGGTCGTCGGGCAGCTCGACCTCTGGGGGCTGCCGGACGCCTCGTTCACGGCGGAGCTGGTGGTGAGCGAGCTGGTCACCAACGCCATCCGGTACGGCACCCATCCGATCAGGCTGCGGCTCATCCATGACACGGCCACGCTGATCTGCGAGGTGTCCGACACCAGCCATACGGCTCCGCATCTGCGGCGCGCCAAGACCTGGGACGAGGGCGGGCGCGGTCTGCTGCTGGTCGCCCAGCTCACGCAGCGCTGGGGCAGTCGGCACACGGCGGACGGCAAGACGATCTGGGCGGAGATCGGGCCCCTCAACGCGTAAGCGCTCCGCTGGTTGTGCCGCGATATGCCGTCGTTCGTCTGCGGCGGCGTCGTGGCTGGTCGCGCAGTTCCCCGCGCCCCTTTGGGGCGCCATCCCTCAGGGCGTGTCGGCCAACCACGGTCGGACCTGCTTGCGGGCCTCGTGCAGGCGGGACTTCAGGGTGCCCAGTGGGACGCCGGCGCGTTCGGCGGCCTCGGCGTAGTCCAGCTGGCAGATGTCGCGGTACACCAACGGCGCGACCAGATGGGGGTGTTCACGCTCGAGCCGGTCCAGCGCCTCCAGCAGGTCGACGCGGGAGCCGGCGATGACACTCGTCGTGCGCGGGTCGACGTACTGTGCGTCGTCGATCGGGGCGGGCTGTTCGGCGGCCCTTCGCTTGAGTTCGCGGTATTTCTGGCGGGCGCAGTTGGCGACGACGGTGTAGAGCCAGGTGCTGAAGCGGCTGCGGCCCTCGAACCCGGTGATCTTCCGGGCGACCTGGAGCAGCACGTCCTGCGCGGCCTCCTCGGCGTCCTCCCGGTTGGGCAGGAACCGCCCGCAGCGCCGGACGACCTCGGGCCGGATCGCGTGCAGCAGATCGTCCAGGGCGGCGCCGTCGCCCGCGGCCGCGCGCCGGGCCAGGTCCTCGGTGGGCGCGGCGTCGGACACGGGGGCTCCCCTCGGTCTCGCGTCAGCAGATCCTCGGCACGGGTCCTCGGTGTGGATCTGAGGCCAGGCATGATAGTCGTATGCACTCCGTCGAGCGGATCGGGCGCTACCGCCTCGAACGCCGCCTGGGTACCGGGGCGTTCGGCACCGTCTGGCTCGCCCACGACGACGAGCTCGACGCCCTCGTGGCCGTCAAGGTGCTCGCCGACAACTGGGCGCACCGGCTGGACGTCCGCGAGCGCTTCCTGTCCGAGGCGCGGATGCTGCGCCGGGCCGGCTCCGACCGGGTCGTCCAGGTCTACGACATCGGCGAACTGTCCGACGGCAGGCCGTACTTCGTGATGGAGTACGCCGACGGCGGCACCCTCACCGACCTGCTCACCGAGGGTCCGCTCCCCGTGCCGGAGGCGCTGCGGCTGACGGCATCGGCCGCCCGGGGCGCCGCGGCGCTGCACGCGGCGGGGATCGTGCACCGGGACATCAAGCCGTCCAACGTGCTGCTGCGCACCTCCCCCGGCGGCGCCGCCCGGGTGCTGCTGGCCGACCTCGGGCTGGCCAAGAGCCTGGCGGAGGCATCCGGTCTCACCCTCGCGGCGGGTTCGGCGGGATACCGGCCGCCCGAGCAGGCCGGGCCCGGCGCGGGTATCGACGAGCGGGCCGACGTGTACAGCCTGGGTGCGGTCGGCTACCACCTCGTCACCGGCGCCGTGCCCGGCGAGCCCGGACACGTCGTACCGCCCGGGCGGCTGCGCCCCGGCCTCGACCCCGGCGTGCAGCAGGCCCTCCTGCACGCACTGGAACCGGACCGCGGGCGCCGCTGGCCCACGGCCCAGGCCTTCGCCGAGGAGCTCGAGCGGCTGGCGTCCCGGGCGCCACGCCCCCGGCGGCCCCGCAGGGCCATCGTGCTGGCCGCCTCCGCGCTGCTGCTAGCGGCGGCTGTCGGTGTGACCCTGGCGCTGGTGACCCGTGAGTCCCCGGCCCCCGGCATCCGCGTCGAGGACTCCACCGGCCGGGTGACGGTCGAAGTGCCCGGCGAGTGGGGCCGGCAGGTACGCGACTCGGGGTGGGATCCCGCGTCGATCGGCCTGCGTCCGGGACGCGAGCCGGGGTTCGCCGTCGCGGACGATCTGGCCAAGTGGCAGGACCTGACGTCGGACGTGAACGGCGTGTTCGTCGGCCTGAGTGAACACGGCGACGTCACCGGGCGGGTGAACGCCCTCGCCCACGCCGGATGCCACTACGACGGCGGCCGTTCCTACACCGGAGAGCGGTGGCACGGGCGGGTCCGCACCTGGACCGACTGCCCGGGCGGCGGAGGGTCGGTCACGGAGGCCGGGCTCGCTCCGGCAGGCGGCGACACGCAGCCTCAGGTGTATGTGCAGATCCGCCAGAACGGCGATCCCTCCCAGTCGGAGCGCATCCTGGACTCGGTAGGAGCGAAGGGATGAAAGGCGCGAACTTTTCCCGCTCCGCGCGCATCGGACATGAGTGACGGGGCACAAGGCGCCGTACGCACGCGTCATGACGGGTGCGGGACACCTCAGGAGCGTTGAGAACCATGGCGAACACCCACCGGTCCGTACGCCGGGCGACCCTGCTGGCGAGCGCCGTCGCCGTGCTGGGACTGCTGACCGGCTGCGGCAACGGCAGCGACAGCAGCAACACCGCGAGCACTCCGGAGACGCTGCCCGGCACGGCAGGTCCCGCGACCGGCACCAGCACCCCCGCTTCGGTCTCCCCCACGACCACACAGCCGAGCGCCACGCCTGAAGTACCCGAAACACCTGGGACGCCCTCCTCGTCCGCCCCCGCCGAGCAGACCCGGCCCGCCACGAGCACCCGGTGCCACACCTCCGAGCTGCGTGCGTCCGTCGGGCGCGTCAACCCGGGGGCCGGGCAGCGGAACTACCCGATCGTGCTGACGAACACCTCGTCCGGCACCTGCACGGTGCGCGGCTACCCGGGCGCCGCCTTCGTCGACGCCTCCGGCAAGCAGTTGGGCCCGGACCCGAAGCGCTCCGAGGGCTCTCCCACCACTGTCACGCTGGCGCCCGGCAGCAGCGCCTGGGCCGGGCTGTCGTACTCCAGCCCCGAGATCAGCGGGGCCCGTACAGCCACACCCGACGCCCTGCTCGTGACGCCGCCCGACGAGCGGGACCCGCTCAAGGTGGCGTGGACGGCCGGTGAGGTTCCGGTGGGCGGCAACGAGTCCTCGGTGTGGCTGTCGGTCTTCAGCCCCGGCACCGGCGCCTGACCCTCCGCCGTGCCGCTCAGCGACCCCAGCCGTCGTACCCGTGGCCGCCGTACCCGTAGCCGTACCCCTGCCCGTATCCGTACCAGCCGTACTGGCCGTTCCAGGAGCAGTAGTACCCGTAGCAGGATGGATTCGAGGTCGGCGTCGGCTGTGCGGTCGACGGGGTCGCGGTGGGCGTCGGCTCGGGAGAAGCGGTGGGCGTGGGTGTGGGCGTCTTCGAAGGCGTCGGCAAGGCGGGCGGCTTCGAGGTGACTGCGGCCGCCTCCCAGTTGACGACCTCCATCTGGAGGTCGGTCTTGGCGGTGTCGATCACCCAGCGCTGGGCCGTGCTGTCGTCGCGGTTCTTGAGGACCAGCGCACCGGCCCCGTCCTCGGCGGAGGTCAGAGCGAGGTCCTGGTTCCAGCGGGGGACCAGGCTGCCCTGGAGGGTGAAGTCGTAGCGGACGTTCTTCGTGTCCGGCTGGGACGTCCCGGTGCAGGGGGCGAGCCGGATCGAGTAGCCGAGGTGGGAGTCGAGGCAGAGGTCGGGGTCGGCGACGTTGCGCAGCAGGCCGTCGGTCTCGTACGTCCACTGCTGGCCGGCCGCGGCGGAGCACTTGGTGACCTCGGCCTCCGCGCCGTCGACGGCCTTCTTGCCCTCGATGCCGATACAGAGACCGGAGTCGACGTTGTGCAGCCGGCCGCTCAGGGCGCCGTCCGCCGCCTCGCCCGACCCGACCCAGGAGGGGTTGCCGGGCGTGGTGCCCGTAACGGGCGCGTCGGAGGAGCGGTCGCCCTCGGACGGGGTGGTGTCGTCCCCGGAGCCGAACGCGGACCACAGGACGAGGGGGAGGACGATCAGGCCGCCCACGATCGCGACGGCCATGGTGACGTTACGGCGGCGGGCGGCGCGGCGGGCGGCCTTGTGGGCCGAGCGAGGGGAGGGCGGGCGATGGGAAGGCATCGCGGGTGCGAACTCCTCGCCCGCGAAAGGCGGTTGTGCCGGGGGCTCCTCCCCGAGGGACACCTCTTCGACTGCCTCGGGCGCCTCCGCCCAGTACTCGCGGTAGGCCCGCGCGCCCCAGCCGAGGACCCCTTCGGCGAGTGCCTTGCCGAGCCCGCCGTTGAAGTGGTCGAGCTGGCAGGCGGTGTAGCGGCAGTGCTTGCAGCCGTCCAGGTGCGTGCGCAGATCGGGGTCGACGTCGACTCCGCCGCGCCGGTAGGTGACGTCGAGCATCCGCTGGAAGCGCCGGCACTCCTGCTCGGGGGCGAGTTCGCGGTGCACCTGGAGGCACTCCTCGCGCAACCGCTCCCGGGCGCGCTGCAGTTCGACGGTCGCGTCCTCTTCGTCGAGGCCGAGCAGTGCGGCCGGTGTCCGAAGGGGCTCGCCCTCCACCTCGACGTGCCAGAGCAGGCAGCGGGCCGATTGGGTCAGCCGCTGGAAGGCCCCGGAGATCAGGCGCCGGTCCTCCGGCGGCAGCAGGCGGGCCGCGACACGGCCGCCGCCCCCGGCCTCGGCTCTCAGCTCGGGGTGGAGCTGTTCGCGTCTGCGGTCGCCGTCCCACTCGGCGGCGATCCGGCGCACCGTGACGAGCAGATGGGGCCGCCACGCGGCCGTCGGCCCGGTCTGTCGCAGGGACTCGCCGAAGAGCCTCGTGAAGGCCGCCGTGGTGAGCATGCCCGCGGCCCGCGGACCGTCGGTGCAGAGTCGCGCGTAGGCGAAGGCCGCTTCCCAGTGCCGGTCGAGGAGTTCACCGACGGGGTGCAGCGCGGGCGCCGTTCCCGTCCATTTCCTCAGCTCGGTGCTGAGTTGTTCGTCCGTCACCTCGAACAGGGGCGCGGACGTGGGGGAATTCGGCAGGCCAGCGTCTTTCAAGGCTGCATTTCCTCTCAAGGGCATCCGGCGTAAAGTCCATACCAAGGGGTATGTGGGCTGCATGTTCTGACTGCACGCCGACAGGGCTCACCTTTGCACAGCTCAGCGAAGCGGAACAAGAGATCTCGTTGATTTGTGGATTACCTTGCCTTGACGGAGACTTGACAGAACGTCAATCCAGGGTGCTATTGGGATCCATTTCCGGCTGACGCCGTACCGACATGGAAATGGCGGCCTTCATTCACCCGGCCGCGGGCCCGCCCCGGTACGCTCCGGGCGGCACCCCGTACCGCTCCCGGAACACCCGATTGAAATGGAACGGGCTCGCGAAGCCCGAAGCCGCGGCCACCCGCTCCACGGTCAGATCGGTACTCTCCAGCAGCCGCGCGGCATGCCGCAGCCGTGCCTCGCGCAGCGCCCGCATCGGCGACTGCCCGAGCGTCCGCGTGAACAGGTGCGCGAAGCGGGAGGGCGACAGCGCGACCCGCTCGGCGAGCGAGCGGACGGTGTGAGGGGCCCCGGGGTCGGCATCGATCAGCTCCTGCGCTCTGCGCACCCTCGGGTCCACGCCGGGCCGTGGCGACGTCCGTGCGGTGGCCGCCGTGAGCAGCACGATTTCCTCCAGGGAGCACAGGGCGAGCTCCCGGGCCGCGGTGCCGTGCGCCACGGCCACCCGGTCGTCCTCCGGCCCGGTCGCCGGCGGTGTCCCGGTGCCCGTCCAGCGGGCGTCGGCGAGCATCCGGCGGAACGCGGCGCCGAGGCGGCCGTGCAGCCCGGTCGGCGTGGGCGTGACGACGTACATCCCGTCCCCGGTGTCGTACGGCCGCAGCCAGGACGGCCAGGACGGACGCGCCTGGCAGTGCACCCACCAGAACTCCCAGTGCCCGGCGACCGGTTCGACTCCGTAGCCGTGCCGGACACCCGGCGCGAGCACGACGAGGTCCCCGGCCGCCGCCCGTGCCCGCGCGCTCCCCTGGCGCAGCTGTCCCCGTCCGCCGGTCGTCCAGGTGAACAGCCAGCTGTCGGCGCCGCGCGGGCGCTGGACGGCGTAGCCCTCGGGCTGGTCGAACCGGCCGACCACCACCAGGCCCGGGGGCGGTGCGGGGACGCCGGGCGCAGCAGTCCCGGGCAATCCGTCAGCGCTCATGGGCATCCTCCTGAAGCACCCTGCGGCCTAGCGTGTTGTACCGAGGACATCCGACCGAGGAGTGGACGTATGACAGCCACGGACATCGGCGCCGCCGGCGCTTCCATCCTGACCGAGGCAGGCCTGAATCGCTTCCGGGAGGACGGCTGCACGGTCGTACGGAAGCTGTTCGGCCACGACGAGATCGACCGGTTGTGCGCGCAGTTCACGGCGCTGCACGCGGCCGGGCCGGTGCCGGGGCACTTCGAGCCGCGCCCGTCCACCGACCCGCTGCTCACCCACCCGAGGGTGATGCACCCGCATGTGATCAACGACCTGGCGCGGAGCGTGCTGCTGGATGCCCGGCTGCGTGAGGTGCTGGAGGTGCTGCTGGGCGAGGAGGTGCTGGCCGCGCAGAGCATGTTCTACTTCAAGCCGCCGGGCGCCCGGGGTCAGGCGCTGCACCAGGACAACTTCTATCTGCGGGTCGAGCCGGGCACCTGCGTGGCCGCGTGGATCGCCTGCGATGTGATCGACCGGGACAACGGCGGGCTGGAGATCGTGCCGGGCACGCACCGGATGGACATCTTCTGTCCCGAGGAGGCGGACGAGGAGCTGTCCTTCGCACGGGAGTACGTGCCGCCGCCGCTCGGTCTGTCACCGGTGCCCGTCGACATGGAGCCGGGGGACGTCCTGTTCTTCAACGGCAGCCTGGTGCATGGCTCGCAGCCGAATCGCACCGCCGATCGGTTCCGGCGGTCCTTCATCGCCCACTACGTCGGCCGGTCGGCCGAGCGCATCGGGCAGCACTACCGCACGCTGACGATGAGCGGGGAGCGGGTGCGGCTGCCGGAGAGTGAGGGGGCGGGGCCGTGCGGTACGGAGTTCGCACCGCACGGGCCGCACTAGGCCGTAGGCCGCGCTTCAGTGACCGACGATCGGATGCGGAGCGTACGGCTGCTCCAACTCCTCGATCTCCTTGTCGCTGAGCCGGAGTTCGACTGCCGCCGCCGCGTCCTCGATGTGCTGCGGCTTGGCCGCGCCGACGATCGGTGCCGCCACGGTGTCCTGGTGGAGCAGCCAGGCGAGGGCTACCTGGGCGCGCGGGACGCCGCGGTCGTTCGCGATGCGCGTCACCGCCTCGACCACCGTGCGGTCGCTCTCGGGATAGAGGCGGCTGCCGAAGTTGTCGTTGGCGCTGCGCTCGGTGACCGTGCCCCAGTCGCGGGTGAGCCGGCCGCGGGCGAGGGGGCTCCAGGGCAGTACGCCGACGCCCTGGTCGGCGCAGAGGGGCAGCATCTCGCGCTCCTCCTCGCGGTAGAGGAGATTGTAGTGGTTCTGCATGGCCACGAACTTCGTCCAGCCGTGCTGCTCCGCCGTGTACTGCATCTTCGAGAACTGCCAGGCGTACATCGAACTCGCCCCGATGTAGCGGACCTTGCCCGCCTTCACCAGGTCGTGCAGCGCCTCCATCGTCTCCTCGACCGGCGTGTGCCGGTCGAAGCGGTGGATCTGGTAGAGGTCGACGTAGTCGGTGCCGAGGCGGCTGAGGCTGTGGTCGATCTCCGCCATGATCGCCTTGCGGGAGAGGCCGGCGCCGTTGGCGCCGGGCCGCATCCGGCCGTTGACCTTCGTCGCCAGCACGATCTCGTCGCGCTGGGCGAAGTCCCGCAGCGCCTTGCCGACGATCTCCTCGCTCGTGCCGTCGGAGTAGACGTTCGCCGTGTCGAAGAAGTTGATCCCGGCATCCAGCGCCTGCCGGATCAGCGGGCGCGACGCCTCCTCGTCGAGGGTCCACTCGTGCACGCCGCGGTCCGGCAGGCCGTAAGTCATGCAGCCCAGACAGATCCGCGAGACGTCCAGGCCCGTCGAACCGAGCTTCACGTACTGCATCGTTGCTGCTCCTGCCTTCGGGGGTGGCTGGCTACAGAGGGGAGCGTACGTCGTTCGTCCCGCCCGCCCCTGTCTCACCGTTCCCCTCCGGACAGCGTGATCCCCGCTTGACGGCCCTGGCCCGCGGGCGATTTGATCACCGGCGTGCTGCAGAACGGAATGGCTGTCCCCCGCGTCGCGGCTCTCGCCACCGTCGCGGGCCTCCTCTCCCTCGCCATGACGGCCTGTGGGTCCTCAGAAGAGGCCACGTCCTCAAAGGTGCGGCTCCCGCCACGCAACGCCGGCTTCGACTACCAGATCGGCGGCCCCTACAAGCCCCCGTCCGGCGTCCGCATCGTCGGCCGCGACCGTACGGCGTCCCCGGCGCCCGGCCTGTACAACATCTGCTACGTCAACGCCTTCCAGGCCCAGCCGGACGCCGACCGGTTGTGGCCCGCCGACCTGCTGCTGCACGACGCGGACGGCGAGGTGGTCGTCGACGAGGACTGGGACGAGGCGCTCCTCGACATCGGTACCGCGGCCAAGCGCGAGCGGATCGCCGCGCGGGTGGGCGAGTGGATCGACGGCTGCGCCGAGAAGGGCTTCGACGCCGTCGAGCCGGACAACTACGACAGCTACACCCGCTCGGACGGCCTGCTCACCGCGAACGACGCGACCGCTTTCATCGCCCTCCTGTCGCAGCACGCCCATGCCCGGCACCTCGCCATCGGCCAGAAGAACACCGTGGAGCTGGCCGGGCAGCGGAAGAAGGCCGGGCTCGATTTCGCGGTCGCGGAGGAGTGCGGTCAGTACGACGAGTGCGGGGTGTACGCCGAGGCCTTCGACGACCGGGTGGTCGACATCGAGTACACCGACAGCGGCCTGCGGAAGGCCCTTTCGGGCTTCGGCGACCGGCTGAGCATCGTGCGCCGGGACGTGCTGGTGTCGACTCCGGGCAGCGAGGGCTACGTCCGCCGGACGCGCTGAACACCCGTTGCTGCCTGCAGGTGACCGCCCGGCGTGGGAGCCGTCGGGCGGTCCGCAAGCTCCCGCATTCTCGGCGCAGACGACCGGCGTCCGGCCGGTCGGGGCCGTGCGGGAGGCACAGGGTGCGAACACGTCCGACAACGCTGAGGACACTGATCGGGGCGGCGGTGCTGGTGCTCGCCGCCGTTTCGCCCGCATGGGGGCGGCCGATCCCGGAGCAGGCCCCGGCTGCCGATCCCCCGGCCACCCTGTGCGCGCCCGCGGGAACCCTGCGCGGACCGGGCGGACAACGGGCCTCCGTCAGCCTGTGCACGGGCAGCGGCACCCCGATGATGGCCGTCTCGGCGCCCGCGACCTGCCGCCGCTCCGCCTGTCTCACCTCGGGCACCTGGACGGCCCGCCGCGACGGGGCGACGGTGGCGTCCGGACCGCTTCCCGGTTCGCACGCCTACCCGGGCCCGGGGACCTACGACATCGAGGCCGACGTCCGGGTACGGTCCGCGCCCGCAGGTGTGGACCTGCGCGGCACCGTCCGCGCCACGCTCACCCTCACCGCGCCGAAGCCGGAGCCGACGCACAGCGTCCGGGTCGACCGCACCACGTTGCGGTCCGGCTCGGTGACCACGCTGACGTACACCGTCTCGCGGGACAGTGACCGCGGCGACGGCAGCGCGCGTTTCGGACTCATCGGGGAGGAGGCGTCAGGGGTGGAGCTGACCACGCCCGATGCTCGCTGCGTCAATCCGCTGGTCGGCCGCCATCCGTCGACGACCCGTCAGCCGCACGCCCTCGACTGCGCGCTCACCGACCTTCAGCCCGGGCGTCCGGCCAAGGTCGTCGTGCGTGTCGCGGTGCCGGACACGTGCTCCACCGTCGTCTCCAAGCTGGGCTACTGGATGCCGCAGGGCCAGGCCGTGTACACCGGCGGCATGCTCGTGGGGCCGGCGGTCGGCTGCCGGTAGGTCAGCGCTCCACGAGGTCGAGTGCGTGCTCCCAGCGGAACTCCGGCCGCCTGCCGTCCTCGTCCGCCTCACCCGAGTAGGGCTCGCCGAAGCGGACGCCCATGCCGCGCAGCCGGATGAGGCTGTCGTGGTAGGCGGGGTGGGCGGCCAGCGCGTCGGACACGCAGGGCAGGGCGGCGATCGGGACGCCGAGGCCGTACGCCTCGCACAGGGTGGCCACGGCGAGGGTGTCGGCGAGGCCCGCCGCCCACTTGTTGACGGTGTTGAAGGTGGCGGGCGCGACCACGACGGCGTCGGGCGGTGGGAAGGGGCGGGGGTCGCCCGGGGTCCGCCAGGCGGAGCGGATCCGGCGTCCGGTCTGCGCCTCGACCGCGGCGGTGTCGAAGAAGCCGTTCATGGCGACGGGGGTCGCGAAGACGCCGACCTCCCAGTCCCGTTCCTGCGCGGCGGTGATCAGCTTGCTGACCTCCGCGGCGATCCCGGCCGCGCAGACGACGACGTAGAGGAAAGGCTTCCCGTCCTGTTCGGTCACCCGGGAACCCTACTCAACCGGGAAGGACCGCCCGCGTTCGGTTTCGGGCCGGGCGCCGAAGATGCGCCGGTCCCGTTCCTCGATCCGTACGTCGTTGATGCTGGCCTCCCGCCGGGTCATCAGCCCGTGTGCGTCGAACTCCCAGAGTTCGTTGCCGTACGAGCGCCACCACTGGCCGTCCGCGTCCCGGCACTCGTACTGGAAGCGGACCGCGATGCGGTCGCCGTCGAAGGCCCACAGGTCCTTGCGCAGCGCGTAGTCCCGCTCGCGCTCCCACTTGGCGGTGAGGAGGTCGATGATCTGCGCGCGGCCGGTGACGAAGGTGTCGCGGTTGCGCCAGACCGAGTCCGGCGAGTAGGCGAGCGAGACCCGCTGCGGGTCGCGGGTGTTCCAGGCGTCCTCGGCCGCCTGGACCTTCTGTGCGGCGGTCTCCCGGGTGAACGGCGGCAGGGGCGGACGGTCGGTCACGAGGCCTCCTCGATCAAGTGGAGAACGTGCGTTCTCCGAGCTGGCTGCTACGGTAGGAGAACGTTCGTTCTCACGTCAAGGAGTGGTCGTCTCATGGACAGCGCAGCCGCCCGGGAGCAGGCACTGGACGCCGCGGAGGAGCTGTTCTACGGGCGCGGCATCCAGTCCGTCGGCATGGACGACATCCGTGGTGCGTCGGGCGTCTCACTCAAGCGGCTCTACCAGCTCTTCCCGGCGAAGGAGCAGCTGGTCGAGGCGTATCTGGAGCGCCGGGACGCGCGCTGGCGCGGGCGGCTGGCCGCATTCGTGGCAGGGCACGAGGATCCCGAGCAGCGGATCCTCGCCGTCTTCGACTGGCTGGAGCGGTGGTTCGGCGAGCCCGGTTTCCGCGGCTGCGCGTGGATCAACTCGTACGGCGAGCTGGGCGCGACGTCCACCCGGGTGGCCGAGCGGGTCCGGGCGCACAAGGAGGCGTTCCGGGACTACGTCGGGGAGCTGGTGGCCGACGCGGGGCGGGACTCCGCGTTCGCCTCGGCCGTGTATCTGCTGGCCGAGGGCGCCATGGTCACGGCGGGGATCACCGGGAGCACGGCGCCCGCGGCTCAGGCGCGGGAGGCGGTACGGCTGTTGCTCGCCTCCTGCGAGTGACGGCGGGCCGGGTTCAACTCCCCGTGTCGGACACCGTGATGGCGCTGACCGGGCAGGCCCGGGCCGCCTCCCGCACCAGGGGGTCGCCGCCTCCGTCCTCCTTGCCCGGCAGCAGGGTGCTGAATCCGTCGTCGTCCTGGGTGAAGACGTCCGGGGCGGTCAGGGCGCACATGCCCGCGCCGATGCAGACGTCCGTGTCGATGTCGATGTGCATGAGGGGAGCCTCTTACCAGGTCACGGGGAGTTCCAGCATCCCCTGGACCGTGTCGCCGGGTTTGAAGGGGATGGCGTCCGCCGGGGCGGCGAGACGCAGCTCGGGCAGGCGGTCGAGCAGGGCGTGCAGGGCGATCTCCAGCTCGGCGCGGGCCAGGTTCTGCCCCAGGCACTGGTGGATGCCGAAGCCGAACGCGACGTGGTGGCGGGCCGGGCGGTGCCAGTCCAGGGTGTCGGGATCGGCGTAGACGGATTCGTCGCGGTTGATGACGGAGGTCGAGAAGAGGACGCCGTCGCCTTCGCGGATCTTGGTGCCGTCCACTTCTATGTCCTCGGTGGCGCGGCGCAGGAGCCCGTCCGCGATCGACAGCAGGCGCAGCAGTTCCTCGACCGCGGTGGGGAGCAGAGCCGGATCGGCACGCAACTCGGCCAGGCGCTCGGGGTGTTGGAGGAGGGTGTAGGTGCCGAGCGAGATCATGTTGGCGGTCGTCTCGTGTCCCGCGACGAGCAGGATGACCGCCAGGGAGATGAGCTCCTGCCGGGTCGGTGTCCCGTCGTCCAGGTGGACGAGGTCGTCGACGAGGCCGTCGCCGGGCTCGGTCCGCTTGCGGTCGATCAACTCGTCGAAGTACGCCTCCAGTCGGGCGCGCGCGTCCTGTGTGTCGGCTGCCGTCGGGCCGCGCAGCAGCCGTCGTGACTGTTCTTCGAAGAAGTCGTGGTCGGCGTAGGGGACGCCGAGCAGGGCGCAGATCACCATCGAGGGCACGGGCAGCGCGAAGGCGGTCACCAGGTCGGCGGGCGGTCCCTGCGCGATCATCGCGTCGAGCCGCTCGTCCACGATCTGCTGGATGCGCGGGCGGAGTTCGGCGGCACGCCTGAGGGTGAATCCGGGGATCACCATGCGCCGCTGGGTGCGGTGCTCGGGGTCGTCGACGCCCAGCAGTGCGGACCTGCGGTCACGGACCCCCGCGAAGCGGGCGGTGGGCGCCGGGAAGTCGGGGTGGGTGCGGTCGGTCGACAGACGGGGGTCGGCGAGCAGGTCGCGGGCGAGGGCGTGGCCGGTGACCAGCCAGGCCGGGCGGCCGTCGTAGAGCGTGATCCGGGCGAGGGGGCGGGCGGCGCGCAGCGGGTCGTAGGCGGTGGGCGGCTGATAGGGGCAGGTCCGGTCCTGCGGGAAGGCGACGGGTTCCGTTTGCGTCATGGGGGCCTCGCAGACGATGGAGTGCCTCGTTCCGTCCGCCATTGGATGCCCTGGGCATCTACTGCGGCCACATCAAGTTCGGCCAGATCACCCGGCGGCGCGATATGGCCGGGGATCGCCGTCATCCCCGGCGCCATGCCGTGGCATCGCGGGGAAATTCGCTTGTCGGGGTGCGGTCGTCGCCCGCAGAATCCGGCCATGTCTATGACCCGTTCCTTGCTGCCGTCGACCGCCGCCGTTCGTCCGGTGCGGTACCAGCAGCAGCCCGGCTGCCCCCGGAGGTCGACGCTTCCCGCGTCGTGACCGGCGCACTCGTCGCGGGGCTGGTCGCGGGCTACGGCATCGCCGTGCCGGTCGGCGCCGTCGGGGCCTATCTGGTTTCGCTCTCCGCCCGTACCTCGCTGCGTATCGGCTCCTGCGCCGCGCTCGGCGTCGCGACGGCCGACGGGATCTATGCGCTGGCGGCCATGGTCGGGGGCTCCGCGCTCGCCCTCGCCCTGGAGCCGGCGCTGGTGCCTCTGCGCTGGGCGTCCGTGCTGGTGCTGATCGCGCTGGCGGTCTGGGGCGCGGTCACGGCCGTACGCCGGTACCGGGGCCGTCGGCTCACCACCCGGTCGGCGTCCCCTCCCCCGAGCCCCGCGCGGGCGTATCTGGGGCTGCTCGGCATCACGCTGCTCAACCCCACCACCGTCATCTACTTCGCCGCCCTCGTGCTCGGCACCCGGACGGCGGACCCGGTGCCGCCCCTCGATCAGGCGGTGTTCGTGCTGGCCGCCTTCCTCGCGTCCGCGAGCTGGCAGTTGCTCCTCGCCGGGGGCGGCGCGCTGCTCGGCCGGGCACTGACCGGGCGGCGGGGCCGGCTGGCGACGGCGCTTGTGTCGAGCGCGGTGATGCTGGCGCTCGCCGTACGGATGCTGGCGACCCCCGCGTGACGGCCACAGGCGTCACGGCGCGAAGGCACGGGCGACGGCGAGACTGTCCTCGTACACGTGATGCCGGACGACCAGCCCGTCCTCGACGGTGAGGTGCAGGGCGAATCTGGCGCGATACGGGCGCCCGGTGGCTTTGGCGGTCTGCCGGATCTCGCCGAGCACCACGGCGTCGGCGCCGTCCACCAGGATGCGCTCGATCTCCGTGGCGGCCTCACCGGGGACGTGATGTGCGGCGAGCTCCCGGTAGTGGGCGGCGGCGTCGGCGCGCGTGGAGCGGGGTCGGATCCACGGGGTGGCGGTGCGGCCGTGCTCGTCCTCGGGCCAGCTCAGCTTCCAGTCGGACCGTTCGGCGTACAACTCGGCGATGCGCTCCGCGTCGCCCTGACCGATCCGCAGCAGCAGTTCCTCCACCACGGCGCGGGTCGTCGTGTCGGTGCTCTTCGTCATGGCGGGCCTCTCGTCCGGCGGGGTGGGTCACGACTGTGCCGGATGAGGCCGATCCGGGGCGATTACCGGCGAAGTAATGGACGCGGCGGGTTCAGGGCACGGGGTATGGATGAAACGCGTGCGGACCGGTGTTGACTGGGCTGCACATGAGTTGGCCGACCGAGGAGCGGAATGCCATGCCTCTTGAGGGTGAGTACGAGCCCAGCCCGGAGCAGTGGGTGCGCGAGCAGGTGGAGCTGTACGAGAGCTCCGGCGGCACCAAGGGAACGACCCTGATGGACACGGGAATGCCCGTCATCCTGCTGACGACCCGTGGCGCGAAGAGCGGGAAGCTCCGCAAGACGCCGCTGATGCGGGTGGAGCACGACGGAAGTTATGCCGCCGTCGCCTCACTCGGCGGCGCTCCCAAGCACCCCGTCTGGTACTTCAACGTCAAGTCCGACCCCCATGTGGAACTCCAGGACGGCCCGGTCAAGCGGGACATGACGGCCCGTGAGGTGACCGGCGCGGAGAAGGCCGATTGGTGGGAGCGCGCGGTGGCGGCATATCCGCCGTACGCCGACTACCAGAAGAAGACCGACCGGGAGATTCCCGTGTTCGTGCTGGAGCCCGCCGACGGCGGGTGACCGCGCGAAAAATCTTGCCCGGCGTGACGCATGAACCCGTGTCCGCCGGGCACCCGAGCCTCAGGCCCCGCCGCGCTCCCCCGTCGCGGCGGGGCTTTCGCGTGCCTCCTGGGCGGACCGGTCGGTCACGTCGAGGAAGATCTCGCCCGCCTCGGGCACGCTGCGGGCGAGGGTGCGCTTGATGCGGACGGCGACCTCCTCGACCCGTTCGCTGTCCATGCCCGGCACCAGGTCGACGCGGGCGGCGACCAGGGTCGCGTCGAGCCCGACCTTCATCGTGTACAGCGCCTCCACGCTGTCGATCTCGGGCTGCTCCCGCAGCAGGGCCCGGATCCGCTCGGCCGCCTCCGGGGCGGCGGCCTCCCCGATCAGCTGGTCGCGCGCGTCGCGTCCCAGCCGGTAGGCGACGTACACCAGCAGCGCGCCGATCGCGAACGACGCGGACGCCTCCCACACGACCTGCCCGGTGGCCAGGTGCAGCAGCATGCCGGCCGCGGCCAGGCTCACGCCCAGCACCGCCGTGCCGTCCTCGGCGATCACCGTGCGCAGCGCCGGGTCGCGCAGTCGGTCCCGGCCGCCCTGACGGTGCGCCTGGTACAGCGCCCGCGCCAGCGAGACGCCTTCGGCGGCGAAGGCGACGCCCAGCACGATCAGGCCCGCCACATAGCCGCTGAGCTTCTCCTCGGTGCCGTTCCTGAGGGCCTCGAAGCCCTGGAAGAAGGAGAAGCAGCCGCCCATCACAAAGATCCCGACGGCCGCGAGCAGCGACCAGAAGAAGCGCTCCTTGCCGTAGCCGAAGGGGTGGCGCCGGTCGGCGGGGCGGCGGCTGCGGCGCAGCGCCGCGAGCAGGAAGACCTCGTTCAGGCTGTCGGCCACGGAGTGCGCCGCCTCCGACAGCAGCGCGGGCGAGCCCGCCGCGAGGCCGCCGACCGCCTTGGCCACCGCGATGACCAGGTTTGCGGCGAGCGCCACCAGCACGGTGACGCGAGTTCTGCGGTCGGCTTTCCGCTTGGCGGGTTTCGACGCGTTCGAGGGTTTCCCACTCACCTACGCCGACTGCCCTTCTCGGTCCGGCTCACACCGTCTCGTCTGCGGAAATCGGGGAAACCGGGGAGGTAGTCGGCAGTGAGGAGCCGGGTGATGAGCGGCGACGACGGAAACCGCGCCTACGGCAGGAAGCCCTTCAAGCGGTCCAAGGCCCACTTCACGGACCGGATCACCGAAGACGCCCGGGACGGCTGGCCGGTGGAGCCGGGCCGCTACCGGCTGGTGGCGAGCCGTGCCTGTCCCTGGGCGAGCCGGGCGGTGATCTCCCGGCGGCTGCTGGGCCTGGAGGACGCCCTGTCGCTGGCCATCGCCGACCCGATCCAGGACGACCGCAGCTGGCGCTTCACCCTGGACCCCGGCGGCCGTGATCCGGTCCTCGGCATCCGGTTCCTCAGTGAGGCGTACGATCGGCGCGAGACCGGCTACCCGGGCGGGGTGAGCGTGCCCGCGATCGTGGACGTACCCAGCGGGAAGCTGGTCACCAACGACTACCAGCAGCTCACCCTGGACCTCGCCACGCAGTGGACGGCTCTGCACCGGGACGGGGCGCCCGATCTGTACCCGCGGGCGTTGCGCCACGAGATCGACACGGTCATGGCGGATGTCTACGAGGACGTCAACAACGGTGTGTACCGGGCCGGGTTCGCCGCCGACCAGGAGACCTACGAGGCGGCCTGCACCGCCCTGTTCCGGCGGCTGGAGCTGCTGTCGCGGCGGCTGGAGGAGCGGCGCTATCTGGTCGGCGACACGATCACCGAGGCGGACGTCCGGCTGTTCACCACGCTGGTGCGTTTCGACGCCGTCTATCACGGCCACTTCAAGTGCAATCTCTGGAAGCTGTCGGAGAGTCCGGTGCTGTGGGCGTACGCCCGTGACCTCTACCAGACGCCCGGCTTCGGTGACACCGTCGACTTCGACCACATCAAGCGGCACTACTACCAGGTGCACACCGGCATCAACCCGACGGGCATCGTGCCCCTCGGACCGGACCTGTCCGGCTGGCGGACCCCGCACCACCGGGAGAGGCTGGGCGGCCGGCCGTTCGGCGAGGGCACACCGCCCGGGCCGGTGCCCACGGCCGAGCAGGTTCCGGCGCGGGGGCGGCCCTGACCACACAGGAGGCAGACGTGGCCAAGAAGCAGCAGAAGCTCAAACTCCCCCTCGCCTACAAACCCCTCGGGTTCGTGATCGGCTGGGCGGGCGGCGCGCTGGCAAGCCTCGCCTTCCAGAAGACATGGAAGGCGATCCGGCACGAGGACGACGCACCCGACCCCCTGGACCGCGAGCGCGGCTGGGGCGAGATCCTGCTGGCCTCCGCCATCCAGGGCGCCATCTTCGCCGTGGTCCGCAGCGCCGTGAACCGCACGGGCGCGAAGGCCGTCGAACGCTCAACCGGGGTGTGGCCGGCCGGGGACACGAGCAAGAAGGCGGACAAGAAGGCCGAGGTGGCCTGAGCAGGTCGGGCGAAGTCCGCTGCGGCTCGGCAGCGCCCCAAAGGGGCGCGGGGCTGTATCGATTTGCGGCTCCGCCGCGTGGGCGCGACCAGCCACGACGGCGCCGCAGACGAACGACGGACAGTTCCGGCACTTCCCGCGGAGCGCCTAGCTCTGCTTCGGTGCCGGAGGCGGAACGCAGCGCAGGGTGAAGGAGTGGCCGGCCGGGTCGGCGTAGCCGCGTTCCTCGAAGGGGCCCGAGGCGTCCTTGGTCTCCAGCGGGCGCCCGCCGAGACCGACGACCCTGCGTTCGGCCTCGTCGAGATCGGACACGACGAAGTCCAGGTGGGCCTGGAGGGAGTTCTCGGGACGCGGCCAACTCGGCGGCGTGGCGTTCACATCGCGGCGGAACGCCAGCCGTGTGCCGCCCGCGCCCTTGATCTCCACCCGGTTGGCGGTCGCGTGCGTCTCCTCCGCCTCCAGGAGTTCCTTGTAGAACACGGCGAGCTTCTCGGGCTCGGCACAGTCGAGCACCACGAGGCCCGCTTCCACCAGTGCCATGTCTCCTCCGTAAGGGTCGGGGACGTACGGTTCCCCGCACGTCCCGGTTAACCCCGTTCCGCGGATTCAGTCGGCCACGAGCCACTCCCCGTCCCGCATCAGGTCGCGTCCGACGAGTTCGTCGGCCTCCCGCCAGGCCTGCACGCGCCGCGGGTGGACGCGGAAGTACAGGTAGGGCGTGGACTGGCGGCGCGGCTCGAAGCCGGTCCTGGCCGCGAAGCGGTCGGCCTCCTCCTCGGGCAGGTCAGCGGGCTCCACCGGCTGCACCGTGCCCTCGACGATCACCACGTCCCGGGTCGGCCCGAACCCGAGCCGCGCTCTGCCCGTCTCGCGCAGGTTCCGGCCCGTCGGGCTCGTGGGCGGGGTGGCGAGGAGGACCGTCGTGCCGTCCCAGAGGTAGGACAGCGGCACGAGATACGGGATGCCTCCGGCGCCGTCGGCCGTGGCGACCCACGTGTCGACGTCGTTCTCCAGACGGTGAAGCGTGTCCTGCAGGCGCTGCTTGGCGGAGCGTGCGGGCGGTGTGCTCATCGTCGGTCGGCCTCCTGAAGAAATGTCGTACGGGGATGACGTGCGCTCAGTCTGGCCGGGCCGAGCCCTGCCGCGCCCGGACCTCCGTCAAACGGGCCGCCGATGCGGAGGCGAGCAGATCCCCGAACTCGTCGAGAAGCGGGAGGCGTTGACGCACGGGCGATGCCCTTCCTGGTGAACCGGGTAGCGCCGGGCGCGGACACCGCCGTTTTCCTGCCCGCCGAACGCCTCGCTCTCGCCGAGGCGTTGACCGCGTACACCGCGGTCTCGGCGTGCATCTCTCACTTACGTCGAAGGCGCGCGAGTATACGCAGCTCAGTGAGTGCGAGCAGTAACACAGATCACCGTCCGGTTACGGTATAGATCATTTACGCTCGGGGCAGCCTCGTACCGCTTACCGGTTCAACTTTCGTACCGCGAAGCCGAGTTCGAGTGCGCGGGCGGTCGCGGCGACCGCCCGCTCGCAGGGGCGGGGGGCTCTGCGTGCCGACCCCCGAAAGGAAGCGCATGCCTCAGGACGTCCGGTTCGACCTCCCCTTCGAGACTCCCGTCAGCGAGCACCTCGAGTACGCCCGGGCACGTCACCTCCGCTGGATCTGGGACATGGGTCTGGTGCGCAGCCAGGCCGGGTTCGAGGAGTACAAGTCCTGGGACCTGCCGCAGGCCGCCGCGCGCACGTATCCGTACGCCTCGGCGAGCGACATGGTCGTCCTGATGAACTGGTTCTCCCTCGCCTTCCTCTTCGACGACCAGTTCGACGCGAACCAGCCGGACCGCGCCGACCCAATAACCGAGGTCGCCCGCGAGCTCATCATCACGCCGCTGCGGCCGGCGGGCTTCCGGCCCCGGGTCGTCTGCCCGATCACCCTGGCCTGGGCGGAGGTCTGGAAACACCTCTCGGATGGCATGTCCCTGACCTGGCGGACCCGGTTCGCCGCGTCCTGGGGACGGTTCCTCGTGGCGCACTGCGAGGAGGTCGACCTGGCCGCCCGGGGTCTGCAAAGCACGCTGGACCTCGACGAGTACGCGCTGTTCCGGCGCCGTACGGTCGGCATCCACCACAGCATCGACGCGGGTGAGCGCAGCCGGGGTTTCGAGGTGCCCGCTCAGGCGATGGCGCATCCGGTGATGGAGCGGATGCGGGATCTGGCCTCGGACACCATCGGGTTCATGAACGACATCCACTCCTTCGAGCGCGAGCGGCGCCGTGGGGACGGCCACAACCTGATCGCCGTGCTGCACCGGGAGCGGGGGTGCTCATGGGAGGAGGCGGCCCAGGAGGCGTATCGGATGACGACCGGCTGCCTCGACGAGTACGTCGAACTTCAGGCGCGTGTCCCTGAGATGTGCGACGAGTTGCGCCTCGATGAGGGTGAGCGGGCGCGGGTGCGGATGGGGGTGGAGGCCATCCAGCACTGGATCAACGGCAATTACGAGTGGGCGCTGGTCACTGGCCGTTATGCGGCTGCGAAGGAAGGGCCCGCCGCTGCGGCCGAGTTGGCGGGGCGGGGGTCGGTGGACGATCTGCTGGCCGTGTGACCAGACACTGCGGGCCGGTGGGGGCTGGTCGCGCCCACGCGGCGGAGCCGCAAATCGATACAGCCCCGCGCCCCTTCGGGGCGCTATCAGCCCCCTCAGACTGCGAACTCCACCGGCAAGCTGTCCAGCCTCGACTCCCACGTCGACGCCGTCGACGTGAGGGCCTCCGGCGGTACCGACAGGCGTAGGCCCGGGAGTCGGTGGAGGAGGACGTCCACGGCTGTTTCGATGATGGCCTGGCCGATGTTCTGGCCCGGGCATTCGTGGGGTCCGCCGCTGAAGGCCAGGTGGGACTGGTTGCCCTGGACGGAGACGCCGGCGTCCGGTCTGATCTCGGGGTCCAGGTTGCCGGCGGCGAGGCCGAGGAGCAGGAGGTCGCCCTCCTTGACGGGGCAGCCGCCGAGTTCGAGGTCGGCGGTGGCGAAGCGTCCCGGCAGCACGGCGAGCGGCGGGGTGTTCCACATGACCTCCTCCACGACGCCGGAGATGTTGAGCTGGCCACTCACCAGCCCGGAGAGCCAGGAGGTGTCGGTGAGGATCAGCTGCAGCACCCGGGCCAGCAGGTTGCTGGTGGTGGTGTGCGCGGTGATCAGCACCAGCCGCAGATGCTGGACGATCTCGTCCTCGTCGAGACCGGAGTGGTGCCCGATGAGGCCGGTGGTGAAGTCGGAGCCCGGCTCCACGCGCTTGCGCTCGGCGAGTTCGGTGAGGATGCCCACGATGCGGTCGTTGTGCTCGAGGGCGTCCGCGCCGCCCTTGATGACCTGGGCGCAGGACTCGGCGAGCGTGCGTCCCTCGGCCTGGGCGAGCCCCAGGACGCGGGTGAGCGCCAGCATGGGCAGATACTCGGCGAAGTCGGCCACCAGATCGGCGCGGCCCTCACCCGCGAACGCGTCGATCTGCTTGTTGGCGAAGTGCGTGACATGGCGGCGGATACCGCGGCCCGAAACGGCCTGCAGATTGTCGGTGACGGCACCGCGCAGCCTGCGGTGCGGCTCGCCGTCCTGCGAGACGCAGTCGGGGCGCCAGCCCACCATCTGGAGGAGCGGGGAGGTGGCGCTGATCCGGCCCTCGTTCCAGTCCCGCCAGATCCGTGAATCACGGCTGAACTGAAGGGGGTTGTCCAGCACCCGCCGGTTCTCCCGGTAGCCGAGCACCAGCCAGGCGGGGACGTCGCCCTCCAGCAGGACCGGCGCGACGGCACCGTACTCCTTGCGCAGCCGCGCGTAGATGCCGTGCGGGTCGGTCGCGGACTCGGGGCCGTAGAGCCGGGTGATGCCGTCGCCGTGGGCGACGGGGCAGCCGGTGGGCGCGTCGGGATCGTTCAGGGGCTGGTCGTTCATCGGGGCTCCCCTGCGACGGCCGAGCGTTCCTTCAAGTGACGTATCAGGGCGACGAGTACGTCACGGCTGGAGGCCCGGTCGCGGGCGTCGCAGGCCACGATCGGGATGTGCGGGGCGATGTCGAGGGCGTCCCGGATCTCGTCGACCGGGTGGTCCTTGGAGTCGGGGAACACGTTCAGCGCGATGACGAAGGGGACGTCCTGCCGCTCCATCTCCTCGATCGCGCGGAAGCTGGAGGCGAGGCGGCGGGTGTCCACCAGGACGACCGCGCCGAGCGCGCCCTTGAACAGGCCGTTCCACAGGAACCAGAACCGCTCCTGGCCCGGGGTGCCGAACAGGTACAGGACCAGCTCGTCGTTGATGCCGATCTTGCCGAAGTCCAGGCTGACCGTGGTCTCGGCCTTGTCGGCCACACCGATGAGGTGATCGACGTCGGCGCTGGCCTGGGTGAGGGTCTCCTCGGTGGTGAGCGGCTTGATGTCGCTGACCGAGCGGACCATGGTGGTCTTCCCGGTGCCGAAGCCCCCGGCGATCATCACCTTCACCGAGCGGGTGCCGTCACCGGCCGTCCGGCCGGGATGGTCAAAGCCTTTCAAGTCCACTGAGTACCTCCTCAAGGAGCGCGAGGTCGGGCCCGCGACCGGCGTCGTGCGCCGGGATGGGGTCACGGGCTTCGACGCGGCCTGCCTCGAGCAGATCCGTCAGCAGCACCGCGAGAATGTTGAACGGCAGTCCGAGGTGGGCGCCGAGTTCGGCCACCGACAGCGGATCGCGGCAGCGCCGGAGGATGTCCTCGTGCTCGTGCTGCATGCCCGGTACGGGGGCGGAGAGGGAGACGATGAGGGTCGCCACGTCGAGACTCGACGCCGAACCGCCCGGTCCGCTACGTCCCCGGGTGACGACGTAGTAGCGCTCGAGACCGGAGGGGTCCGCGGGCCGGCGGGGAGCACTCATCCAGAGTGCTCCTCCAGGCGCGGAGTGGTGCCGAGGAGCTCTCCCATCCTGCGGGCCAGATCCCTCATCTGGTGTCCGAGCAGGCCCTGGTCGAGGCCCTCGCGGGCCAGGACTCCGAGATACGTCTCCACACCCGCGCGGACGACGAAGAGATGACCGCCGTCGACCTCGATCATCGCCAGCCGCAGCTGCCCCGCGTACTTGGGGAACTGCTCGGCGACCGGCTGGGCCAGCGCCTGCAGGCCGGCCACCACGGCGGCGAAACGGTCCACGTCGTCGGGGTCTTCGGCGCCGTAGGAGGTGATGGCCTTGCCGTCACTGGAGGCCACGAGGGCGAAGCGGATCTCCGGGATGGACTCCACCAGATCGCGGAGCGCCCAGCTCACGTCGGTTCCCTGTTGCGTCATGTGGACTAGTCGCTCTCTTCAGTGCGGGGCTCGGTGGACTCGCGGCCATCGGCCGAACCGACGGCCTGGCCGGGCTCTCCGGGCTCACGTCCGGCGGTGGCGAAGGCGGCCAGACCGGCGAAGGACGCGTCCGGCGGTACGGCGACGACGGCACGCTCCCCGGTCCGCTCGGCCGGCTGGTGCCGGTCCGCCTCGCCTCGCTTGCTCCGACGCCGGGGCAGCCCGCCCGGCGTCGTGTCGACGTCATCGCCGACGGGCTCGGCCACGGCTTCGGCGGGGGCCGCTTCACGGGCCGGTGCGGTCACGGCGGCCTGCGCCGTGGGAGCGGCCGGGGCCTGGGTCTGCGGGGTCGCGGGGAGCGGGCTGAAGTACTTGTGCGGGACCACGACGACCACCGAGGTGCCGAGCCAGGGCGAGTCCGCGAAGGTGACACGGATGCCGTAGCGGCGGGCAAGCGCACCGACGACGCGCAGGCCGATGTTGGCGTCCTCCGAGATACCGCCGAGGCCCGGACCGGCCTCGGTACCGGTGAGGGCCTGCTCGGCCTCGAGCTTCTTCTCCTCGCTCAGGCCCTTGCCGGAGTCCTGGATCTCGATGCCGACGCCGTTCGGGACCTCCTTGCCGGAGACGAGGACGGGTTCGGTGGGCGGCGAGTAGCGGGCCGCGTTGTCCAGGAGGTGCGCGAAGATCAGCGTCAGGTGGTCCACCAGGCCGCCGTCTACGCCGAGTTCGGGCAGATGGCGTACGTCGACGCGGTGGAAGTCCTTGATCCGGCCGATGCCGCCACGCACCACGCTCAGCAGCCGCTGCGGCTCCTGCCACTGCCGGCCGGGCCGGTCCGAACCGCCGAGCACGCCGATGCTGGCGGCGAGGCAGTCGGCGGGGCCGATCTCCTGGTCGAGTTCCATCAGGCCGCGCGCCACGGCCGGCAACCTGCCGTGCTCGCCCTGCAGTTCGTGCAGCCGGCCGCGCAGTTTGCTGGTCAGGACGTGGATGCGGTTGCCGATGCTGATCACGGCGTGCTCGGCGGAGGTCGAGCGGTCGAATTCCCGCTCGACGCCGATCAGCGCGGTCCGCAGCAGCTTGCGCAGTTCGGCCTGGAGGTCGGCGCCGACCTTGGCGCACTGGGCGACGGTCGGCAGGATGTCGTCGATGGCCTCACCGGAGCGCAGCCGGTCCAGGGACTCGGGCAGTTGCTCGTCGGCGAGCCGGGCGACCGCGGCGAGCTGGTGCGCCAGCTGCTCCTGCCAGACCGTGGCCTGGTCGGCGAGCTGTGCCTCGTACGACGTGATCTGGTCCGCGATCCGGGCCTCGTACGCCTCCGCCTGCTCGGCCAGCCGCGCCTCGTAGCCGTCCCGCAGCTCGCCGAGCCGGGCCTCATAGGCGCCGGCCTGGTCCGCGAACTGCGCCTCCTGGGAGGCGCGTTCGGCGGAGTACTTCCGCTCCAGGCCCGCGACATGCTGCTGCCACTGCTGAGAGTGCTCGGCCTGTGTGGTGCGGAAGGAGCTCTCCGCGCGGCGCAGTTGGGCGCGGGTGCGGAGCAGCAGGCGTACGCACACGGAACTCGCCGCCGTCGCCGCGACACCGGCGACAGCCACGGTTATTCGCTCGGAGCTCATGAACGTGGCGGCAACCGTCCCGCCTCCCAGGGACAGCGGCATCAGCCACCAGCTGTACCAGGTGACAGGGGCCCGCGCCGCCGGCGGCGGAGTGGCGAGTTCCATCTGCATCCTTCGAGCAACACGTCGAACAACGGGGGGGTGTGCAGGGGCGCCGCACTCATGAGTACGCACCGCGAGACGACGGATCGTGACCGCGTCAACTCGCAGCGCCGATGGGGAGCTTATCGGGTCCTCACCCGAAAGGATCAACCTCACGGCCTCCCGGAAGTGAGGATTCCGTCACTCTCCGACAGCAGGCGTTTCCTGGACAGGCGTCCAGCTATAGTGAACAGGCGTCCAGAAAATTGAGGTGGGGCATGGAGACTGTCGCGAGCGTGCTGGTCGGACTGGTGGCCGCGTTGCACGCGTACATCCTGGTGTTGGAGATGTTCCTGTGGCAGAAGAAGCCAGGCAGGTCCTTCCATGGCTTCGACCGTGAGATGGCGCGGGCGACCGCGCCGATGGCTGCCAACCAGGGGCTCTACAACGGGTTTCTCGCGGCCGGTCTGGTGTGGGGGCTGATCGCCGCGGATCCGACCGGGTTCAGGGCGCAGGTGTTCTTCCTGTCCTGCGTCGTGGTCGCGGGTGTGTACGGCGCGGTCACCGCGAACATCCGCATCCTGGTCGCGCAGGCACTGCCCGGCGCGCTCGCCCTGGCCGCCGTCCTCGTCGCGCAGTGACCCGCGGCGCACCCGAGGATCCCCGGGCCGCCCGCACCAGGGCGCGGCTGCGCGAGGCGCTGCTCGCGGAGTGCGCCGAGCGGCCGTTGGCGGAGGTCGGGGTCGCCGCGCTGGTACGCCGGGCCGGTGTCGGCCGGGCCACGTTCTACGTCCACTACGCCGACCTGGAGGCGCTGGCCGTGGACGCCTGCGCGGATGTCGTACGGGACGCCGTGGATGCGCTGCACGCCTGGCGGGGCCGCCCCAATCCGGTCCACGCCCCTACCGCGCTGCTGGAGTTCTTCGCAGGCCTCGCCCCGCATGCGGCCCTGTACCGCGCCCTGTTGACCCCGGGCGGCGGCGGCCCGCTCGGCCGCGTCCTCCACCGGGACCTACGGGCCCGCAGCCTGACCGAGCGCCACCTCGCAGGCGCAGCGGACGCCCCCCTGGTCGCGTCCGCGGTCTCCGCGACCTTCGCCGGAGTCCTGGCCGACTGGCTGCACGGGCTCCTCGAAGGGCCTCCCGAGCAAGTCGCCGACCAGGTCTGGCAGTTGCTGGTCGCCCTGCACGCCAGCCGATGAAGGTCTGGCGTCGGCAACGGATCAGTGCGCCGCCTGGAATGTCCGCCGGTACGCCTGCGGTGAGACGCCGATCGCGGCGTGCAGGTGCTGGCGTAGGGAGGCTCCGGTTGCGAAGCCGACGTGGGCGGCGATCTGGTCGACGGGCAGGTCGCTGGCCTCCAGGAGATGCCGGGCTCTGGCGACGCGCTGCTGGATCAGCCAGCGGCCGGGGCTGAGGCCGACCTCGTCGTGGAAGCGGCGGGCGAAGGTGCGCAGGCTCATGCGGGCGTGGGCGGCGAGGTCGGCCAGCGTGAGCGGCTCGTCGAGGTGTTCCAGGGCCCAGGCGCGGGTGGCGGAGGTGCTCGCGGCCCCGGCCTCCGGGACCGGCTGCTCGATGTACTGCGCCTGGCCGCCGTCCCGGAACGGCGGGACCACGCAGCGGCGGGCGACCGTGTTGGCCAGTTCGCTGCCGTGGTCCTTGCGCACGAGATGCAGGCAGACGTCGACACCGGAGGCGGCCCCGGCCGAGGTGAGGATCCGGTCGTCGTCCACGAACAGCACGTCCGGGTCGAGCGCGAGGTGCGGGAACATGCGCCGGAAGGTGTCGGCGAGGTGCCAGTGCGTGGCCGCCGTCCGGCCGTCGAGCAGTCCGGCCGCGGCGAGCACGAACGCGCCGGTGCAGATGGAGACGATGCGCGCCTCCGGCCGGATCAGCGCGAGTGCCGCCGCCACCTCGTCGGGGAGTTCCGCGGTCACGAGGGACGGTGAGACCGGCGCGACGATCACGGTGCCGGCGGTGGCCAGCACCTCGGGACCGTGCTCCACGGTGATCGAGAAGTCCGCGTTGGTGCGGACCGGACGCCCGTCGACGGTGCAGGTCAGCACCTCGTACCGGCCGTCCGCCGCACCGAGGATCCGGCTGGGGATGCCGAGTTCGAAGGGATAGACGCCGTCGAGGGCCAGGACCACCACCCGCTCCACATGTCGCATGGCACGATCCTATCGAAGGGTGGCCATCATGCCATTGTCCCGAGGGGCGGTCCCCGGCAGGCTGGACGACCATGAGCACTGTGAACACGATGCGAGCCATCAGCCAGGACGTCCTCGGCGGTCCCGAGGTCCTCAAGGAAGTTCAGATCGAGCGGCCCGTGCCGCGGACCAACGAGGTACTGATCCGGGTACGCGCCGCCGGCATCAACCCGACCGACTGGAAGCACCGCGCCACCGGCGGTTTCCTGGGCGAGCCGCCCTTCGTCCTCGGCTGGGACGTCTCCGGCACGGTCGAGGCGGTGGGGATCGGCGTCGCCCGCTTCCAGCCCGGCGACGAGGTCTTCGGCATGCTGTCGTACCCCTTCGGCCACGGCTCGCACGCCGAGTACGTCGCCGCCCCGGCGCGCTGGTTCGCGCACAAGCCGGCCTCGCTCGACCACACGCAGGCGGGCGCGCTGCCCCTGGTGTCCCTGACCGCCTGGCAGGCACTCGTCGAGTACGCGGACGTGCGGGCCGGGCAGCGGGTGCTGATCCACGCGGCGGCCGGCGGGGTCGGGCACGTGGCCGTGCAGATCGCCAAGGCGCGGGGCGCGTATGTGATCGGCACGGCGAGCGCGGGCAAGCACGAGTTCCTGCGCGGGATCGGCGTGGACGAGGCGGTCGACTACCGGGAGACGGACTTCGCCGAGGCCGTGAAGGACGTCGACGTCGTCCTGGACACGATCGGCGGCGACACCTCGACGCGCTCGCTGCGTGTGCTGCGCCCGGGCGGGATCGTCGTGTCGATCCTGCCCGTGGGTTCGGACGACTTCCACGAGGAGGCCGAGCGGCTCGGTGTCCGGTCGCTGCGGATGCTCGTGGACGCCTCGTACAGCGGTCTGAAGGCGATCACGGAGCTGGTGGAGGCGGGGAAGCTGCGCCCCGTGATCGCCGGTACCTTCCCGCTGGCCGATGCCGCCGAGGCACACAGGCTCGGCGACACCGGCCGGACCACGGGGAAGCTGGTCCTGCTGGTCGACTGACGTCGCTCAGAACGTGAGCACGGGCTTGATCGTCTTGCCCGCCCTCATGTCGCGCACCGCCTGGTCGATGTCGGCGAACGGGTACGTGCTGATCAGGCGGTGCAGCGGGAGGCGGCCCTCCTTCACCATGCGGACCAGCGCCGGGATGAGGGTCTGTGTCTCGCTGTCACCAAGGGTGAGGCCGACGATCTGCTTGCCCCCGAGCAGCCCGTTCACGTCCAGCGACACCTCCGTGCCGAACGGCGGGGCGCCGACGACCACCAGGGTGCCGCGGGCGGCGAGCGCGTCGACGCCCTGACGCAGCACGGCGACGCTGCCGGTGGTCTCGACGATACCGTCGGCGCCCTGGCCCCCCGTCAGCGACGCGATCGCCTCGCCGAGGTCGGCCTCGCCGGCGTTGACGGTGTGAGTGGCGCCCAACTCCTTGGCCAGGGACAGTCGTTCGCCGACCTTGTCGACCGCGATGATCGTGGTGGCCGGAGTCAGGGCGGCGGCCATCACCGCGGACAGGCCGACGGCTCCTGCGCCGAGGACGACGACCGTGCTGCCGGTGACCGGCTTCAGGACGTTCCAGACGGCCCCCACTCCGGTCTGCACACCGCAGCCCAGGGGTGCGATGGAGTCCAGCGGTACGTCCGCGTCGACCTTGACGAGGCTGCGCTCGTCCGCCAAGGCGCGCTCGGCGAAGGAGGACTGGCCGAAGAAGTGGCCGCCGAGCGGTTCGCCGCCCCGGCTCACGGTGCTGCTGCCGTCCGCCCGCCGGCCCCCGATGAGGTTCAGCGGCAGCCAGGTCGCGCAGTACGCGGGGTGCCCTCCCCGGCAGTTGCGGCAGCCGCCGCAGGAAGTGAAGGACAGCAGGACGTGGTCACCGGGAGCAACCCCGGTGACGGCGGAACCGACGGCCTCGACGACCCCGGCCCCCTCGTGTCCCAGAACTCCCGGGAGCGGGAAGGGCAGTCCGCCGCTCGCGACGCCGAGGTCGGTGTGACACAGACCGGTCGCCACCATGCGGACGAGCGCCTCGTGCGGGCCGGGCTCGTCGAGGACCACGTCGGAGAGGGTGAAGGGTGCGCCGCCGGACTCGACGACCGCGGCGCGGGTGGTGATGGACATCGCAGGAACTCCTTGAAGGCGGCGCTCAGTCGAGCGAGACGACGACGGACTTGACCTTGGTGTAGGCGGTGAGCGCCTCGGGGCCGTACTCGCGGCCGAACCCGGAGTCCTTGACACCGCCGAAGGGGACCGCGGGGTCGAGCATCGCCCAGTCGTTGACCCAGACGATGCCGGCCTGGAGCCGGTCGGCGACGCGGTGCGCGCGGGCCAGGTTGCCGGTCTGGATGCCCGAAGCCAGGCCGTACGGCGTGGAGTTGGCAAGCTCGACGGCCTCGTCCTCGGTGTCGAAGGGCTGCACCGTGAGGACCGGGCCGAAGACCTCCTCCTGGACGACGCGGGAGTCGTTCGGCAGGTCGGCGATCACCGTGGGCTTGTAGTAGTAGCCGCCGTCCAGGTCGAGCCGCTCGCCGCCGCAGACGATGCGACCGCCCTCCTTGCGGGCCAGGTCGACGTACTCCTCGACCTTCGCCAGGTGCTTCGGCCCCGCCATCGGCCCGACGACGGTCTCGGGATCGCGGGGGTCGCCCACCGGGACGCCGGGGACGGCCTGGGCGAGGATGCCCAGCAGGGTGTTGTGGACGGAGCGGGCCACCAGCAGGCGCGGGCCGCCCATGCAGAACTGACCGGTGTTGAAGACAAAGGCCTTGATGACCGCGCCGACCGCCTTCTCCAGGTCGGCGTCCTCGAAGACGATGTGGGCCGCGTTGCCGCCGAGTTCCATGGTGACCGGCTTGAGTGCCTCGCCCGCAGCGCTCGCCACGTGCCGGCCGACGGTCGTGGAGCCCGTGAAGGCGACCTTGTCCACGCCGGGGTGGCGCAGCAGTGCCTCGCCGGCCACCGGGCCGCTGCCGGTCACGACGTTGACCACGCCGTCCGGGACGCCCGCCTCCTGGAGCAGCTTGGCCATGTACAGGGCGCTGAGCGGGGTCTCGTCGGCCGGCTTGTGGACCACCGTGTTGCCGGCCGCGAGGGCGGGGCCGAGCTTCGAACCGGCCAGGATCAGCGGGAAGTTGAAGGGCGTGATGGCCGCGACCACGCCGAGCGGCTCGCGCCGCGTGTAGGCGAGGGCATTCATGGGGGTGTCGCGGTTGGCGCCGTGCAGGGAGTGGGCGAGGGCCGCGTAGTGCTCGTAGTCGTTGGCCGCGTTGGTGATGTCGACCGCGTGGCACAGGGTGATCGGCTTGCCGACGTCGAGGCTCTCGAGCCGGGCGAGTTCGTCGGCGTTCTCACGGATCAGCTCGGCGACGCGGTGCAGGATCCGGCCCCGTTCCCGGCCGCTCAGACCGGACCAGGAACCCTCGTCGAAGGCCTCCCGGGCGGCGCGTACGGCGGCGTCCACATCGGCGGCGCCTGCCTCCGCGACGGTGGTGACGACCGTGCCCCGGGACGGGTCGACCACCTCGGTGCGCGCTCCGTCGGCGGCATCGCGCCACTGCCCCCCGATGAACAGCCGTCCGGGTTCGATCTCGAAGGTGGTCATCGCCACTCCTCAGCTCCATTGCCAAGATTTCAACCAACAGGATTCCTGTTGGTGCGTCGTCTGGTTCGCAGTCTCTTTACAGACAGGTTTCCTGTCAATGCTCTAGGCTCGATCTCATGGTCGGCACCCAGGCAACCAAGGCACCCCCGTCCCTGCTGTACATGGTCAAGCAGGTGGAGCTCGTCGTGCGCTCACACCTGGACGAGCTCGTCAAGCCGTCCGGGATCACCGCTCTCCAGTACACCGCGCTCACCGTCCTGGAGCGACACGACGGACTGTCGGCGGCGCAGCTGGCCCGCGACTCGTTCGTCACCGCCCAGTCCATCGCCGACCTGGTCCGCTCCCTGGAGAACCGCGGCCTGGTCCGCCGGGAACGCAACCCGCGCAATCGGCGCGAGCTGCTGATCCTGCTGACCGACGCCGCCCGGGAGCTGCTCGAGCGGCATGCCGGGCCGGTGCGGGAGCTGGAGGAGCGGATGGTGCGCGATCTCACGGCACACCAGACCGAGCAGTTCCGGCAAGCGCTCTCCCGGGCCTGGCACGCGCTGTCGTAACGCTGGAGCGCGACACGAAGACATATGTCAATCGAACTTGCGCAGATTCGCTCGATCGGGGGTAACTTGCTGGGCGGGAAAAGGAATTGCCGCCCAGGGAACCGGTTGGAGGCGACGTCGTCGTGCCGCAGGAACCCGCACCTCTCACGCGGTATCTGCGTATCCGGCAGGACCGCGGCTTCACGGTGCTCGAGTTTCGCGGCGAGATCGACATCGCGGCGTCCGTGGAGATCATCCCGCTCCTCGACCGGGCGACCACCGGAGCAGGCCCCCGGGTCGTGCTCGACCTCAGCGGGGTCGAGTTCTTCGACTGCTCCGGGCTGCGCCTCCTCTACCGGGCCAGGAGCAGGGTGCACGACCGCGACGGACAGCTCCATCTCGTGTGCACGCATCCGCTGACGCTGCGCGTCCTCCGGGTGACCGGACTGGCCCGGCTGCTGCCTCCGGCGCCGACGCTGGACGCGGCCCTGGGCCAGCCCGAGGCCACGTCCGGTCAGGTCTGACGGCGACCGTGTCTGCCGCGTCCCTCGCTATTCGCTCCGCGGCGCGTCGAACAGGGCGCTGACCGACTCACCGTTGTGAATGCGGCGCACGGCCTCGGCGAGGGCGGGGGCGATGGACAGGATCCGCAGCTTGTCCGTGTGCTCCTCGGCGGGCACCGGCACGGTGTTGGTGCATACGATCTCGTCCACGTCGGGCTGCTCGCTGAGCCGCTTGAGCGCACCGGCCGCGAACAGGCCGTGCGTACAGGCGACCTTGATCGACCGCGGCCCCAACTCCCGCAGCCGGTCGAGGAGTTCGAGCACGGTGCTGCCCTTGGCGATCTCGTCGTCCAGCACGATGACATCGCGCCCGGCGACATCGCCGATGACGGAGCTGATACTGACCCGGTCGTCCGCGTACCGCTGCTTGGCGCCGGCCGCGACCCCGGCGCCGATCAGCCGGGCGAAGGCCGCCGCCTCCTTGGCGTTGCCGAGGTCCGGTGAGACGACGGTGGTGCGGGTCAGGTCGTACTGCCGGAAGTGCGCGGCCAGCTCGCGCAGTGCGTGCAGGTGGTCGACGGGCACCGAGAAGAAGCCGTGGACCTGCGGCGAGTGGAGCGTCATGGCGAGGACCCGGCTGGCGCCGGCGGCGACCATCAGGTCCGCGACCAGCCGTCCGCCCATGGAGATACGGGGCGCGTCCTTCTTGTCGGAGCGGGCGTAGGCGTAGTGCGGCATGACGACGGTGATCCGGCGGGCGGACGCGCCACGGGCCGCGTCGCACATCATCAGCAGCTCGACCAGGTGCTCCTGGACGGGGGTGACCAGCGGCTGGACGAGAAAGACATCCCGCTCACGGCAGTTGGCCTGGAGCTGCACCTCCAGACAGTCGTTGGCGAACCGGCTGACCCGGATCGGGTTGAGCGGCACGCCGAGATGCCGGCAGACCTCCGCCGCCAGTTCGGGGTGGGCGCTACCGCTGAACACGGCGATGTCTCGCACGTCCGCTCCTCGCATGATCATTCCGGGCTGCCGCCCTCATGCTACTGACCACGGAAATCCCGGTGCGGACCGCATCTCGGACCGAGAACTGCGCCTTGGGTACCGCGTGCGCGGGTGCGCGCCTCCGTCAACTGGCGTGGTTGCCCAACAACCCTGTCTGACACGGATTTTGGAGGGCATTCGGTCAGGGAGGAAGGGAGGACCGTCGCCATGACGACTTCCATCAAGCGCTTACCCAGGCGCATGCCCGGCTGGGCGAAGCTGGTGACCGCCGTCGTACTGGTGCTCGCCGTGATGTTCGCCGGGATCCGGCTGAGTCTGCTCCCGGGCCTGAAGGACTTCTTCGGTACGGAGACCCACGACCGCTCGGGCCCCGCACTGCTGGAGTCCATTCAGGACATCAGCCGTTACGACGCCGCCTCCGGCAACTTCCAGGTCGTCGTGGACCTGGAGAAGGACGCCAAGTACCTTCCCGACGCGATCCGCGGCACCCGCACGCTGTACGTCGGCGCGGGCACCGTGGACGCCTACGTCGACCTCGGACAGGTCGGCAAGCAGGACGTGACGGTCAACGAGGACCGTACGTCCGCCACGCTCCGGCTGCCGCACGCGGCACTGGGCGAACCGGCCCTCGACCCCGAGCGCTCCTACGCCGTCTCCAAGCAGCGCGGTCTGCTCGACCGGCTCGGCGACCTCTTCTCCGACAACCCGAACAGCGAACAGGCCGTGCAGAAGCTCGCGTCGCGGCACATCGGCGACGCCGCCAAGGGCAGCGGGCTGACCAAGCGCGCCGAGTCCAACACCACCGACATGCTCGAAGGACTGCTGCACTCCCTCGGCTTCAAGGAGGTGGAGGTCTCGTACGGGTCGGGGCCGAAGAACGGCGCCTGATCAGGCGAGGATCCCCGGCAGGGCGAGCGCCGCGAGCAGTGCGGCGCCGACCAGCATCCATGCCACGTAGTCGCCGACGTGCCCGGACTGCAGACGCCGCAGCGGCAGTGCCCACTCCGGTGCGGCGAGCAGCCCGGGACGGGTGACGGCGACGGCCGCGAGGCCCGCCGCCAGAAGCGTCGAGAGGAGACCGAGCAGCACGCCGACCGGGGTCCAGTGCACGGAGACATGCGCACCGCCGGACCCGGCCTCGTTCACGGAGTGCGCCACGACGTCACCGAATCCGGGGGCCACGCCGACGGTCAGCGCTCCGGCGAGCAGCAGCGCGGGCACGGCCGTCATCGTGTCGGGGACCCGGCTCAGCCGCTGCCCGGTCTCCGGCTCCTCGCCGGAGCCGGTCGTCTCGTACTCGGCGCCGTCCTCGGGATGAGGGCCGAGCCCGAGGAACACCCTCGCGCCGACCCGCAGCACCGCTCCGGCGGTCACCGCGGTCGCCGCGACATAGAGCATGGTCAGCGGGCCGCCCACAGCCTCCTCCGTGACGGCCTTGCCGAACGCCGTACCGAAGGGCGGCAGGCCGGCTAGGGCCACGGCCCCCGTCGCGAACAGCACGGCGACGCCCCGCAGTTGCCGGGCCCGTCCGTGCAGGGCGTGTTCGTCGACGCTGCCGTAGCGGTCGAGCAGGATGCCCGCGCAAGCGAAGAGAGAGGCCTTCACCCCGGCGTGGCCGAGCATGTACAGCGCGACCCCGTCGTCCGCCTTGGGCGTCAGAACTCCGATGCCGATGAGGAACAGCCCCATGTGGGCGACGGTCGAGTAGGCGAGCAGCCGCTTGATGTGCCGTTGGTACCAGCACATGACGGCGCCGATCACGGCCGTCACCGCCCCCAGCGTCACCAGGACCTGCTCCAGGTCGGCCGCGGGAACCCCGCCGGGTCCGGCGAAGACCGTGCCGTACACCCGCCAGACACCGTACGCGCCGAGCTCCACCATGACGCCCGACAGCAGCATGCACACCGGCGTGGGCGCGACGGCGTGCGCGTCCGGGAGCCAGAAGTGGAAGGGCACGGCGGCGGCCTTCACCAGCAGACCGGTCAGCACGAGGACGAACGCGGCGAGCACCAGCGCGTCGGGCCCGCCGTGCGCGTCGATCCCCCGCCCGATCCGCGTCATGGCCAGCTCGCCGGTACGGCCGTACAGCAGCGCGATGCCCATCAGCATCGCGTACGCGCCGAGCGAGGTGACGACCGCGAAGGTCAGCGCGCCCTGCACGGCCTTCGCCTCCTCGACCCGGTGCCCGGTCAGCGCGTACGCGACCACGCTCATCAGCTCGAAGAACACGAACGCGTTGAACAGGTCGCCCGCGACGGCGAAGCCGCACATGCCCGCCTGGAAGAGCAGCATGAGGCCGGGGAACGACCCGGCGTGGCGGCGCGGCGGTTCGTCGAAGTAGTGCCAGGAGTACGCCAGGGCCGCGAGCGTCAGCAGCGAGGCGAGCGCGGCCATCCCGAGCCCGGGCCCGTCGCCGGTCAGCACGATGCCGACGCTCACCCCGTCCTTCGGCCGCCAGCCGCCGACCCATTCGACGTGCGGCGGCGAGGAGTTGAGAAGCAGCACGATCGCGAGTCCCGCCGTGCCGGCGGAAACGGCGCAGCCCACGGACTCGGCGGCGACCCGGGGCAGCCGGCGTCCGCCCGCGACCAGCAGCGCGGCGCCGAGGACGGGTACGGCGACGAGCAGCGGCAGCAGGTCGTTCATCAGCCGCGCAGCTCGGAGAGCTCGTCGGGGTCGACCGTGCCGTGCCGTTTGGAGATCTGCACGACGAGCGCGAGCAGCAGCGCGGTGACGGTCGCGCCGACCACGACGTCGGTCAGGGCCAGCGCCTGGACGACGGGGTCGACGACCGGCCGTGCACCGGGCCGTACGTCGGAGAAGACGGGCGCGGTGGCGTCGTCGCGGTAGCCGACGGCCAGCAGAAGGACGTAGGTGGCGGACTGGCACACGGTCAGACAGCCGACGGCGTGGATCAGATTGCGGCTGGTGGCCAGGCCGTAGCAGCCGGCCAGGAAGACCCACATGGCGATCAGGTAGGGCAGTACGTCCATCACTTCCCGCTCTCCTCCTCGATCTCGACGGCCTGGTCCAGGAAGCGGGCGAGCAGGACGACGACCGCGCAGGCCACCTCCATGCCGATGGCCGCGTTCAGCAACGGGACCGTGCCTCCGGAGGACAGTGTGTTGAACGTGCCGTACGGCAGCGTGTTCGCCAGGAAGGCCGTGCCGCCGATCAGGGCCGCGAGGCCGGTGACGACGTAGGCGGAGACGGCGAGCGCGTCGCCGACCTCGTACAGGCCCACCGGACGGACACGCTCCAGGGCGCGGTAGTCGGCGCCCAGGTAGAGCAGGTGCAGGGCGGTCGCGGCGACGACGCCGCCCTGGAAGCCGCCGCCGGGGGTGAGCTGCCCGTGGGCGATGACGTACAGGCCGGTGAGCAGGGCGACGGGCAGCACCACGAGGGCGTAGCGGCGTACGGGGAGGGCGACTTCGGCGGGCTCGGGGCGGGCGCGGTGCTCGTCGCGGGTCTGGCGCAGCAGCACGACGCAGCCCAGGACGGCCGCGAACAGGATGCTCATCTCGCCGAGGGTGTCGAAGGCGCGCTGGTCGAAGTTGACGGACGACACGGTGTTGGCGGCGTCCCGGGCGAGCGCCTCGCGCACGGCACGGTCGCCGTAAGGATGCCGGTCGCCGCCGAAGCGGGGCAGGTCCAGACAGGCGGCGACCAGCAGGACGGCGAGGCCGGCGCCGGCCGCGAGGACGAGCCACAGTCGGGTGCGGGGGCTCATCGGTCGCGTCCCTTGGGCCGTTTGACCTTGCGGACGGTGAGCAGCAGCAACAGCGGAGTGAGCGCGGATCCGACGGCGAGCTGCGACAGGGCCACGTCGGGTGCCTGGAGCACGGTGAACAGGACGGCGAGGACGACACCGAGGACGGCCAGCACGAGGGCCTGGCGCACCGGGTCGCGGACGGCGACGGCGATGGTCGCGGTCGCGGCGACCAGCAGCAGGGCGATGACGATGACCGCGTCAGCCACGGCGGGCTCCACCGAATCCGCCGGACAGCGCGTGGGAGGCGACGACGTTCCCGCCGATCAGCAGCGCGCCGGTCACCAGCAGCTTGACCATGGCGCGGCTCGGTCCTACGGCCACGCACAGCACCAGTACGACCACCGCGCCGACGCCCGCCGCCACCCACGTCACGCTCCAGGCTCTCGGCGGATCGGCGGTCAGCTCGTCGGCGAGCAGCCGGGCGAAGACCAGCGTGCCGACGGGGCCGAGCAGGGCGAGGACCAGGGCGACATCGACGTAGGACGGGCGGTCGTAGGCCTGGGAGAGCAGGAGGAGGGCCGGGCAGGCGAACGCGGTGGCCAGGTTCTGCGCCACGACCGCGCGCCGCAGCGGTCCGGTGGCGACGCCCCAGAGGGTGGCTCCGACGCCGCCCGCGAGGACGACGGCCGCCGCCGACATCCAGCCGTTCACCGTCCTGCCACCGCCCTGCGCGCGGCTCGTGCGGCGAGGGCGGCCACCGCCGCGGCGCCCGCGCCGACAGCGAGTTCCAGGGCGTCCACGGTGCTGACGAGGACCAGCCACAGCACGGAGAGCGCCGCCCACCACGCCAGGATCTCGGCGGTGGCGAGAAGTGTCGTACGCCGGTTCATGCGCCACACCTCCCGAGCTTCGACCGCCGACCGACGCGGCGATACGTCCGGTTACGCCGCTTTCGCGCCATCCAAGCACCGTGTCCGCCATGCGCTGTGACGGCGCGCGGGTCTCCGCCCGGAGTGCCCCTGCAGCACGCGGGGAAACCGGCGGCCCGGGATCGCGCGGCGGCATCTTCGGCCGGTTCGCGGGTAACCGCCCTACGACAAGGGGAAGTTGAAGACTGGAGGACCGCATGGCCCGTACAGCCTCACGATCCCGTGCCGGGTTACGGCTCCGCTCAGCCACGTCCGCGTCCGTGGGGGTACCCAAGGGGAAGCGGGCGTCCAAGACGAAGCGGGAGCCGAAGCCCGAGGAGCCGTCCCCGTCCAAGCGCGGCCCCAAGGCGGCCTGGATTCCCAAGCTCAAGCGGGCATCCAAGGCGGCCGGGGCCGCGAAGACCAAGCAGGCTCCAAAAACCCAACAGGCCCCGAAGTCCAAGCCGGCGCCGCGGTCCGCCCCTCGGGGACGCGATCCTCTTCGCCTCCTCGCGCGGCTGCTGGCGGTGCTGTGCGCGTTCGTGCTCATGGTGGCGTTCGCGGTCATGCTCGCCCGGCTGACCCTGCAGCCCTCCCCCGCGTCGGAGGCGCTGACGCACACCAACCTGCGGCCGGGCCGCTCCCTCAAGGCCTATCTCGACCAGCCGGAGCTACGTGACGCCGTGAAGCAGATCGGCGGCAACCTGCTGCTCGGCATCCCGTTCGGCATCCTGGCCCCCGTCGTCGCCCCGCGCACCCGCGGGCCGCTGCGCATCCTCCTGCTGACCGCGAGCGTGATGCTGCTGGTGGAGCTGGTGCAGGGCCTGATGGTCGCCGGGCGCGCCTTCGACATCGACGACGTCATCCTCAACACCACGGGCGCGCTGATCGGTTACTTCCTCCTGGGGCGGCGTATGAGCCGTGCCGTGCACGCCCGGGAGCGTCGCTCCTAGCCGCCGGCGCGACACCGGAACGACACGGTGCCGCGCCGGGCAATTTTTGGTCCATACCAAGGTATTGACGCCCTGTTATCTCACTCCTTAAATCAAGAGGCGACACCCTTACCCCCCACCTCGGTCGGCGCACCCGTACGCCGGGACGCCGTACGGAAGGGACAGCCGTGGTCGCCCCACGTTCACTCCGCATCTGCCTCCTCACCGCCCTGTCCGCCGGACTGGTCGCGTCCGCCACCGTCGCCCCCGCCGGGGCGGAACCCGCCGACGTCCGAGCCGTGACGTTCTCCGACACCTTCGACGGGCCCGCCGGCGCGGGCGTCGACTCCTCGAAGTGGCAGCTCGAGACCGGCGACAACGTCAACAACCACGAGCGGCAGTACTACACCTCGGGCACCAACAACGCGGCCCTGGACGGCCAGGGGCATCTGGTGATCACGGCCCGCCGTGAGAACCCGGCCAACTACCAGTGCTGGTACGGCACCTGCGAGTACACGTCGGCACGGCTCAACACCGCCGGCAAGTTCACGGCCCAGTACGGGCATGTCGAGGCACGGATCAAGGTGCCGCGCGGGCAGGGCATGTGGCCCGCGTTCTGGATGCTGGGCAACGATCTCGGGCAGGTCGGCTGGCCCGCCTCGGGCGAGATCGACGTCATGGAGAACGTCGGCTTCGAGCCCTCCACCGTGCACGGCACCATCCACGGACCCGGCTACTCCGGCTCTGGCGGCATAGGCGCGGCCTACTCACTGCCGAGCGGTCAGGCCTTCGCCGACGACTTCCACACCTTCGCCGTCGACTGGGCACCCGACTCCATCACCTGGTCGGTGGACGGCACCGTCTACCAGCGGCGCACACCCGCCGACCTCGGCGGCAACGCCTGGGTCTTCAACAAGCCGTTCTTCCTCATCCTCAACCTCGCGGTCGGCGGCTACTGGCCCGGCGACCCGGACGGCTCCACGGTCTTCCCACAGCAGTTGGTGGTGGACCACGTCTCGGTGACCACGGGCGACTGAGCGCTCCGCCGGCTGTGCCGATATGCGGCTCCGCGCCCCTTCGGGGCGCGGCCGTAATTCGCTTGCCTTCGCCACGGGTCGACGCTGCACTGTGGCCAGACATCACGAGTCGTGGTGCCGGTATCCCGGGAGGCAGCGGCAATGGAGATCCGTACCACGACCGACAAGGATCTCGACGTCTTCGTCGACACAGTCCATGCCGCGTTCGGGCGCTTCCCGGAAACGCCGGTCGAGGGCGGCGGGCTCTGGTGGTCGGCGCTCGAGACGGACCGCTGCCTGCTCGCCCTGACGGCGGACGGGCGGCCCGTCGGCACCGCCGCCACGCACTCGTTCGAGCTCACTCTGCCCGGTGAGACCCTCGTCCCGGCCCCCGGGGTGACCGCCGTCGGCGTCCTGCCCTCGCACCGGCGCCAGGGCGTGCTCAGCGCGATGATGCGGCATCAGCTCGCCGAGCTTCGGGACCGCGGGGAGTGCCTTTCCGTGCTGCTGGCCTCTGAGGCACCGATCTACGGCAGGTTCGGCTACGGACCGGCGACCTACACGGCGCGGCTGAAGGTACCGCGCCACAAGGCCGCCCTCGCCGTTCCCCGGGCGGGCGGAGTGGCCCAGGAACCGGCGACCGGCTCGGACAACGGCTCGGTCGAGGTGCTGCGTCGGGCCGAGTGCGGCGAGATTCTGGAAGAGGTCTACGACCGCTATCGCCGCGCCCAGCCCGGCGCGCTGTCCCGGCCGCACCGCTGGTGGGCCTTGCGCGCGGGGCAGCCCCCGATCTCGCCGGCGCCGCGCCACGTCGCTGTCCACCGGGACCCCGACGGCGTCCCGGACGGGTACGCCAGCTACGCGGTCGAGTCCGGCACCCTGACGGTCGACGAGACCATCACCACCGACGACGCCGTCTTCACGGCCCTGGCCCGGTTCGTACTCGGTCACGACCTGGTCTCTCAGATCGTGTTCCAGCACGTCCCGCCCGATCACCAGCTGCGTTGGCAGCTCGCGGACTTCCGCGCCGGCGAGGTGAGCGGCGACATGGACTGGCTCTGGGTGCGGCTGCTGGACGTCCCGCGTGCGCTGACCGCGCGCGGCTGGTTCATGGACGGCGAGCTCGTCCTCGACATCGACGACCCGTTCCTCGGCGAACACGACCGCTACCTGCTGACCGTCCGGGACGGCAAGGCCGACTGCGTCCCCACGGACCGGAGGCCCGACCTGTCCCTGGACATCAGCGACCTGGGCTCCGTCTACCTCGGCGGCACCGCCCCGAGCACGCTCGTCCGTGCCGGACACATCCGGGCCCACCGCCCAGGTGCAGCCACCCTCGCTGACGCGCTCTTCCGCACCGAGCGCTCCCCGCACTGCCTGCACTGGTTCTGACGGTGAGATTGATCTTGTTCAGGGATTCCAGAAGACCGAGGTGAACGCGCGGTCGAAGTGCCGTGCGGTCAGGTCCTCGCGCTGGATCACCCAGTGGACCGTGGCGCTCTCCCAGCCCGGCACGTCCATGCCGGTCTGCCAGTCGGCCAGGAGGACCCAGTCCGAGACGTCGCCCGAAACCGGTCCGTCCCACCGGCCCGCTTCCGCCGCTTCCACGGCCCTGGTCACGGCAACGGCGAGCGGGTCGGTGTAGATCGCCTCTTCATCGGCGTATCCCCCGATCTGCAGCGGCCCCTCGGGGGCGATGTCGTCACGGAGGCTCTTCCAGACCGCGGCGAGTTCCTCGGAGCGGGGATGCCCCGGAAGCGGACCGCTCCCCGGCTTGTCGAGGAATTCGACCGCGTGGTGGTGGGGCAGCGACACCTGGGGCGTCGCCCGCAGTGGGCCCTGCGGGAACGCCTCGAACATCGCCTCGTCGTCGTCGATGTCGAAGGAGTTCCAGGCGTGTCTGTCCCGTTCCACCACGGCCGAGCCTGCGGGGACGTACACCACGCTGCCCATGGTCTCGGGATCGTCGGCGGTCTCGGGGAAGGCGAACAGCAGCAGGCGGCCGTCGGGAGGCAGGGGCAGGTCCGTCGCGTGGGCGGGCAGGGCCGCGAGGTCGAGGGAGGCGACGAAGGGGTGGGCGGGGTCCGGGGTGTCGGCCGGAAGCAGGAGCGGACCGCCGAAGTGGCCCACGACCGGCCCCTCCCCGTCCCGTGTCAGCGTCGCGCAAGGGCGGGCGGTGGCCAGCCATCGCTCTACGTCGCCGGCGGGGATGCCCCGCGCGATCGCCTCGTCACGGAAGGGACGTAACCGGTCACGCGTCTCAGGAGTCATGGGCAAACCGTAGAGGGAGGCACTGACACAGGCGTGGCGCGGGTGCCTCCCAACCGCGGCCTACCGCGGCGGGCGCCCACGAGGTCGCGCTTCTAGTGCATGCGCCAGGTGAACTTGTCGCCGCCCACCCAGCGGACCACGTCCGGGTCGTCCAGGTCGTGAACCGTGATCCCCCAGGCGGCGGCTGCCTGGAGTACGTCGGTGACGGTCTTCGCCTCACCGACCACCTGTCCGTCGATCTCCACGATGCGGAACGGCGGCGTGCCCGGCTGTACCCCGAGCACCATGATCCGTGGGTGGGAGATATAGGGGCTCGCTGCTTCGGTCATGCAATAGAGCGTAGAGCGGATCCGGCCATCGCGAACCATATGAGCCGCCCTTGAAGCGGGGCGAAACGACCGGTCGCGTTCCCTGCGGCACTGGGCAACCCTGGAGGAGGAGGTGGCGATGGATCCCGTGGAGGCCCTGGAACGGATCGCCTTCCTACTGGAGCGGTCCCTTGCGCCGACGTACCGCGTACGCGCCTTCCGCACCGCCGCCGAGGTGCTGTCCCAGCTTTCCGAGGACGAGGTGCGTGCGCGGGCGGACGGTGGGTCGCTGGAGAAGCTCAAGGGGGTCGGCCCCAAGACGGCGCAGGTGGTGCGGGACGCGCTGGCCGGCGGCGTGCCCGGATATCTGCGGAAGCTGGAGGACGAGGCCGGAGGTCCGCAGGGCGAGGGCGGTGAACGGCTGCGGGCGCTGCTGCGCGGTGACTGCCATCTGCACTCCGACTGGTCGGACGGCGGCAGTTCGATCAGGGAGATGGGCCGGACCGCGGCACGGCTCGGGCATGAGTGGGCGGTCCTGACCGATCACTCACCCCGGCTGACCGTGGCTCGCGGCCTGTCCGCCGACCGATTGCGCGCCCAGTTGGACGTGGTGGCGGAGCTGAACGAGCAGTGGGCGCCGTTCCAGCTGCTCACCGGCATCGAGTGCGACATCCTCGAGGACGGCTCGCTGGACCAGGAGCCGGAGCTGCTGGAGCGGCTCGACGTCGTGGTGGTGTCGGTGCACTCCAAGCTCCGGATGGACGCCCGCGCGATGACGCGCCGCATGGTGGCCGCCGTACGCAATCCGCTGTCGGACATCCTCGGGCACTGCACGGGACGGCTGATCATCGGGCGGGGTAGCAGCGACCCACGGCCGGAATCGCGGTTCGACGCGGACGAGGTGTTCGCCGCGTGCGCCGAGACGGGTACGGCGCTGGAGATCAACAGTCGTCCGGAGCGGCTCGACCCGCCGCGGCGGCTGCTGCGCCGGGCCGTGGAGGCGGACGTGCTGTTCTCGATCGACACCGACGCGCACGCACCGGGCCAGCTGGACTGGCAGATCCTCGGCTGCGCACGGGCCGAGGAGTGCGGGGTGCCCGCGGAACGGGTGGTCACCACCTGGCCGGTGGACGACCTGCTGACCTGGGCGCGGGAGCGTCGGCTGCCCGGGTGACCCAGATCACCGCGGGCACCGGAACACCCCAAGGTAGTTCCCCGTTGAACAGACCGTGGGTGCGGATGGGACAGTGTCCCCGGGCCTCACCTTTTGCCCACAGGGACGATCGTTCGGCTGAAGCCCTGTGGAGCCTTTCGCCGAGAGGCGACCGCCATCCGTGCCCACCCTTTGGCCGCCCCGACCGTGATTCCCCCGTCCGGTCGGGGCTTTCCTTTTGCCCAGGTTCGTTCCGCAGTGCGCTCGCCTTGACTTCGAGAGCACTCCAATTCGTAGCGTTCAAGGCATGAACACTGCACAGCACAAGATCGGCTCGGGTTTCGGTGCCACGAGCACCGCGGACGACGTCCTCCAGGGCATCGACCTGACCGGGAAGCTCGCGATCGTCACCGGCGGCTACTCGGGCCTCGGCTTGGAGACGACCCGCGCGCTCACCAAGGCCGGCGCCCGGGTCGTCGTACCCGCCCGCCGCCCGGCCGCCGCGCGGGAGGCCCTCGCCGGTGTCGACGGCGTCGAGGTGGACGAGATGGACCTCGGCGACCTGGACAGCGTGCGCGGCTTCGCCGAGCGGTTCCTCGCCTCCGGCCGCACGATCGACTTCGTCATCGACAGCGCCGGGATCATGGCTTGCCCGGAGACCCGGGTCGGTCCCGGCTGGGAGGCGCAGTTCGCCACCAACCACCTCGGCCACTTCGCCCTGGTGGGCCGGCTGTGGCCGGCCATCGAGCCGGGCGGCGCCCGCGTCGTCTCGGTCTCGTCGCGCGGCCACCACTACTCCGGGATCCGCTGGGACGACCCCCACTGGCACGACGGCTACGACAAGTGGCTGGCATACGGACAGGCCAAGACGGCGAACGTCCTGTTCGCGGTGCACCTCGACCGGCTCGGCCGGGAGCGCGGCGTACGGGCCTTCTCGCTGCACCCGGGCGGCATCCTCACGCCGCTCCAGCGCCATCTGCCAAAACAGGAGATGGTCGAGCGCGGCTGGATCGACGAGGCCGGCAATCCGCTGAACCCCGAGGACTTCAAGACACCGGAGCAGGGCGCGGCCACCCAGGTGTGGGCGGCGACCTCGCCCCAGCTGGCCGGCATGGGCGGCGTGTATCTGGAGGACTGCGACATCGCCGAGCCCGCTCCGGCCGACGGCGAGTTCGCGGGCGTCAAGGACTGGGCACGGGACCCCGAGGAGGCGGCGCGGCTGTGGGAACTGTCGGTGAAGCTGACCGGCGTGAACCCGTTCGCGGCGTAAGCGCTCCGCGGGGTGCCGTGATGGGCCGTCGTTCGTCTGCGGGTTCGTTGTGGCTGGTCGCGCCCGCGCGGCGGAGCCGCATAGTGACACAGCCCCGCGCCCCTTCGGGGCGCTGCCGAACCGCAGCCGACCAGGGCCGCTTAGGGCCCGCGGGTCACCTGACTGGCTCACGCCGAGTGCGGCCCGCGCGGAATGTGCACAGGGCCCGTCGCGGGTCACCCGGAGGGCTCGTCCGGTACCGGCTGTTCCGGGTGGACGCCGGCCGACTGCGGGGAGCCCTGGCGGCCGGTGCCCGCCTCGTCGGTGTCGGGCAGAGCCTCGTCGGTGTCGGCGGTCGTGTCCTCGGGCGGCACCTCCCACGGGTCGTCGCCCGTGTCGGCCTGCTGGTCCTGCGGATCCCGCGGTACGGGACCTTCGCGTCGGTCGTCGGCCATGGCGCCCTCCCTTCGCGTGGTCCGAGCGCTCCCGAGTACCTCCGCCGGTCACCGGCGAAACCTCAGTGCGGAGCCCGCTCCCGAAGCGCCGCGCGCCAGGCGGGCGCCGGGCCCTCGGGTACGGGCTCGGCGCGGCGGCCGCCGCGGGCGAAGAAGTCGGCGAGCGGCAGGATCGCGGCGCCCACGGTGACCGCGTCGGGACCGAGCCTGCCGAGGTCGATGGTGACCCGCTCGGCCGGGTGGCGCAGCGCGTACGACACGGCATGGCGCCGTACGGCGGGTAGGAACCGCGCGCCGAGCTGGAGCCCGGCCCAGCCGCCGATGAGGATGCGCTCGGGCTGGAAGAGGTTGATCAGGTCGGACAGCCCGGCGCCCAGGTACTCGGCGGTCTCCTCCAGGACGGCGAGCGCCACCGGATCGGCCGCACCGCCCTCGGCGGGATACGCGGCGGCCAGCATCGCCGTCAGCGCCGTCTCCTCGTCGGTGCCCTCCGGCGGGCGCCCGCCCCGCTCACCCCACCGTTCGAGCAGCGACTCGGCACCGGCGTACGCCTCCAGGCAGCCGAGCGCACCACACCGGCAGCGGCGCCCCCTGACCCGTACCGTCAGATGGCCCCACTCCACCGCCCGCCCGTGCTCCGCCTCCGGCGTGACCAGGCAGGCGCCCACCCCCGAGCCGAAGAGCACGACGACCGCGTTGCGGGCGCCGCGTCCGGCGCCGAACCACATCTCGGCCTGGCCGAGGGTCTTGGCGCCGTTGTCGATGAAGTACGCGACGGTGTCGGGCAGGGGAGAGCCGTCACGGAGCAGCGCTTCGAGGGGGACCGCGTCCCAGCCGATGGTCTGCCCGTGGACCACGGTGCCGCGATCCGGCGTGCGTTCGACGATGCCGGGGACGCCGATGCCGACGCCCAGCAGCCGTTCGGGCGCGATCCCTGCGGTGGCGAGCACCTCGGTGATGCCGTCGCGGATGTGACCGACGATGACCTCGACGTCGTAGCCCTGATGGGTCAACGGGCGTTCGGTGCGGGCGAGTTCGGTGAGGGTGAGGTCGAACAGCTCGATGCGGACCCGGGTTTCGCCGACGTCGACGCCGATCATGTGGCCGCTGCCGGGTGCCACGCGCAGCAGGGTGCGCGGGCGGCCGCCGTCGGAGTCGACGCTGCCGGCCTCCTCCAGCAGGCCGTCGGCGACCAGGTCGGCGACGACGTTGCTGACGGAGCCGGAGCTGAGCCCGGTCACCGGGCCGAGTTCGAAGCGGCTGAGGGGTCCGTCGAAGTAGAGCCGTTCCAGTACGGCCGTACGGTTGGCCCGTCTGAGGTCGCGTACCGTGCGCCCGTTCCGCCCCGCCATGTGGCTCCCTCGATCTGAATTGAGGACCCTCGTCGGGTCAGCGAGCGGCCAGTTCCTGGATCTCGTCGAGGGCGAGGAGGAGTTCGGGTGCGACCGCGGTCTGGACCCAGCCGTCACGCTCCTGGCCCGTCGCCCGTGGGACCGTCTCGGTGATCATGATCAGGTAGAGGTAGCTGCGGTAGAGGGCCAGGCGGAGGCGGGCCGGCGTGTCGAAGACGGCGCGGCCCCCGGCCTCCCGGTAGCCCGCCAGGAAGTCCTCGTCCTTCTTGATGTCACCCAGCAGCGCCAGGGAGACGAAGTCGGCCAGCGGGTCGCCCCAGAACATGCGCTCCCCGTCGATGAGGCCGCCGATACGGGCCACCCCCGTCGAGCGGTCCACCAGGATGTTGCCCTGCCAGAGGTCGAAGTGGACGAGGTACGGGACGGCGACCTCGTCGAGGGCGGGGAAGGCGGCCCCAAGGATGCGGGCCACCTCGTCGGCGGGGCGGGGCAGCCGGGCGCGGTAGTCGCGGGCGTCGTCGAGTACGGCGTCGAGCATGCCGGTGAAGGCGGTCCGCCAGTCGTCGGCGAGGGGGCCCAGGGCGCCGGACGGGTAGCCGAAGCCGGGGCCCGTGACCCGGTGGAGCCGGGCCACCTGACGTCCCAACTCCGCGCGCAGGGCTACCCGTTCGGCAGCGGTGAGCGCATCGTCCCACGGGTCGCCCGGGCAGGCGGTCATCAGCAGATGACGAGCGCCCGCGTCCCCGCCGACCGCCACGACGCGCGGCGCTGATACGTCGGCCTTGGCGGCCCCGTCGTAGAACTCGGCCTCGGAGACGAGGAGTTCACGCTCGTGGCGCAGGCCGGGCGTGGTCTCCGCGGGCGGGATCTTCAGCACGTAACGGGTGCCGTCGGTCAGCCGGAGTTCCTCGACCGTGTTGTACGTGCCGCCGTGCAGCGGGCGGAGGTGGGCGAGGCGCTCGGGCGGGATCTCCGCCGCCTCCAGGACGTTCCGCGCCCGCTCCCAGGAGTCCACCACCGTGCGCCCACCCCTCCCCTTCGACCACCCTGCGGCGTACACGTCCTCGACGTAACGCCCCTCGCCCATCGGCCCGTTGAGCCACCGCTCGGCAGCCGCCACGTCGGCGTCCGGTGTGCGTTCCCGGTACAGGGTACGGAACGCGCCCCGCACGGCACTGGTCGCCCGCCCCTATGCGCTGGGCGTCCTCGCGTCAGCGACGCCGGCCGTGCCGGAACAGGCTGTGCCGGCTCCCTCCGGGGCGCCGAAGCGGGCGAGGGTGTGCCACACCATTTTCAGGTCCTGGAGTTCGTGGTGTCCCGTGCGCGCCGCGTTTCCGATGATCCGCGGGTCGAGGCGGCCCTCCTCGGCGATCCGGGCGCCCAGGTCGGCGTACTCGGGGCCGCGGTAGTCCGCGTGGCTGCGCACCTCGGCCGCGGTGAGCCGGTAGCCGGGGTGCCATTCGAGCAGGAAGGGCAGCGCGCGGGCCGCCGCCTCGATCGCGGTGCCCCGGTAGCTCGCGTCCAGGACGAGCGCCTCCACGTCGCGGGCGAGGACGACGCCGCCGTGGACCTGGGCCTCGATGTAGTCGTTGAGCGGGTCCTGCCGGTCCGCCTCGGCCAGGGCGATCAGGGACATTCCGGCGGCCACGCCGAAGTCGGCTGGCTCGGCCGCGCTGTCGGGGTAGCAGAAGGTGGCGCGGGCGAGCGTGGCGCCGGTCAGCCGGAGGTGCGAGGACCCGAACCGTGGGGCCGCGCCGACCACTTGGCGCCGGAAGTTCAGAGCGCCGTACACGGGCCGGTCCTGCGGATCGGCGTCGTCGTACGCTCCGCCGAAGATCCGGCTCTCCCAGCGCCAGCGGTCGCCGCCGGGATGTGCGGTGAGGCCGCCGTTGCTCACGCCCGTGACGAACTGCGAGTGGTACGTGCCGTCCCGGGCCAGCGCATCGAGGATGGGGACGCCGCCGACCAGCCGGTCCGGGTGGAAGTTGAGCGTGATGCACAGATCCGGGTCGACGGCCGGACCGGCGGAACGGCCCGCCACATGCCCCAGCGCCGCCCGCGCCCGCGGTGACCCGACGTCCCGGAAATCCACTGGCTTCCCCTCCCCTGGGCTACCTACCCTAGGCTCAAACCTAATACCCCTAGGAAAACCCTAGGAATCCGATCCGCAGTCCCAGGAGACCTCCCCATGAGATCACTCACCGAGCAGGACATCCGCAACTCATTTATCAACTGCTCGAAGGGCGAGGCCAAGCGGCTGGCCATACCCCGGGATCTCGACGAACGCCCCTGGGGCGACCTCGACTTCCTCGGCTGGCGTGATCCGGGAGCACCCGATCGCAGCTATCTGGTCACCGAGCGGGAGGAGCGGTTCGTCGGCGTGACACTGCGGTTCCCGTCCTCGCAGCGCGGCTTCCTGCACCGCAGCATGTGCTCGCTCTGTCTGACGACCCACCCGGGAGGCGGCGTCTCCCTGATGACCGCCCGCAAAGCGGGCACGGCGGGCCGCGAGGGCAATACGGTCGGCGTGTACATGTGCACCGACCTCGCCTGTTCGCTGTACGTACGCGGCAAGAAGATCCCGCAGTCCGGGATCCGCATCGAGGAGAGTCTGACCATGGACGAACAGATCGCCCGCACCACGGGCAATCTGTCCGCGTTCCTCGACAAGCTGTACGTCTAGACGTCCCGCTAGTTGTCCCGCAGCGTCGAGGCCTCCACGTCATGGAGGTGGATCAGGACGTCGTGCGAGCGGCTCAGCGCAATGTCGTTCGGGCCGTCCGGATACGCGGTGCCGATGGTGCGCGTCGGCCGGGCCTTCGCCAGCCACTCGCGGGCCGGCGATCGGACCGACCGCAGGTCCACGACGTAGTCGCGGTGACGCACCCGGTCGAGGGTCCGTTCGTTGCTGCCGGGGCCCGCCGGTCCCAGCGTCCAGCGGCGGACGGCTTCTTCGTCGAGGCCGGTGGCGTTGAACGAGCCCCGGTCGAAGGTCACACCGACGCTCACATACCCGGCGCCGAGGCTCTCCCGCAGAAACGCGCCCTGCATCTTCGGGTTGGACGCGGGATCGACCGCCACATAGCCGACGTGCTCGTCATGCGCCGAGAGCAGCACCTTCGTATCGGTGTGCCGCTGCCACCACACGACGTTGGCGGCCATCGCCCCGTCCCGGTAGCGCATGGCCTCGGCGATCTGGGCGGGGTCCTCGAAGTCGAAGGCGTACTGCCGGGCGGTCTGGTCGATCACCGTCGCGTTCTGGACGGCCCGGTCGTACGCCGCCCGGTCCGCGTCGGGGCCCTGGCCGCGCAGCAGATCCAGCGCCTCGCCGGTGCGCTCGGCCATCTCCCGGCGTTCCGCATACGGCTTGCTCATGTACTGCTCGATATAGGCCTTGGTCGCCACAGTGGGCCGTAGCCCTCGGTAGAGCTCGGCGAAGCGGGGGCCGAGCTCCGGGCGGGTGGCGGCCACATGGTCCGTCACCGCGTCGTACAGCTCGGGTCCGGTCCAGGCGATGTCGTCGCCGATGAAGCGGACGGGATCGCTGGGATGCCGGACGTTGTACGCCCGCATCCACTCGACGAGCCGCAGATAGTCGGTGTTGTTCCACCACAGGTAGTCGCGCTGGAACTCCTCGCGCATGATGCGCCGCGGGTCGCCCTTGCCGTACCGCACGTAGGCGTCGAGACGCAGGCCGGTGCTCCAGGGGGCCTCCAGGGCGAAGGTGCGGAAGCCCTTCTCCTCGACGAGGTGGCGGAAGACGCGGTCCTTGAGGGCGAAGAAGTCGTGCGAGCCATGGGTGGCCTCCCCCACGCCGACCACCTGCGCGTCGCCGATCATCCGGTCGAGGGGACGCAGATCGCCGGTGCTGCCGCCGGGTTCGACGGTGCGCAGCGGATGGGCGGCGTGGTCGAGGGCCTGGACAACGGTGGTGGCCGGTGCGGCCGTGACCGGAACGGCGGCCGTCGCCGTACCGAGAGTGATGAGCAGGGTCAGGACTGTTCCGGTCCGATGCCATGTCATGATCCAATGCTGTCGCGCCCGGTCCGGCGGGCACCATCCGGCGGTCCACCGTCCTCGGGCGCGGACATCCGGAGCGCGACAGCGGGGGTTTTCCTCAGTACGTTCGATGCGCCTGAGGAAGGGAAGATCCCAAGGGATGCGAGATGTGCGTGAGCGGACGGAGTCCCTCGAGCGCCTGGTGAAGAAGCAGCGCCGGGACCCCGTCGTCGTCCAGACGCTGCGGTCGGCCGCCGCCGCGACGATCGCCTACGTCATCGCGCTGCGCCTGAGCCCCGAGCAACTGCCGCTCACCGCGCCGCTGACCGCGCTGCTGGTCGTCCAGGTCACCCTCTACGCCACGCTCACCAACGGCATCCGCCGGGTGAACTCGGTGGTGGCCGGGGTCCTCGTGGCCATCGCCTTCAGCCTGCTGGTGGGGCTGACCTGGTGGAGTCTCGCCCTGCTGATCCTCGCCGCGCTGGCGGTGGGACATCTGGTGCGGGTCGACGAGTACGTCCCCGAGGTCGCGATCAGCGCCATGCTGGTCCTCGGCGTGACCACCGTCGGGGACACGGCATGGGCGCGGGTGGTGGAGACGCTCATCGGCGCGGTCGTCGGTCTTGGCTTCAATCTGCTGCTGGCGCCGCCGGTGTGGGTCGACCAGGCGGGTGAGTCCATCGAGGGGCTGGCGCGCCGGCTGCGGCAGCTGATGCTGAGCATGGGTGGGGAGGTGGCCGGCCGTACCCCGGTCGAGCAGACGGCCGCACGGCTGCACGAGGCACGTCGGCTCGATCACGACATCGTCGAGGTGGACGCGGCGCTGCGGCAGGCCGAGGACAGTCTGCGGCTCAACCCGCGCGTGCGGGAGGGCCTGCTGCACCGGGTCGTGCTGCGCACCGGCCTGGACACGCTGGAGATCTGCACGGTCGTCCTGCGCGTCCTCGCCCGCAGCTTCACCGACCTGGCCAAGGAACGCGACCCCGAGCCGCTGTTCACGCCGCCGACGGGCGCCGCCGTGGAACAGCTGCTGGCCGAGATCGCCGACGCCGTGGTCAGCTTCGCCGTCCTGGTCACCACCAGCGTCAGCGCCAACGCCGAGTCGGCGGAGGCCCGGCTCACCGCCGAGCTGCACACCGCTGCGGCCACCCGCGACAAACTCGCCCAGCTGCTGCGCGAGGAGGCCGAGCGCGAGACCCGGCACTGGCAACTGTTCGGCGCCGTCCTGACCGAGGTGAACCGCATCCTCGACGAGCTCGACACCGAGCACCGCACACGTCGTCTGCTGGAGGAACTGGACCGCGTGTCGCAGGATCAGCGCGCCCGGATGCCGCGTCTGACCCGGCTGCGCGAACGTCTGGGCGTCCAGGAGCAGCTGTGGCGGAACCGCACCGGTATGGGCGGGCGTTTCCGGTAGAGGACGCCGGGACGGGCCGGCACCGGATGCAAGGGAGCGGGCCGATGACCGATGCCGACACGACCGTACGGATCGACGGGAACACGCTGCGGCTGCCGGGCGGGGTGGCGGTGCGGTTCATCCGCACGCTGCGTCTGCCCGAGACGGGCACGCACGCGTTGCCGCCGGGGCTCGGCGAGTTCCCGGTCCGGCGTGTGGCGGACTATCCGGACACCGTGCCCGAGCAGTGGCGCTCGCGCGGCGGTGTGATGCTGCCGGTGTATCTGCGTGAGGCGATGTGGCTGAGCTTCGCGGGCACCACCGAACCGGCCGCCCTGCAGGTCGGCGTGGGCAAGGTGTGCGCCGTCTCGGGCCGACCGTGGAGCGACCGGCTCTCCCGCAAACCCCAGAACTACGTGGTCCTCCCCCGCCAGCCCTGGCTGGACGGCATCAACTCCGGGAAGGGCACGGTCCGCCAGTTCGTGGCGGTGCCGCTGGGGATGGGCGCGACCGTCGAGGGCCAGGTCACGGGCGAGGAGGTCTGGGGCGGCGTACAACTGCAGTCGTTCCCGCTGAACAAGGGGGCGCTGGCCGTGTGGCGCGAGGAGCAGCGGCTGCGGGCCGAGCGTGAGATGCGGTCCCGGAACTCGGCCGGGGGCTTCGGCGCCGCGCTGCCGATGTCGGCACCCGCGGCACCCGGCGCCGCTCCGGCCGGCCGGGCGCGGCCCGCCGCGGCGATGGGGCTCGGCGTCGGCGGCTCCATGCGCCAGGAGGTCTACGAGGACGACCGGCCGGCGACGGACTGGTCCGAGGAGCCCGCCGGGCGGGTGTACGTCCATCTGGTGACGCCCCCGGAGTGGCGCCGTATCACCGGCGAAGCCCCGCCGCCGTCCCCGGTGGACCGGGCGGCCTACACGAGCGCGGGACTTCCGTGGTTCGACTACTACGACCAGGACGCGGAGGATCTCGCTCCCACCGACACCCTGGAAGGGGTGAAACCGGTCGGCGACTGGATCGGTGACGACCACGAACCCTGGCAGGAGCCGTCGCCGGGCCAGGTGAAGCCTCTCAAGGACGCGCCCGGCAAGGCGGTGGAGGACGGCGACTGGTGACCGTTGCGGCTGCTGCAACGCGCGGTGCTGTTCTTGCACGCCGAGGGTGATCCACGCGAGGGTGGCTGTCGGGACGACCGACGACCTGAGGTGTGGACATGAGCAGTGGTGGCTTGAGCAGGCGCCGATTCGTCGGCGCCCTCGCGGGAACGGGCGCCGCGGTGGCCCTCCCGGCATGTGACAAAGCCTCGGCGCCCGCCGCGGACACGACACCCCCCGAGACGACCGCGAGCACACCCCGCGAGGCCGCCAAGCCCTCCGGCCCCCGCCCCCTGTACCTCGGCACCTACACCTCCGTCGACGGCGGCGGCAAGGGCATCGGCCTGGCGACGTATGACGCCGCCACCGGCCGGATCACCGGCGAGGAAACCATCGAGGACGTCGGCGATCCGTCGTATCTGGCGCTTCATCCGAACGGCCGCACGCTGTACGCCGTCAATGAGCGCGAGGACGGTGCCGTGACCGCCGTCCGGCTGTCCGACCACAAGATCCTAGGTAGCCGGAGCACCGGCGGCGGGGCTCCCTGTCATCTGTCGGTGCATCCGGGCGGGCGCTGGCTGCTGAGCGCCAACTACGCCTCCGGCAGTGTGGCCGTGCACTCCATCGACGCCTCCGGCGCTCTCGGCGAGCGCACCGACCTGGTCACGCACACCAGTCCGGCACCGGGCCCGGGTCAAGAGGGCCCGCACGCCCACCAGTTCGTCACCAGTCCCGACGGCGGCCATGTCCTCGCCGTCGACCTCGGCACGGACACCGTCTACACCTACCGCCTCGACACCCGCGCGGGCACCCTCACCGAGGTCTCCCAGGCCCAGACGCACGCCGGCGCGGGCCCCCGGCACCTCACCTTCCACCCCGGCGGCCGGTACGCCTACCTGGCCAACGAGGTGGACGACACCGTCTCGGTGTGCGCATACGACCGCGCCTCCGGTCGCCTGACGATCGGCGAGCCGCAGTCCACGGGCACCGGTGAGGGCACCAGCTACCCGGCGCAGATCGTGGTGACACCGAACGGCGCGTACGCCTATCTCGCCAACCGGGGCCACAACAGCCTCGCGCGCTACGCGGTGGAGGCCGACGGCGCCCGGCTCAGGCTGCTGGGCACGGTGCCGGTGTCCGGTGACTTCCCCCGGCAGATCGCCCTCGCGCCGGACGGCACCCTGCTGTTCGCGGCGAACCAGAGGTCGAGCACGGTGAGCGTGTTCCACGTGGACGCCGGCAGTGGTGAACTGCGGCTCGCGGGCGACCCGTTCGCCTCACCCGTCGCCGTCTGTGCGCTGCCGCTGTAGCGCGCGGGGGCAGGAGGCTGCGCTGGCCTGCGAGAGCAGGATGTGCATGCGCTCGGTGAGTTGCGCTACGTCGTCGGCGGGCCGGTGGAACGCCAGTCGTACGTCGCCGTGGGCGCGGGTGCGTTCGATGCGCAGTGTCAGTCCGTGCCGGTCGACGGCGAGGGGCTGGACCTTCACCGCGCCGTGCAGGCTCTCGGGCTCGACGAGCCGGGTGAGCCGCTCGACGGCGTCGCCGTGGCAGTCCGCGAGGTGCGTCAGCAGCCGGGACTCCGCCGTGGCCAGCGGGTCCGGTGCGGCGGCGGCGAACTCGTCGAGGTCGACGACCACGGCACCGGTGGACTGCCGCAGCACCACGCGTGTGGCGTGGAACGCGAGGAGGTCACCCTCGGGGGCGAACCAGCCGGCGAGCCAGAGCCGGGCGCGGATCCGGCTGCGTACGGGGACGGGGGCGACGTCGGCGAACTCCAGGACGGCGGACGGCTCGCCGCGGGGCGCGCAGATCGCCGCCGCGAGCAGCGCGCTGTCCTCGGGCACGCTCAGGAGCACCCGTCCGTCGTCGTCCACGGAGTGCGCGCCGACGAACTCCTCCCGTCCGCCGTCCGCGGTCACCGCGCAGGACCACGCGGTGGCGAGCAGCGAACGGGCCCGCTCCGCCGCGGCAGGCGCGGCCGTCCAGGATTGGCTGTCACCCATCCCCAAACCTCCTTAGGTAAGCCTTGCCTAACTTACCCAAGATCGGGGCGCACGCCAACCAGGTCACGCGAACCTGTGCGACGGTGAGGAGAATTCAGGGCCCGAGCACGCCCAGCAGGGCCCGTGCGCAGAGGTCCCGTACTTGCTCCCGCGAAAGGTCCGAGCCCCGCAGCCACTCCAGACAGACGGCCGTCGTGAACGCCAGCCAACCGCGCACGGCGAGCCGGACATCAGGGCGCTCCCGCGTGAGGGGGCCGAACTCGGGGTCCTCGGCCAGCACCGCCAGGATCTGCTGCTCATGGGCGCGCAGGGCGCGCTGATAAATACGGCGCACGCCCTGGTCCCCCGCCGCGTCGGCCCGATGGAAGGCGCGGAAGCCGTGCGCGTGCGCCTCGACGTAGGCCAGATACGTGTCGAGGTTGGCCGCCAGTTGCTCGCGCACCGGCACCCCCGGCACCGCCGCGGTCATCCGCAGCATCCGCTCGCTCTCCCGTGCCACGACCGCCGCGAAGAAGTCACGCTTCGTCGGGAAGTAGTGGTAGAGCAGTCCACGCGAGACCCCGGCGATCTCGGCGACCTGCTCGATCCACACGTCGTCGTACGGACTCTCCGAGAACAACCGCGCCCCGACACCGAGGAGTTGCTCACGGCGCTCCTCGGTACTGAGCCGGCGGCGTATCGGCCCGCTCTGATTCGCGGTCATCCCCGAACTTTACTTGACGTCGATTCAATAGCGGGACCAGACTGGATCGCGTTGTTGAACCCGCGTACAACACGCTCAACGCACCGCTGGACCAAGGGAGATCGCGTCATGGCGGAGACGACGACCAGGGCCGCGGTGCCGAAGGGGTTCCGCAGCGCCGAGCAGGGCTGGCCTGAGCTGCACCGCATTCCGCATCCTCCGCGCAGGCTCCCGCTGCTCGGCGATGTGCTCGGCGCCAGCAGGACCAAGCCCTTGCAGGACTCCCTGCGCTACGCCCGGCAGTTGGGGCCGATCTTCCGGCGCAAGGCGTTCGCCAACGAGATCGTGTTCGTGTGGGGCGCTGGCCTCACGGCCGACCTCTCCGACGAGTCCCGCTTCGCCAAACACGTGGGCCTCGGGATCGCCAACCTGCGGCCGATCGTCGGGGACGGGCTGTTCACGGCGTACAACCACGAGCCCAACTGGCAACTGGCGCACGACGTCCTGGCCCCGGGCTTCAGCCGGGAGGCCATGGCGGGCTACCACCCGATGATGCTGGACGTGGCCGGGCGGCTCACCGACCACTGGGACCGGGAGCTCGCGGCGGGCCGGGCCGTGGACGTGCCCGGGGACATGACGAAGCTGACCCTGGAGACGATCGCGCGCACCGGATTCGGGCACGACTTCGGCTCCTTCGAACGATCCCGGCCGCACCCCTTCGTCACGGCGATGATCGGCACGCTCTCCTACGCCCAGCGGCTCAACACCGTGCCGCCGCCGCTGGCTCCGCTGCTGCTCAAGCGCGCCTCCCGGCTCAACGACGCCGACATGGACCTCCTCAACCGCACGGTCGACGACATCGTGCGCGCCCGCCGCGCTTCCGGACGCGGGAACGGCGACCTGCTCGACCGGATGCTGGAGACGGCCCATCCGGAGACCGGCGAGCGGCTGTCGCCGGAGAACGTCCGCCGCCAGGTGATCACCTTCCTGGTGGCGGGCCACGAGACCACGTCCGGCGCGCTCTCCTTCGCCCTGCACTATCTCTCCCAGCACCCCGAGGTCGCGGCCCGTGCCCGCGCCGAGGTGGACCGCGTTTGGGGCGGCTCCGTGGCCCCCGGCTACGACCAGGTGGCCAAGCTGCGGTACGTGCGCCGGGTGCTGGACGAGTCGCTGCGGCTGTGGCCGACGGCGCCGGCCTATGCCCGGGAGGCCCGCCAGGACACGGTGCTGGCCGGAGAGCATCCGATGCGGCGGGGGGCCTGGGCGCTGGTGCTCACGCCGATGCTGCACCGCGAGCCCGAGGTGTGGGGCGCCGACGCCGAGCGGTTCGACCCGGACCGCTTCGACGCCACGGCCGTACGGTCCCGTCCCGCGCACACCTTCAAGCCGTTCGGCACGGGGGCGCGGGCCTGCATCGGCCGCCAGTTCGCGCTGCACGAGGCCACGCTGGTGCTGGGTTTGCTGCTGCGCCGCTACGACCTACGGGCCGACCCCGCGTACCGGCTGCGGGTGACGGAGCGGCTGACGCTGATGCCGGAGGGGCTGCGGCTGCACCTGGAGCCGCGGCGCAAAGCTGTGCCGGCTCCTCGGTCAGAGGCTCCCTGTCCAGTGCGCGGGACGGGCGACTGACTCCGGCAGCTTCGTGCCCGCGCTGCCCCTGGCCGCGTTCACCTGGGGCTGGGTGAGGAAGAACGCGCCGGTCAGGTCGGCGTCGGTGAGATCGGCGTCCCGCAGGTCGGCACCGATCAGATCCGCCCCGCGCAGGTCGGCGCCGGTCAGGTCGGCCGCGATGAGGTAGGCGCCGCGGAGGCTGACGCCACGCAGGTCGGCGCCCTTGAGTCGGGCGCCCATGAGGTCCGCGCCCCGGCGGTCCTTCCGGCGACCGCGCGTACGCGCCCGCACCAGTTCGCTGGTCCGCAGCAGCAGGGCGTTGACGTCCTGCCGGTGGGCGCCGACGTCCAGCGCGCCGAGTTCCTCCGGCGTCAGGCGGGTCAGCTCCTCGGTCTTCTCCAGGGCCCGGCGCAGATCGGCGTGGACGGGGCGGGCGGCGGGCAGGGTGAGCGCCTCGGTGAGATACCAGAGCAGTTCGTGGAGCTGGCGGACGACCGGGAACACGTCGAACATCCGGCGGGCCTGATCACGCGGGCCCGTGCGCCAGTCCTGTCCGCCGAAGGTGACCTGGGAGACCTTCTGCCCGGCGCCGAAACAGTCGTAGACCGTGCAGCCGGTGAAGCCCTTCTGCCGGAGGCGGGCGTGGATGCCGCAGCGGTGGTCGTCCTGAAGGTTCCGGCAGGGCGTCCCGGCGGCCTTGTCGACCGCGAAGTCCGCCGAGGCGGTGAAGGGCAGCGCGACACAGCACAGGCCGAAGCAGTTCGCGCAGTCTCCGCGCAGGTCGACGAGGTCGCCGGGTTGATCTTCCATGCGACCAGCCTAATGTCCGCCCCGAAAGGAAAGCTCACCGATGAATTTCCGGCGGTGTGGGGGTCTCCACATACAACAGAAAACAAGCTCGGCTACCAAAGAGATACGAGCCGGCAAGGCAGGAGCCAACGGATCGAGGAGAGACATCATGTGCAGCCATCAGCCCCCGTGCCCCACCGCCGACAGCGCGGACCACCACGCCGCCGTGATCGTCTCGGCCCACCCCGAGCAGGGCTGGAGCCTCCTGTGCAACGGCACGATCGTCTTCGACGACACCGGTGAACTGCTGCCGGACGGGCGGGTCGTGAGCCCGCACCGCATCCTTGGCACGCTGGCCGTCGCGGCGTGAGGCCTCCGGCGCGGTTGGAACACTGCGGCGCCGTCGTGGCTGGTCGCGCAGTTCCCCGCGCCCCTTCGGGGCGCTGCTGCACCGCAGCCGAAACCGCGCCACGTCCGGTCAGCGGGCCGCCAGGCTGGAGCGGCGTACTACCAGTTCTGGCTGGAGTACGACGCGGCGGTGCTCGTGTCGTCTCGGGCCGGTGCTTTCCGCCTCGGATTCCTCCAGGAGCAGTTCGGCGGCCAGGGCGCCCATGGTGACGGCGGGCTGGCGGACCGAGGTGAGGGGGACGGCGGCGGCTGCGGCGAACTCGATGTCGTCGTAGCCGACGATCGCGAGGTCGTCGGGGACGGAGACCCCGGCGGCGAACATGGCCTGGAGGACGCCGAGGGCGAGCAGGTCGTTGGCGCAGAACACGGCGGTGGGGCGGTCGGCGAGGCCGAGGAGGCGGGCGCCCGCGTCCCGGCCGGCGGCGACGTCGAGCCGCTCGGTGGGCAGTTCGCGCAGGGCGCCGGGGCCGAGACCCGCCTCGGTGAGCGCGTTGAGCGCGCCGGTGCGGCGGTCGCGCACCTGATTGAGGCCGGGCGGCCCGCTGACGTACGCGATGGAGCGGTGCCCGGCGTCCACGAGATGGCGCACGGCCAGCGCGCCGCCCGCGACGTCGTCCACCGAGACCGAGCACTCGGTCGTGCCCTCGGCGACACGGTCGACCAGCACGAAGGGGATGCCGTGGCGGCGGAACGCGTCGATGTTGCGTCCGCTGGCATCGGTCGGCGTCAGCAGAACGCCGCGTACCCGCTGCTCGGCGAAGAGCGACAGATAGTCGGCCTCCTCCCCCGCGCTCTGCGCGCTGTTGCAGACCATCACGCCGAGCCCGGCCTGGCGCGCGGCCCGCTCGGCGCCGCGCGCGACGTCGACGAAGAAGGGGTTGCCCATGTCGAGGACGAGCAGGCCCATGATCCGGCTGCGGCCCGCGCGCAGTTGGCGCGCGGACTCGCTGCGGACGTAGCCGAGCCGGTCGATCGCGGACAGCACCCGGGCACGGGTCTCCGTGGCGACGGAGTCCGGGCGGTTGATCACGTTCGACACCGTGCCGACGGAGACTCCGGCGGCGCGGGCGACGTCCTTGATACCCACCGACTGGGCCATCAGGCAGGGACCTCCAGGGAAACGAGGGGCGGCGGGAAGGTCTTCACATTACCGTCATGCCGCCCCATCAGTGCTGCGGTGGTGCGTCAGTCACGCGGGGAGCCGGAAGTCGACGACTCGGAGGGCCGAGGGCGTCGTACCGCTGGACTTCTCCTGGTACATGACCGACAGCACGTTGTCCTGCGCGATACGCATCTCGTCGATCACGACCTCGCCGAAGGCGTTCAGCCCGGCGCCGTCGAACAGGATCCTCCAGTCGGTGTGTCCGGAGGCCGCGGAGGCTCCGGCGATCCGGCCGAACGGGAAGATCGCGTAAGCGTTGTTGTACTTGTCCATGACCAGCTTGGTGCGCTGACTGGAGTTCAGCGGGACCGGGATCTCAGTCTTCTGCCAGGGGCCGGAGGCGCTCTTGCGGACGAGGAAGGCACGGCCGTTGGCTGTGCGGTTGGCGACGTAGTTCGTCGTGCACTGGCCGAAGCGGCCGGGTACGTAGCTGATGATGGCGTGCGGGCGGCCGGCCATGTCGATGAACTGGCTCTCCTGGTTCATCAGGGAGTGGTCCGGGTTGAGCGGGTCCACGACCAGTCCGGCGTCGTTGACGGAGACGCGGTCGGAGCTTCCGGTGGTGCCGACCACCGTCCCCGCGTTGTTGCGCCAGGTGCGGCCACGGTCGTCGGAGTAGACGTAGCCGGTGTCGTGGTTGGTGATGCCGCCGCTGTTGCACATCACGGCGTTGTTCTGCTCGCGCCAGGTGAACATGGCGTGCAGGCGCCCGTTGCGGTCGTAGTCGATGCCGTGCAGGTACATGTTGCGGGCCGTGCTGGAGCCGTGCTCGCTGGTGTAGGTGCCTGTGGAGCTGGTCCATTCGCCGAGGTTGGTCCAGCGCGTGCCGTCGTACTCGGCGAGCGCGTTGCGGCCGTTGCCGGAGATCGCCACGCGGTAGCTGAGCTGGAGCCTGCCCTCGGGGGTGGAGATGAACTGGGGGTACGTGAACTGCGAAGTGAGCGCGAGTCCATCCAGCGTCGACTGGGGTGCGCCGAAGCGGCTCGCGGTCCAGCTGAGACCGGCCGGGTTGTCCAGGAGCCCGGCGACCGACTTGACGTAGGTGAAGCCGTCGCTGTGGGAGTCCATGTTGAGGTGCAGCCGGCCGTCGGTCCTGGACACGCCCATGGAGATGACGTTGTGGGAGTCGTTGTAGCGGAGCGTGTGGCCGACCTTGACCGTGGACCAGGTGGTGGCGCCGAGGGCACGGCGGCCGACGACGGCGTTGCGGTCCGCGGTGTACCAGACGGCGTACTGGTAGCCCTTGTAGGTGAGCAGGCCGTTCTTCTGGAAGGAGTTGTTGTTGACCAGGCCGTCGTAGGAGACGAAGAAGATGGCCTGGGTGTCGAGGGTGGTGGTGCCGGTCCGGGTGACGGAGGGGCCGGGGTCGGCTGCCCTCGCGATGCCGGCGCCGAGGCCGGGTCCGGCGACAGAGGCCAGCAGGGCCGTACCGAGCAAGGCACGTCTTCTCATATCAGCGACTCCGGCTCAGGCTAGGTGGAAGACTTCGGTGAGGGGTTTCATCGCTTCGTCGGGTCGGGCGCCGTCCAGGGACTCGAAGAACGGCGCCATCTCCGCCTGCCAACGGGCGTTGACCTCGGTGGCCTCCATGCCGGCCTGGGCGACGGCGAAGTCCTCGGTCTCCAAGTAGCCGACCAGCAGGCCGTCTTCACGCAGGAAGAGCGAGTAGTTCTGCCAGCCGGTGGCCGAGAGTGCGTCGAGCATCTCGGGCCACACGGCGGCGTGCCGCTCGCGGTACTCGTCGAGGCGGTCCGCCCGGACCTTCAGCAGAAAGCACACACGCTGCATCAACAGCCCCCCGGATATCAGAAGTTGAACTGGTCGATGTTCTTGGCGTCGAAGACGGTCGGCTTCCCGAGGCTGATCACGCCGTCCTTGCCGATGGTGTACTCGCCCATGTCACCGGCCTTGAACGTCTCGCCCTCCTTGCCGGTGATCTGGCCCGACACCAGCGCCACGGCCGTACGGGCGGCCAGCTCGCCGAGCTTCGCCGGGTCCCACAGCTCGAACGCGTCGACAGTGCCGTTCTTGACGTACTTGCGCATGTCGTTCGGGGTGCCGAGGCCGGTCAGCTTGACCTTGCCCTTGTACTTGGAGCCCGACAGGTACTGGGCCGCCGCCTTGATGCCGACGGTGGTCGGGGAGATGATCCCCTTCAGGTTCGGGTACTCCTGGAGCAGGCCCTGGGTCTGCTGGAAGGACGCCTGCGCGTCGTCGTTGCCGTACGCGACCTTCACCAGCTTCATGTTCTTGTACTTGGGATCCTTGAGCTCGTCCTTCATGAACTCGATCCAGGTGTTCTGGTTGGTCGCGGTCTGCGCGGCGGACAGGATCGCGATCTCGCCCTTGTAGCCGATCTGTTCGGCGAGCAGCTGCACCTCGGTCCGGCCCAGGTCCTCGGCGGACGCCTGCGAGACGAAGGCGTTGCGGCAGTCCGCCTTCGTGTCGGAGTCGTACGTCACGACCTTGATGTCGTTCTTCATGGCCTGCTTGAGCGCCGTGCACAGCGCGCCCGGGTCCTGCGCGGAGACGGCCATCGCGTCGACCTGCTGCTGGGTGAGCGTGTTGACGTAACTCACCTGCCCGGCGGTGTCCGTCGCGCTGCTCGGACCGACCTCCTTGTAGCTGGACCCCAGCTCCTTCAGAGCCGCCTCGCCACCCTTGTCGGCCGAGGTGAAGTACGGGTTGTTGACCTGCTTGGGCAGGAACCCGACGGTCAGCCCCTTCTTCAGCTCGGCATTCGGGTCGGCCTTACCGGCGGTGGCAGCGGAGGCGTCCTCATTGGCGACGTCCTTCTTGGTGGTGCCGCCGCACGCCGTGAGGGCAAGGGCGAGCGAGGTGGCGGCGGCGAGGGCCGCACAGGAACGGCGGAGGGATGACTTACGCATGACGGTTTCCTTTGGAAAGAAGGTGAGCGGAAGCGCCCCGAAGGGGCGCGGGGAACTGCGCGACCAGCCACAACGGCCCCGCAGCCATACGACGGCCCTACGACGTGAGCCTCTGCGCCCGTGCCACCGCGATCTGGCGTGCGACTCGCGGCCCCAACACGGACAGCACCAGCAACACACCGGTGACGAGAATCTGCGTCTGCGCGGAAACGTCCTGAAGACTCATCACGTTCTGCAGCGCACCAAGCAGGAAGACACCGGCGATCGCACCGCCCAATGTCCCCTTGCCACCGTCGAAGTCGATCCCACCGAGCAACACGGCAGCGACAACCGACAGCTCAAGCCCTGTGGCGTTGTCATACCGAGCGGACGCGTAGTGCAGGGCCCAGAAGATCCCGGTCAGCGAAGCCATGAGCCCCGTCACCGTGAACAGGATCAGCTTCTGCCGCTTGACCCGGACGCCGGCGAATCGCGCCGCCTCCTCGCTCGCCCCGGTCGCGAAGACCGACCGGCCGAACGGGGTGGCATGCAGAACGACCACGCCGATCGCGAGGAACACCAGGAAGGGCAGGAAGGCGTACGGGATGAACGTGTCGCCGATGCGTCCGGCCGCGAAGTCCAGGTACTGCGTGGGGAAGTCGGTCACCGCGTCGGAGCCGAGCACGATCTGTGCGATGCCCCGGTAGGCGGCGAGGGTGCCGATGGTGACGGCGAGGGAGGGCAGCCCGAGCCGGGTGACGAGCAGACCGTTGATGAGGCCGCAGACCACGCCGAGCAGCAGGCAGATCGGGATGATCGCTTCGATCGTCATGCCCTCGTTCCACAGCGCGCCCATGACGGCGCCCGAGAGACCGGCCGTGGAGGCGACCGAGAGATCGATCTCGCCCGAAACGACCAGGAGGGTCATCGGCAGGGCGATCAAGGCGATCGGAAGGGTGTTGCCGATCAGGAACGACAGGTTGAGAGCGTTTCCGAAACCGTCGACCGTGCCGAAGGAGAGCAGCAGCACGACGATCAAGAGTGCGCCGACGACCGTGTCCCAGCGGATCGCGCGCGTCAAGGACTCAGGCATGGCGGGCGTTCCTCTTCTTCAGGGCCGAGGCCACGCGCAGCGCGACGACCCGGTCGACCGCGATGGCGAGGATGAGCAGGATGCCGTTGATGGCGAGCACCCAGACGGAGCTGACGCCGAGGGCGGGCAGCACGCTGTTGATGGAGGTCAGCAGCAGCGCGCCGAGCGCGGCGCCGTACACGCTGCCGGAGCCGCCGGTGAAGACGACACCGCCGACCACCACCGCGCTGACGACGGTGAGTTCGTAGCCGTTGCCGGTGCCGGAGTCGACGTTGCCGAACCGGGCCAAGTACATCGCACCGGCGAGCCCGGCGAGGGCGCCGCAGAAGGTGTACGCGGCCAGGATCCGCTTGCGGACCGGGATGCCGGCGAGCCGGGCGGCCTCGGGGTTGGAGCCGAGCGCGTACAGCTCGCGTCCGCTGCCGTAGTGCTTGAGGTAGTACGCCGTCGCCACCAGGACCGCCAGCGCGATCAGCGCCAGCCACGGCACCGCCCAGATGCCGCCGGAGCCGAAGTCGACGAAGCCGTCCGGGAGGTCGGCGGCCGTGATCTGGCGGGAGCCGACCCAGATCGAGTCGATGCCCCGGATGATGTAGAGCGTGCCGAGCGTGACGACGAGGGCGGGCACCTGGCCGAGGCTGACGAGCAGGCCGTTCAGCAGGCCGAAGCCGATGCCGAGCAGGACGGCGAGCAGGATGGCCACGACGGAGTTGCCGCCGCTCTGGAGGTAGGTCCCGGCCGCGAAGGCGCTGATGCCGAGCGTCGAGCCGACCGAGAGGTCGACGTTGCGGGTGATCACGACCAGGGACTGGCCGGTGGCGACCAGCACCAGGATGGTCGCGTTGAGCAGCAGGTCCTTGATGCCCTGCTCGCTCAGGAACTCGCTGTTGCCCAGCTGGGTGATGACGATCATCACCAGGAACACGGCCAGGATGGCCAGTTCCCGCATTTTGAAGACGCGGTCGACCAGCCGGGTGCCGCTGGACTTGGGCACCTCGGTCACGGGAGCCGGGTTGGTGGTCACCGTCATGCGGCGGCCCTCCCCGTGGCTGCGGCCATCACGGTTTCCTCGGTGGCGTCGGAGCGCGGGATCTCGGCGGTGAGCCGGCCTTCGTGCATCACCAGCACGCGGTCGGCCATGCCGAGGATCTCGGGCAGGTCGGAGGAGATCATCAGGACGGCCACGCCGTCGGCGGCCAGCTCGCTGAGCAGCCGGTGGACCTCGGCCTTCGTACCGACGTCGATGCCGCGGGTGGGCTCGTCGACGATCAGCACCTTGGGGCCGGTGGCCAGCCACTTGGCGAGGACGACTTTCTGCTGGTTGCCGCCCGAGAGGGTGTTCACGGTATCGGCGATCCGGGCGTACTTGACCTGGAGCTTGACCGCCCAGTCGAGGGAGCGGCTGCGCTCGGCCCCGCGGTCCATGAGGCCCGCCTTGACGGTCGTACGGAGCCCGGTGAGGCCGATGTTCCGCTCGATGGACATGTCCATCACCAGGCCCTGAGCGCGCCGGTCCTCGGGGACGAGGGCCAGCCCGGCGGCCATGGCGGTGGAGGGTGCGCCGTTGGTCAGCTTCCGTCCCTGCACCTCGACCCCGCCGGCGTCCCAGCGGTCGATGCCGAAGACCGCGCGGGCGACCTCCGTACGACCGGCGCCGACGAGCCCCGCGAGGCCGACGATCTCGCCGGTGCGGACCTCGAAGGAGACGTCGGTGAAGACGCCCTCACGGGTCAGCCGCCGGACGCTGAGCGCGACCTCACCGGGCCGGACGTCCTGCTTCGGGTACAGCTCGTCGAGGTCGCGGCCGACCATCCGCCGGACGAGGTCGTCCTCGGTCATGCCGTCCAGCCGCTCGCTGGCGATCCAGGCGCCGTCGCGCAGCGTGGTCACCGTCTGGCAGATCTGGAAGATCTCCTCCAGCCGGTGCGAGATGAACAGCACCGCGGCACCCTGTTCGCGCAGGGTGCGTACGACGCCGAAGAGACGGGCCACCTCGCTGCCGGTGAGGGCGGCGGTCGGCTCGTCCATGATCAGGACGCGGGCGTCGAAGGAGAGCGCCTTGGCGATCTCGACGATCTGCTGGTCCGCGATGGACAGGCCGCGGGCAGGGCGGTCGGGGTCGAGTTCGACGCCGAGACGTTGCATCAGCGCGATGGTGGCGGCGTGCGTGGCCTTGTGGTCGATCCGGCCGAGGGTGCGCCGCGGACGGCGGCCCATGAAGATGTTCTCGGCGATCGACAGGTCGGGGAAGAGCGTGGGCTCCTGGTAGATCACGGCGATGCCGGCGTCGCGGGCGTCGCCGGGGCCGTGGAAGACGACGGGCTCACCGTCGAGCAGCACCTGGCCGGCGTCCGGCCGGTGCACTCCGGCGAGCGTCTTGATGAGGGTCGACTTGCCGGCGCCGTTCTCACCGGCGAGTGCGTGCACCTCGCCGGGGAACAACTCCAGGGAGACGTCCCGCAGAGCGCGCACGGCGCCGAAGGACTTGGAAACGTCCTTCAGTGCCAGCACCGGGGCCGGACCCGTGTCGGACGGGTGGGTCATTGGGGGCTCCTCGACGACACCGGCGGGACGTGCCTCGCCGCGTCGTGAAAGGTTTCAACTGGGTTGCCGGGACGTTAGGCATGGGAGCCATGTCACGTCAATGGGTCTGTGTCGAAAAAATTTCGATAGCCGAAGGTCACGGAGCAGTCACGGACATCGGGGTTGGTCAGAGGGGTTGACACCCTTTCGGAGGCGCCATAGCTTCCCGTTCTGAATCGTTTCATGCAGCAGTCGTTCCGCAGTAGTTACGACCCGATGCCACAGGAGTCCTGAAGTGACCGAACTCGCCGCGGTGAAGGCCGCCCTGAAGACCCAGGCCGTCGAGACGCCGTCGTGGGCGTACGGGAACTCGGGTACGCGGTTCAAGGTGTTCGCGCAGCGAGGCGTGCCACGGACGCCGCGGGAGAAGCTGGACGACGCGGCTCAGGTGCACGCGTTCACCGGTGTCGCGCCGACCGTTGCCCTGCACATTCCGTGGGACAAGGTCGACGACTACGCGGCGCTGGCGAAGTACGCCGAAGAGCGCGGCGTGAAGCTGGGCGCGATCAACTCCAACACTTTCCAGGACGACGACTACAAGCTGGGCAGCATCTGCCATCCGGAGGCGGTGGTGCGGCGCAAGGCTGTCGATCACTTGCTGGAGTGCGTCGACATCATGGATGCGACGGGCTCCGCCGATCTGAAGCTGTGGTTCGCGGACGGTACGAATTATCCCGGGCAGGATGATCTACGGGAGCGGCAGGACCGGCTGGCCGAGGGGCTGGCCGAGGTGTACGGGCGACTCGGTGAGGGGCAGCGGATGTTGCTCGAGTACAAGTTCTTCGAGCCTGCCTTCTATTCGACCGATGTGCCGGACTGGGGTACGGCGTACGCGCACTGCCTCAAGTTGGGGCCGAAGGCTCAAGTCGTGGTCGACACCGGTCATCATGCGCCGGGTACGAACATCGAGTTCATCGTGGCGACGCTGCTGCGGGAGGGGAAGCTCGGGGGGTTCGACTTCAACTCGCGCTTCTATGCGGACGACGACCTGATGGTGGGGGCCGCCGACCCGTTCCAGTTGTTCCGGATCATGTATGAGGTGGTGCGTGGGGGTGGGTTCACGTCCGACGTCGCCTTCATGCTCGATCAGTGTCACAACATCGAGGCGAAGATTCCGGCGATCATTCGGTCGGTGATGAATGTGCAAGAGGCTACCGCCAAGGCTTTGCTGGTGGATCGGTCGGCGTTGGCTGCCGCACAGGCGTCGGGTGATGTCCTGGAGGCAAATGCCGTGCTGATGGATGCGTATAACACTGACGTGCGGCCGTTGCTTCGTGAAGTGCGCGAGGAGATGGGGTTGGACGGGGACCCGATTGCTGCGTATCGCCGGTCCGGGTGGGCCGAGAAGATCGTCGCTGAGCGAGTTGGTGGGGAGCAGGCCGGTTGGGGCGCTTGAGCGGCTGCCGGGTTCTGTTCTCTGCGGGGTGCGGGCCCGTTGTGGCTGGTCGCGCAGTTCCCCGCGCCCCTGAGTACGTGCACTCGCCCTTTCTCAAGTAAGGATTGGAAGTTCATGGCACCGCATCCCGAAGCCGCCTCCCTCCTCGCCCGGTCTAATCGGCTCGGCGCTGATCCTCGTAACACCAACTACGCCGGCGGGAACACGTCCGCCAAGGGGACCGACACTGATCCCGTCACCGGTGGTGATGTGGAGTTGATGTGGGTCAAGGGGTCCGGGGGTGACCTCGGGACTCTCAAGGAAGCCGGGCTGGCCGTGTTGCGGCTGGATCGGATGCGGGCGCTCGTCGATGTCTATCCGGGGGTCGAGCGCGAGGACGAGATGGTGGCCGCGTTCGACTACTGCCTGCATGGCAAGGGCGGGGCGGCTCCGTCGATCGACACGGCGATGCACGGGCTGGTCGAGGCCGCGCATGTGGATCATCTGCATCCGGACTCCGGTATCGCGCTGGCCTGTGCCATCGACGGGGAGAAGCTGACCGCCGAGTGTTTCGGGGACAGCGTGGTGTGGGTGCCGTGGCGGCGGCCGGGATTCCAGCTCGGGCTGGACATCGCGGCCGTGAAGAAGGCCAATCCACAGGCCATCGGGTGCATTCTCGGCGGGCACGGGATCACCGCCTGGGGTGACACCTCCGAGGAGTGTGAGCGGAACTCGCTGCACATCATCCGTACCGCCGAGGCGTTTCTCGAGGAGCGCGGGAAGGCCGAGCCGTTCGGGCCGGTCATCGAGGGGTACGCCGCCCTCAGCGCCGCCGAGCGGCGGGAGCGGGCGGCCGCGCTGGCGCCTCATGTGCGTGCCCTCGCGTCCCAGGACCGCCCCCAGGTGGGTCACTTCAACGACTCCGAGGTCGTCCTCGACTTCCTCGCGTCCGCCGAGCATCCTCGGCTCGCCGCGCTCGGTACGTCCTGCCCCGATCACTTCCTGCGCACGAAGGTACGGCCGCTGGTGCTGGACCTGCCGCCGACTGCGCCGCTGGACGAGGCGATCGCGCGGCTGAAGGAACTGCACGCCGCCTATCGCGAGGAGTACGCCGCCTACTACCAGCGGCACGCCCTGCCCGACTCCCCCGCGATGCGCGGTGCCGACCCGGCGATCGTGCTGGTTCCCGGGGTGGGGATGTTCAGCTTCGGCAAGGACAAGCAGACCGCACGGGTGGCCGGCGAGTTCTATGTCAACGCCATCAATGTGATGCGCGGGGCCGAGGCCGTGTCGACGTACGCGCCGATCGAGGAGTCCGAGAAGTTCCGTATCGAGTACTGGGCGCTCGAGGAGGCCAAGCTTCAGCGGATGCCGAAGCCCAAGGCGCTGGCGACGCGGGTCGCGCTGGTGACCGGTGCGGGCAGTGGGATCGGGAAGGCGATCGCCGGGCGGCTGGTGGCCGAGGGGGCGTGTGTCGTCGTCGCGGATCTGAATGCCGAGAACGCGGCCGCCGTCGCCGAGGAGCTGGGCGGGCCCGACAAGGCCGTCGCCGTGACGGTGGATGTGACGTCCGAGGAGCAGATCGCCGACGCCTTCAAGGCGGCCGTGCTCGCCTTCGGCGGGGTCGATCTGGTGGTCAACAACGCCGGTATCTCCATCTCCAAGCCGCTGCTTGAGACTTCGGCGAAGGACTGGGACCTGCAGCACGACATCATGGCCCGGGGGTCGTTCCTCGTCTCGCGCGAGGCGGCGCGGGTGATGATCGCGCAGGGGCTGGGCGGCGACATCGTCTACATCGCCTCCAAGAACGCCGTCTTCGCCGGGCCGAACAACATCGCGTACTCCGCGACCAAGGCCGATCAGGCGCACCAAGTGCGGCTGCTGGCCGCCGAGTTGGGTGAGCACGGGATCCGGGTCAACGGGGTCAATCCCGATGGCGTGGTGCGTGGGTCCGGGATCTTCGCCGGTGGCTGGGGTGCGCAGCGGGCGGCCGTGTACGGGGTGGAGGAGGCGAAGCTGGGCGAGTTCTACGCGCAGCGGACCATCCTCAAGCGCGAGGTGCTGCCCGAGCATGTCGCGAACGCCGTGTTCGCGCTGACCGGTGGGGAGTTGACGCACACCACCGGGCTGCATGTCCCGGTCGACGCCGGCGTCGCGGCCGCGTTCCTGCGATGAGCACGGCTGTGAAGTCGTACGCCGCCGTCGACCTCGGCGCGTCCAGCGGGCGCGTCATGGTCGGCCGCGTCGGGGCCGACTCGCTGGAGCTGACGGAGGCGCACCGGTTCGTGAACCGGCCGGTGCGGGTGCCGGAGGGGCTGCGGTGGGACGTGCTCGGGCTGTATGCCGGGGTGCTGGACGGGCTCAGGGCGGCGGGGCAGGTGGACTCCGTCGGCATCGACAGCTGGGCCGTGGACTACGGGCTGCTGGACGCCGACGGGGCGCTGCTCGGAAACCCCGTGCACTACCGGGACGCGCGGACCGAGGGCGTCGCGGAGAAGGTGTGGGCGACGGTGCCCGCCCCCGAGCTGTATGCGGCGACGGGACTGCAGTACGCGCCCTTCAACACGCTGTACCAGCTGGTCGCCGCCCGTTCCACCCAGCAACTGGCGTACGCCAAGCGCCTGTTGCTCGTCCCGGATCTGCTCGCCTACTGGCTCACCGGCGAGCAGGGCACCGAGCTGACCAACGCCTCGACGACCCAGCTGATCGATCCCCGGACGCGCGACTGGTCGTACGACGTCGCCTCCCGGCTCCGGATCGACCTCGGCCTGTTCGCGCCGCTCAGACAGCCCGGGGATCCGGCGGGCGTGCTGCGGCCCGAAGTGCTGGAGGAGACCGGGCTGACCGGGCCGGTGCCGGTGACAACGGTCGGCTCGCACGACACGGCGTCGGCGGTTGCCGCTGTGCCGGCCGAAGGTGAGCGGTTCGCCTACATCTGCACCGGCACCTGGTCCCTGGCGGGCCTTGAGCTGGACGCGCCCGTGGTGAGCGAGGCGAGCCGCGCCGCCAACTTCACCAATGAGCTGGGGCTGGACGGCACGGTTCGGTATCTGCGCAACATCATGGGGCTGTGGCTGCTTCAGGAGTGTGTACGGGCCTGGGGTGGGCCGGAGTTGGGCGGGCTGCTGCTCGACGCGGCCAAGGCGCCGGCGCTGCGGTCGGTCGTGGACGCGGGCGACTCGGCGTTCCTCGCGCCAGGGCGGATGCCGGAGCGGATCGCCGAGGCCTGCCGGGTCTCGGGGCAGCCGGTGCCCGAATCGCCCGCCGAGATCACGCGCTGCATCCTCGACTCCCTCGCGCTCGCCCATCGCCGGGCCATCGAGGAGGCACAGCGGCTGGCCGGGCACCCGGTCGACGTGGTGCACATCGTGGGTGGCGGCACGCGCAACGCGCTGCTGTGCCAGCTCACCGCCGACGCCTGCGGACTGCCGGTCGTGGCGGGCCCGACGGAGGCCGCCGCCCTCGGGAACGTCCTGGTCCAGGCGCGGGCCCACGGGCTCGTCGGCGACCTCGCGGGAATGCGGCGCCTGCTCACCCGTACGCAGCCGCTCACCCGATACGAACCCCGCGGCGACATCGCACGCTGGCGCGAGGCGGAGGCCCGGCTCACCCGGCGGTGACCGGGGACTCCCCCACGTCCTGTTGCCGGACTACGCTGCACTCATCCGATGATCAACCACAAGGAGCCGCGATGCGTGTCGCCCTGTTCCTGACCTGTGTCAACGACACGCTCTATCCGGACACCGGGCGCGCCGTGGTGAAACTGCTGACCAGGCTGGGCGTCGAGGTCGACTTCCCGATGGCCCAGACCTGCTGCGGGCAGGCGCACTACAACACCGGCTACCGACATGAGGCGGAGCCACTCGCCCGGCATTTCTCCGATGTCTTCGGGGAGTACGAGGCGATCGTGACCCCGTCCGGGTCGTGCGGGGCGATGGTGCGGGAGCTGTATCCGCGGATGGGCGAGCGGGCGCGGGCCGAGGGGCGCGGGGACACGCTCGCGGCCACGTTGGCGCCGGTGATCCCGAAGACGTATGAGCTCACGGAGTTTCTGGTGGACGTGCTCGGGGTGACGGACGTCGGCGCGTACTACCCGCACCATGTGACATACCACCCGACCTGCCATGGGCTGCGCAGCCTGGGCCTGGCCGACCGGCCGCGCCGTCTGCTCCAGGCCGTCAAGGGGCTGGAGCTGGTCGAGTTGCCGGGGGCGGACGAGTGCTGCGGCTTCGGGGGCACCTTCGCCCTGAAGAACTCCGACGTCTCCGCGGCGATGGGCGCGGACAAGGTACGCAACGCCGAGTCGACGGGCGCCGACGTGCTGTGCGCGGCCGACAACTCCTGCCTCATGCACATCGGCGGGACCATGGCCCGGCTCAGCACCGGCATGCGGCCGGTCCACATCGCGGAGATCCTGGCGAGCACGGAAGAGGAGCCGGCGGAATGAGCGGGCGTACCGGAGAGGAGCCGCGCGCATGAGCGGGACGTTCGTAGGGATGCCGGCCTTCCCGAAGGCCGCGCACGAGGCGGTGCACAACCAGACGCTGCGCGGCAATCTGCGGCACGCCACCCACACCATCCGCGCGAAGCGGGAGAAGGCGGTCGCGGAGGTCTCCGACTGGGCGGCGCTGCGCGAGGCGGGCAAGCAGATCAAGGACCACACGCTCCGCCATCTCGACCGCTGTCTCGTGCAGTTGGAGGAGTCTGTCACCGCAGCGGGCGGTACGGTCCACTGGGCGGCCGACGCCGACGAGGCCAACCGGATCGTGACCCGCCTGGTCAAGGAGACCGGCGAGTCGGAGGTCGTCAAGGTCAAGTCGATGGCCACGCAGGAGATCGGGCTCAACGAGGCGCTGGAAGAGGAGGGCATCCGCGCCTACGAGACCGATCTCGCCGAGTTGATCGTGCAGTTGGGCAAGGACCGGCCCTCGCACATCCTCGTCCCGGCGATCCACCGCAACCGTGGCGAAATCCGGGACATCTTCACCCGCGAGATGAGCGAGTGGGGCCGCCCCGCACCCGAGGGCCTCACCGACACACCCGCCGAACTCGCCGAGGCAGCACGCCTGCACCTCCGCGAGAAGTTCCTGCGCGCCAAGGTCGGCATCTCCGGCGCCAACTTCATGGTCGCCGAGACCGGCACGATGGTCGTCGTGGAGTCCGAGGGCAACGGGCGGATGTGCCTGACCCTGCCCGAGACGCTGATCTCGGTCGTCGGCATCGAGAAGATGGTGCCGACCTGGCAGGACCTGGAGGTGTTCCTGCAGACGCTGCCGCGCTCGTCGACGGCGGAGCGCATGAACCCGTACACGAGCATGTGGACCGGCACGACGGACTCCGAGACCGCCGACGGGCCGCGCACCTTCCACCTGGTGCTCCTCGACAACGGCCGCACCGACACCCTCGCCGACGAGGTCGGCCGCCAGGCACTGCGCTGCATCCGCTGCTCGGCGTGTCTCAACGTGTGCCCGGTGTACGAGCGGGCCGGCGGCCACGCCTACGGCTCGGTCTATCCGGGCCCGATCGGCGCCATCCTCAGCCCCCAACTCCGGGGTACGGACAGCGAGATCGACGCCTCACTGCCGTACGCCTCGTCGCTGTGCGGTGCCTGCTACGAGGTGTGCCCGGTCGCCATCGACATCCCCGAGGTGCTGGTGCATCTGCGGGAGCGGGTCGTGGAGGGCGGCCAGGTGACGCGGGCGGGCAACAAGGTGGTGCTGAAACCAGCGAAGGGACATGCCGCCGAGCGGGCCGCCATGCGCGCGGCACGCTGGGCGTTCGCCCGCCCGGGAGCCCTGCGCACCGGCCAGCGGCTCGCCTCCCGCACCCGGCGGCTGCATCCGCGCTCGCTTCCGGGTCCCGGCAAGGCGTGGAGCGAGACCCGGGCGCTGCCCGCGCTGCCGTCCGAACCGTTCCGGGACTGGTGGCAGCGCACGCACGGCGGCGGAAAGGACGGTGCGAAGTGAGCAGCAGGGAGCGGATCCTGGGCCGGGTACAGCGCGCGCTCGCGGACGTGCCACCGGACGACACGCCGTACGACCAGGCGATCTCGCGCGCCTATCTGAGCGAGCACGGGAACCGGAGTGTCGAGGAGACGGTGGATCTGCTCGCCGAGAACCTGGCGGACTATCGGGCGATCGTGCACCGCACGGACGGCGCGGGACTCGCCGGAGTGATCGCGGGGTTGCTCGACGCACGGGAATCGGCGTCCGTCGTCGTGCCGCCGGGGCTGGACGAAGGCTGGCTGGCGGCGACCGAGGTGGCCCGGGTGCCGGACCGGGCCGAGAGCACGTCGTATGAACTGGACCGGGTCGACAGTGTGGTCACCGGCTGCGCGCTCGCGATCGCCGAGACCGGCACGATCGTCCTGGACGGCTCCCCCGGTCAGGGCCGCCGCCGGATCACCCTCGTTCCCGACCACCACATCTGTGTCGTACGGGTCCCCGACCAGGTCGTCTCGTCCGTGCCGCAGGCCCTGCCCCGGCTCGACCCGACACGCCCGCTGACCTGGATCTCCGGCCCCTCCGCGACCAGCGACATCGAACTCGACCGGGTCGAGGGGGTCCACGGGCCGCGCACCCTGGAGGTGATCCTGGTGAGCGGGGAGTGATCGGCGCGGCGGTACGCCCGGTTCCTGGGCGTACTGACCCCGGCGAAGCGGCGTCAGCTGTATTTCATCGGGCAGCCGCGTCTCAGGGAATGGCGGGCGGCGCTCAGATACAGCGCCGTGTAGAAGGCCGTGTCCAGGTCCTTGGCCCATGGTCCGGGTCGGGTTGCGGCCACCTCCTGCGCCGGTCCGTCCAGGAACCACGACGTGAGTTCCAGGTTGCCGTTCGTGGCAGGTATCTCGGGCGGGAGGCCTATGACCGCCGCCAGTTGTTCCGCGAGGGCGAGCACCTGGGGTGCGCCGGCGAGCGTGGTCTCGTCGGTGTAGGAGGACTCGACGGGCAGTCGGATCTCCTCGTCGAGCGAGATGGGCACCAGCACGGTCCAGCCCAGGAGCCGTTCCTCTGCCTCCCGTGACAGGTGGGCCCGGCACAGCGCGCTGAATCCGTCCATGGGTGGAACGAGCTTCTCCTCGAATGCCGACGCCTCCGGCACCGACTCGTACGGCGGCAGTCCGCGCCGCCGCAGCTCCTCGTTCAGCCCGGACGCCACCGCGCCCAGTCCCCCCTCCTCCTCATCCTCGTCGAGCCACTCCTGCGCACCGACCCCGACCAGGTAGATCCCCATGACCGCCAACGTACAGCGCACCACTGACAGTCCCCCGGCCTCACCGCAGCCCTGGTGACCCGTACAGGGTGTTGCCGAGTACACCCTCCAATACGGGTTCTGCGCCCAATGTGGTCCCGCCTCCGTCTCCGTAGCGTCTTGGGCATGGCACAGGGCGTGCCGCAGTGAGGGTGATGACGACATGTTTCGCACAGGTTCGCGACGTATGCACGACAAGGGACCCGCCGCCGAGGCGCTGCGGCTGGTCAAGGTCACCAAGACCTACGGCTCCGACGACAGCGCAGTGACCGCCCTGGACGGGGTCACGCTCAGCCTCGGGCGGGGCACGTTCACGGCGGTGATGGGGCCGTCGGGCTCCGGGAAGTCGACGCTGCTGCAGTGCGCGGCCGGTCTCGACCGGCCCGACAGCGGCATCGTGCTGGTCGACGGGGCGGAGATGACGGGTGGCACGGAGGCAGAGCTGACGAAGTTCCGGCGCCGTCGGATCGGGTTCGTGTTCCAGCAGTACAACCTGCTGGAGACGCTGACCGTCGCGCAGAACACGGTGCTGCCGCTGAAGCTCGCCGGGCAGCGCGTCGACCGGCGGCGGGCCCGGGAGGTCCTGACCTCCGTGGGGCTCGGTGAGCGGCTCGGGCACCGTCCCGACCAGCTCTCCGGCGGTCAGCGGCAGCGAGTGGCCATCGCCCGCGCCCTGGTCACCGAACCCCGTGTGGTCTTCGCGGACGAGCCGACGGGCGCCCTGGACACGCGCAGCGCACGGGAAGTGCTGCTGCTGCTTCAGGAGGCGGTGCGGGTGCACGGCCGGACCGTGGTGATGGTGACGCACGACCCGGTCGCCGCCTCGTACGCCGACTCGGTGCTGTTCCTCGCGGACGGCCGGCTGGCCGGCCGGATGGACGCACCGACGCCCGACGCGGTCGCCGAGCGGCTGGCCCACCTGGGCGACGACGCGCTGCAGGGGGTGTGAGCGATGTTCATGCTGGCCATGCGGTCGATCCGGCAACGGCCCGGACGCTTCCTCGCGACCTTGCTGTCCGCCTTCCTCGGCGCGGCGATCATCATGACGTTCAACTCGATGCACGACACCGCCGGACAGCCCGGCATCGACTCGACCAGCTCCGAGACGCTGAGCCTCTCGGCGAGCGTCGTCGGCGGCTACGGCACTCTGCTGGTGTTCTTCGCCATCGCCTCGACGCTCACGGTCAACGTCCGCCAGCGGGCGGCCGAGCTGGAGCTCCTGCGCTGCTCGGGGGCGACTCCGGCGCAGATCAAGCGGATGGTCGTCGGTGAGGCGGTGGCCGTGGCCCTGGTGGGCGCGGCGCTGGCGATCGGCCCGGCGATGCTGGGTGGACAGCTGCTGCTGGACGTGTTCCAGGACAGCGGCCAGGTCGCCGAGTCCGTCGACCACTCCTTCGGGCCGATCGCGCTGATGTCGGGCATCGACATCACGCTGCTCGCGGCGGCGGGCGCCGCGTTCCTCGCCGTACGGCGGGCGACGCACCGGCGCGAACGACGGGACGGGAAGCGGAAGTTCTTCGCGTACGCCGCTCTGGTCGTCGGCGCTGTGGCGGTGACCTCCACCTTCGCGATGTCGGCGACGGACGAGGCGCTGATGGCGGCTCCGGCGTACGGCGCGATCCTGCTGTCGGTGGGTTTCGCGCTGCTGGCGACGCGACTGCTGAAAGGCATGCTGGACCGACTGTCGCTGTCGGGGGCGAGCGGCTGGCTGGCCGTGCGCAACCTGCGTGAGCGGGCGGAGCATCTCGCCGGGATCCTGATGTCGCTGATCCTGTTCACGGCGGTGTCCACGGCGACGCTCACCATGCAGGCGGTGGAGAGCGACACTGTCGAGAAGCTGGGGATCGTCAAGGACGTCGACGCCAAGACTCTGGAGACGCTGAACTTCACGGTCGTCGGCATCATCGTCGCGTTCGTCTGCGTGATGCTCGTAAACTCGCTGTACGCGGCGACGACGTACCGGGCCCGGGAGTTCGGGCAGCAGCGGCTGGCCGGGGCGACTCCGGGTCAGGTGCTCGGTGTGGTGGGCGCCGAGGGGCTGGTGCTCACGGTGACCGGTGTGTTCTTCGGCACGGTGGCGGCACTGGCGGGGATCGTCCCGTTCGCCGTCGTCCGCTCGGACGAGGCGCTGCCCGGCCAGTTCTTCGGCATCTGGCTGGCGGTCGTCGCAATAGCGGCCGCGGTGACGATGGGGACGAGCCTGGCCACGAGCCGGCGGGTGCTGCGCACTCCGGCGGTCGAGGCGGTGGGGCTCGCGGCCTGAGCGAGGAGGACTCGGTAAGGGGCGGCCGCCATTGCGGCCGCCCCTTACGCCTGTTCGACCGCCCAGTGACAGGCGCCCTGAACAAGCGCTTAGATAGTGGCCAGGAATCCACACCGAGCGGGAGGCCCCGTTGTTCACATCCGTCGACGAAGTCTCCATCCGCCTCGCCGAGACCGGCTATCTCGCCTCCCCCGCGGTCGCCACCACCGTCTTCCTCGCCGACCGTCTCGGCAAGCCGCTCCTGGTGGAGGGCCCCGCCGGCGTCGGCAAGACGGAGCTCGCCAAGGCGGTCGCCGCGATCGCCGGAGCGGAGCTCATACGGCTGCAGTGCTACGAAGGCGTCGACGAGTCCCGCGCGCTGTACGAGTGGAACCACGCCAAGCAGCTGCTGCGCATCACCGCGGGCCGCGACGAGACCTGGGACGAGACGCGCACCGACATCTTCAGCGAGGAGTTCCTGCTCCCCCGCCCGCTGCTGACGGCCATCCGGGGCGACACCCCGAAGGTCCTGCTGATCGACGAGACCGACAAGGCGGACGTCGAGGTGGAGGGCCTGCTGCTCGAAGTGCTGAGCGACTTCCAGGTCACCGTCCCCGAACTGGGCACGGTCACGGCCACGCGCCGCCCCTTCGTCGTCCTCACCTCGAACGCGAGCCGCGAGCTGTCCGAGGCGCTGCGCCGCCGCTGTCTGTTCCTCCACATCGGCTTCCCCGACGAGGAGTTGGAGCGCCGGATCGTACGGCTGAAGGTGCCCGACCTCGACGAGGCGCTGGCCGCGTCGGTGGTGCGCGTCGTCGGCGCCCTGCGGGCGATGGACCTGCGCAAGGTGCCCTCGGTCGCCGAGACCGTCGACTGGGCGCGCACGCTGCTGGCGCTGGGCGCCGACACGCTCGACGAGACGGTCGTACAGGCCAGTCTGGGCGTGCTCCTCAAGCACCAGGACGATGTCCTGAAGGCGGCCGCCAAGCTCGATCTGGACGCCGTGTGACCGCGGCGGCATCGGATGTCGCGGCGCGGCTGACGGACTTCGTCGCCGCGCTCCGTGCGCACGGCATCCGCATCGGCACCGGGGAGACCGTGGACGCCGGCCGGGCGGTGGCGGCGCTGGGCCTGGCGGACCGTGAGCAACTGCGCGAGGGACTGGCCGCGACGCTGCTGCACGGCACGGGACAACGGCCGGTGTTCGACCCGGTCTTCGACCTGTACTTCCCGCGGGGCGTGGGGGCGCCGGAGGAGCAGCCCGCGGACCGGGACGATCTGCGGGACCGGCTCGCGAAGGCACTGACCGCCAACGACACCGCGTTGATGGGCCGGTTGGCGGGCGAGGCCGTCGACGGCTTCGGCGGGTACGGGAGTTCTCCGGCGTCGGACGGCTGGTCGTCGTACCAGACCCTCGACCGGCTCCGCCCGCAGACGCTGCTGGCCCGCGTCCGCGACGACATCCGGGCGCAGAACGGCACTTCAGGGTTTGCGGACCGGCTCCTCGACGACGAGATCCGGCGGCGGATCGAGGCGTTCCGGGCGATGGTGGCCACGGAGGCGCGGCGCCGGGTCGCCGAGCGGCGCGGGCGGGACGAGATCGCCCGGCGGGCGGTGGCCCCGACCGCCGACCGGGTCGACTTCCTCTACGCCGGCCGGGACCGGGTGGCCGAGCTGCGCAGGACGGTGCAGCCGCTCGCCCGGAAGCTCGCCACTCGGCTGGCGGCACGCCGGCGCCGTGCCGCGCGGGGCACGATCGACCTGCGCCGGACGCTGCGCGGCTCGCTGTCGACGGGCGGGGTGCCGATGCGGCCCGTGCTGCGCCGGCGCCGTCCGGCCCGGCCCGAACTGGTGCTGCTGTGCGATGTGTCGGGGTCCGTGTCCGGCTTCTCGGACTTCACGATGCTGCTGGTGCAGGCGCTGCACGACCAGTTCAGCAAGGTGCGGGTGTTCGCCTTCGTCAACCGGATCGACGAGGTGACCGGGCTGCTCCGGCACGGCGCCGCCGATCCCCAGGGACTCGGCGCCCGCATCCAGACGGAGGCCACGCTCACCCGCTGGCACGGCAGCAGCGACTACGGCACCGCACTGGGCGAGTTCGCGGAGCACTACGCCGACGCACTGGGCCCGCGTACGACCGTGTTCATCCTCGGCGACGCCCGCACCAACATGAGCGACCCCAACCTGCCCGCCGTACGCGACATCGCCGAACGGGCCCGCCGCGTCTACTGGTTGAACCCCGAGCCGCGCACGCTATGGGGCACCGGCGACTCGGCCGCGCCCGAGTACGCCGGTGTCGTCGGAATGCACGAGTGCCGCAACGCCCGGCAGCTCGGCGACCTGATCGCCCGCCTGCTGCCGGTGTGATGCCAGCACCGGTGACCAGGGCGACGGAACGTCTCTCCCGAACCCCCTAGGGGTGCTCTCCGGGGGGAACCAGGGCTTGCTCCTCATTCCCGGGCGGACCTCGCCCTTCTACGCTCCGCAGTAACAGAGGGGGGATTCCATGAAGGCTGTGATCCAGGACCGGTACTGCTCGGCGGACGAGCTGCAGATCAGAGAGGTCGACCGGCCGGTACCGAAGCCCGACCAGGTGCTCGTGCGGGTGCATGCGGCGTCCGTCAACGCCAAGGACTGGCACATGATGCACGGCGACCCGAAGCTGATGCGTATCTCCATGGGACTGCGCGCACCCAAGTTGAAGATCCGCGGCAATGACTTCGCGGGCCGGGTCGAAGCCGTCGGCAGCGAGGTGAAGGGGCTGCACCCGGGCGACGAGGTGTTCGGCGAGACCGACGGGACGTTCGCCGAGTACGCGTGCGCCCGCTCCGCGGCCGTGGCCCCGAAACCGCCCGGCCTCACCTTCGAGCAGGCCGCCGCGATACCGGTGGCGGGATGCACCGCGCTCATGGGCCTGCGCGACGTGGCCCGCGTGCGGTCCGGGCAGACGATCCTGATCAACGGCGCGTCCGGCGGCGTCGGCACGTTCGCGGTGCAGCTCGCGAAGGTGTACGGCCTGGACGTCACCGCGGTGTGCCGGACCCGCAACGTGGACATGGTCCGCTCGCTCGGCGCGGACCATGTCGTCGACTACAGCCAGGAGGACTTCACCCGGAGCGGACGCCGGTACGACGTGGTGCTCGACCTGGTCGGCAACAAGTCGCTGAGCGAGTTCCGGAGCGTGCTGACCCCGGCCGGCACGCTGGTGCTGTCCGGCGGCGGGACCTACAACGGTGGCACCTTCTTCGGGCCGATGAGTCTCTTCTTTCAGGGGCGGGTGGTCGGCAGGTTCGTTCGGCACCGCGTGGTCGAGATCGCGGCGGTCATGACCACGGAGTATCTGACCGTCCTGGGCGAGCTGGCCGAGTCCGGAAAGGTGGTCCCGGTCATCGACCGCACGTATCCGTTCGCCGAGATACCGGCGGCGATCCGGTACCTGGAGGTGGAGCACGCGCGCGCGAAGGTCGTCATCACGGTGTAACGTGCCGGCGCGGGCCGACCGGTCCTAGTCCTTCTTCGCGAACTCCCTCGCGGTCTGCCCCTGGAAGTCGTAGACCACGACCTGCTCGTCGCCCACGACCCAGGCGTCGTGCCCGGGCGAGACGACGAAGACATCGCCGGGGCCGACTTCGCTCTCGCCGCCTTCGTCCATCTTGATGTGCATGCGGCCTTGGGCGACGTAGCCGTTGTGGTGCATCTGACAGGTGTCCGTGCCCGCGATCGGGGCCACGGACTCGGTCCAGCGCCAGCCGGGCTCGAAGGTCGCCACGGCGAAGTCAAGATCCGTCATGTGGATGGCTTCCATGTGGCCGCGGGGGAAATCACGCCGCTCGTCCGGCTTCTCGAGCGTCTTCACTTCCAGCACCATGACGCGCTCCCTTCCGGTCGCGGTTCACCGCGGCCGCGGCCGGTCTCCCCGGCGGCCCTGGGCACCGCCGTCGGCTGCCGGCCCCCTGCCCTTCCATCGTCCGTCCGACCACCGGGAGCCGCCATTCGGGGGAGCCTGCTCAGGCCTGCTTCCCGCAGATCTCAGCGAAGCGCCCGGCGTCGATGTTGCCGCCGGAGATGATCACGCCGACCCGGCGCGGAAGTGCGCCCACTCGGCTGGTGAGCAGGGCGGCCAGCGGTGTGGCACCGCTGGGCTCCACGACGATCTTCAGCCGCTCGAAGGCGAACCGCATCGCGTCCCTGATCTCGTCGTCGCCGACCAGCGCGATCTCGTCGACCAGCCGTCGATTCACGGAGAAGGTGAGCTCTCCGGGGGTGTGCAGGGCCTGTCCGTCGGCGATGGTGCGGGGCACGGGGATCGTGATGCGCCGGCCCGCCTCCAGCGACCTCTTGGTGTCGTCCCCGGCCTCCGGCTCGACGCCGATCATCCGGATCCCCGGGTACAGGCCCTTGGCGACCGTGGCACTGCCGGCCATGAGCCCGCCTCCGCCGACCGGTGTGACGAGGGCGTCCAACTCCCCCGCTTCTTCGAGGAGTTCCAGGGCGGCGGTGCCCTGCCCGGCGATGACATGCGGATGCTCGTACGGCGGGATGAGGGCGAGGCCCCGCTCGGCGGCCAGAGCTTCACCGATGGCGATGCGGTCGCCGGTGTAGCGGTCGTACGTCACGATCTCGGCGCCGTATCCGGCGGCGGCGTCCATCTTGGAGCGCGGGGCGTCCTCCGGCATGAGGATGACCGCGGTGGTGCCGAGTTCGCGGGCGGCCAGGGCGACGGCTTGGGCGTGGTTGCCGGACGAGTAGGCGGCGATACCCCGGGCCAGCTGCTCCGGTGCCAGCCGGGAGGCCGCGTTGTAGGCGCCGCGGAACTTGAAGGCGCCCACACGCTGGAAGTTCTCGCACTTGAGGAACACCTCGGCGCCGACGAGCGCGTCCAGCGTCCGTGAGCGCAGCACCGGGGTGCGGTGCGCGACGCCCTTGAGCCGGGCGGCGGCGTCACGGACGGCATCGAGGGTGACCGGCGGGGTCGTGGTCGTCACGCGTGTCCTCCATCGGCGTCGGGGTGGCCTCGGGCTCGATTCACACCCTCTAGACTAACAGTCCAGATCCTGTACTGACAGTCCAGATTTTCCGGCGCCCGCCGGGGAAACCCTCAGTACCCGACGTAGAACGTGGCGTCCTGCCGTTCCGTGGCGGTCGAGACGGGATCGATCCGCAGGGCGTAGTCGGCGTGCCTGATGTACCGGGTCGGGTTGTTGTAGGAGCGGAACGACGACCAGGAGGAGTCGGCGAGCCCCGCGGTCCGGTAGAAGGTGGCGTCGGCGGCGAACGTGGACGTGCCGTCGTTCTCGTCCAGCCTCAGGTTGTAGCTGTAGTGGCGCAGATAGCGGGCGGGGTAGTTGACCGACTGGAAGGAGACGCCCGCCGAGTCGGCGAGGCCTGGCACGAGCTTCCACTGCGAGTCGGGATACGGGTCGAAGGGGTATGCGTCGATCCGGCCCACGAACCCGCTGTGCCGGACGTAACGGCCCGGGTAGTTGTACGACTTCAGCCGGTTCCAGGCCGGGGCACCCCAGGCGGACACCAGATTGCCGTACTGGGCCGAGGTGATCGACTGTATGCCGCAGTGCTTGGAGTTGAGCGGCTGGGTGTAGAGGCGCTGGTCGAGCGCGGCCCAGGTGCCGGCCGCGAGGTTCGTGGTCTGCCAGGCGTAGAAGACGCCGTTCGGTGTGTAGGTGTCGCCCCAGAGGTACCAGGTGTTCGAGGTCAGGGACTTCACGACGGTCGGGGCCTCGGTGCCGCCGTGTGCGGCGGGCGTACTGAAGACCGTGAAGCTGCCCGGGTTCAGTGAGGTGGATCTCGCGCCGACGAGGGTCTGCTCCCGCTTGAAGTACAGGTAGTTGACGCCGTTCACGCCCACGGTCAGATTGCCGTCGATGACGTCGTAACCGGGGTCGAAGAAGACCTGCGGGTTCTCGGTCGTCCGGAAGTCGGTGGTGTAGCTCACCATGATCACGTTGTGGCCGCTGCTGTTCACCGACGAGTAGAGGATCCCGTACCGGCCGCGCCCGGCGTCCCAGAAGGCCTCCGGTGCCCAACTGTGCGTGTTCGTCATGTCGTGCAGCTTCAGCAGCCGGTAGCCGGTAAAGGTGCGCAGGTCGGCCGAGTCCCAGACGTGGATGTTCACGCTGTTGCGGGACCAGTCGGTGCCCTTCAGGTCCGTTGCCAGCACGACGAAGGTGCCGTCCCGCTTCCGCAGGATGAACGGGTCGCGCAGCCCGCCCGCGCCGGCGGTCGGCGTGACCACGGGGTTGTTCTGGTTCAGCGGCATCCACTGCAGGCCGTCGGTGCTGACGGCCAGATGCAGGCCGTAGTCGGCCTCCAGCATGGTCGTGGACTCGGTGAAGTAGCACATGACGTACGCCGAGTCGGCCGCGTGGGCCGATCCCGCACCGAGAGCCAGCGAGCCGGTCACGGCCAGCGGCACGGTGGCGGCCATACCGAGCACCTGACGGCGTGAGGGGCGGGGTCCGGGCTGGGCACTGCTGCTCATCTACCCTCCAAGAGGTCATCGACTTCCGATATTTCGAACGCAGTTCGGTGAATCGATCAGAAGGTAGAGGCGTGGTGACAGGGGGTCAATTGTTCTGTCAGGCCTTGTTGATTCCTGTGAGAACTCCCAGGACAGCCGCGTCAGCCGGGGGCGGTCGGGTCAGCGAGGAGTGAGGAGGCAGAACTCGTTGTCTTCCGGGTCGGCCAGAACCGTCCAGGGGATTGCGGACTGGTCGATACCAGGGTCGGTGGCGCCCAAGGCGCGCAGTCTGGCTTCTTCTGCGGCCAGGTCGTCACCGGGGTAGGGGCAGACGTCGAGGTGGACGCGGTTCCACCCGCTCTTGGTGTCGGGGGTGCGAACGAACTCCAGGTAGGGGCCGACGCCTTTGGCGGAGCGCATGGTCGCGTGGTCGTCGGAGACCTCGTGCAGCGTCCAGTCCATCGCCTCGTCCCAGAACCGAGCCATCCTTCGCGGGTCGGTGCAGTCGACCACCACCGCGGCAATCGGCCCGGTGTCCTGGTAGATCGGGCGGGGCTCCAGGACGCAGAACTCGTTGCCCTCCGGGTCGGCCATCACCGTCCAGGGGACGTCGCCCTGACCCACGTCGGCGAGCGTCGCGCCGAGATCCTTCAAGCGCGCGACCAGCTCCGTCCGGTGGGCGGTCGAGGTGGTGGCCAGATCGAGGTGCACCCGATTCTTCACCGTTTTGGGTTCCGGGCGGGCGATGATGTCGATGCAGACGGCCACGGGGTCGGGATAGGCGAAACCCACGGGTTCGAGGTTGGTCACGCCGGGTCCTTCGCTGTCGACACCCCAACCGAGTGCCTCCGCCCAGAACCGGCCGAGCGCGGAGTCGTCCTGGGCCTTCATATTGATCTGCACGAGTCTTGATGCCATGCCGCAGATCCTAAAAGCTGCCGCGGACCCAGGTCGCCGCGATCAGTACTTGCTCCCCCTGGTACTGACCATGGTCACACGCGTCGAGACTGCGCGAGTCCTTGTGAACGAAGGCGCGACCTGACCACGCCGTCTGCACCCGCGTAGTACGCGGAGGAGAAACCGCCCGAGTCCTGGAACATGGCGGCCAGCCCGGTCGCTCCTTCGGCGGCCGCGGCCGCCTGGACGTGGGCGGGGTAGGACACACCCGTCATCACCACCCTGCGCCAGGCGATCGTGTCTGCCCCGTCCGGGCCTCACCGAGGTACGCCTGGGCCACGACGTCCTCGCGACCGTGGCACGGTGAACCGAGAGGGGAAGCTCAGGGCTAGGGGCTGGCCTTGGGTTCCTCGGCACCAACCAGTCGACCTTGTTTGGTTCAGCGCACCCTGCCCCGCGGCTTCAACGGCAGCGGCGGCAGTTCTGGCGCCAGCAGCGGATCACCGTCGTAGCCCTTCACCTCGCCGAAGCGGGAGCCGGTCATCCAGTCCTGGCGGGCCTGTTCGATGTCGGCCTGGGTGCGTCCGATGAAGTTCCACCACATGATCAGTTCCTCCTCGAACGGCTCACCGCCGAGAAGCATCAGCCCCGCGTCCGACGCGGCGCGCAGCGGCAGTTCGGTGCGGCCGCAGCCGAGGTAGAGCATCGAGCCCGGCAGCACCGGCACCCCGTCCACCTGGGCCTCGCCGGACATGGACAGCACGGCGTATTCGAAGTCCGGCTCCAGCGGCAGGCGTACGTCCGCGCCGCCGGCGAGGGCCAGGTCGGCGCCGACGATCGGGGTGTACGTCGTGCCGGGCGAGGCGGCGCCGTCGAGCTCGCCGAGGATCATGGTGGCCCGGAGGCCGGGCGCGGTGACGACGGGCAGTTCGCCGTGGTGCTCGAAGCGCGGGTCGGTGTGGCGGTGTCCGTCGGGGAGGGCGACCCACAGCTGGGCGCCGTGCAGGAGGCGGGCGTGTGAGCGGGGGCTCTCCTCGGAGTGGCTGATCGCCCGACCCGAGGTCATCAGGCCCAGTTCGCGCGGGCGGATGGTCTGCAGGCTGCCCGTCGAGTCGCGGTGGAGCACCTCGCCCTCATGCAGCCAGCTGACCGTCTGAAGTCCCATGTGGGGGTGCGGCGGGACCTGCATGCCGGGCTCGTCAGCGATGTCGTCGGGGCCGTAGTGATCGACGAAGCACCAGGCGCCGACCATACGGCGGCCCAGGTTGGGCAGGAGACGGCGGACCTCGGTGGACTCGCCGAGCTTGACGTGGCGAGGGCTGAGAAGTTCACGCACGGGCTCCGGCACGACGAAGCCGCGGCCGCCGCACAGCGCGGGAACCGCCTCGCGATCAAGATTGCTCATGGCGCCCAACCTAGACCCGAGGGAGTCCTCGCGTCAGTCCAACGCAGGCCAGGCCCATCCGAAAATAGTAGCCATGAATATAGTAGCCATGTACTCTATTCGCATGAGCATGGCTTCCGAGGGCGCGACGCCCGGTTTTCTGGTCTGGCGGCTGTCCACGAAGTGGCGGGTCGCGGTCGACCGCGCGGTCACCCCGCTGGGACTGACCCACGCGCAGTACGCGCTGGTGGCCTCGTTGTACGGCATGCAGCGCGGCGGCGAGCGCCCCAGCCAGCGGCGCCTCGCGGACCACACCGGTCTCGAACCGCTGTATGTCTCCAAGCTGGCGCGCACCCTCGAAACGGCCGGCCTGCTCGAACGCACCCGTGATCCCCGCGACCCGCGCGCGGTGCAACTGGCCCTGACCGAGCAGGGCCGTGAGCGGACCCGGGAGGCGATCAAGGTCGTCCAAGGCCTGCTGCAACAGCTGTTGGAGCCCCTCGGCGGCCTCGACAGCCCGCGCACCCGGGAGTTCACCCGCGATCTGGCCACCCTGCTCGACGCACCTCTTGATCCGTTCGCCATGGACCGCGAGTCCGACAAGGAGCAGTCATGACCACCACCACCCCGGTCGACCCCCGCGTCATAGCCCTGGCCCACTACGCCGGCCGCGCGCTTCTCGAGCAGGCACTGGCCCGCCACGGCGCCACGTTCCAGCAGTCCGTCACCCTCCGGTCCGCCGCCACCGCCGACGAACCGATCGAGCGGGACCGCCTCGTCGACAGTGTCGTCGGCGCGCTGAAGATCGACGCCGCGGACTCGCACTCCGTGGTCGACGAACTGCTCGCGGCGAACCTGCTGGCTCCTCAGGGGCCGTCCCAGCTGCGGATCACGGACGCCGGACGGGCGCTGCTCGACAGGACGTCGGCCGAGACCGCCCCCATCACCGCCCGGATCTACGCCGGTATCCCGGCCGAGGAACTGGCCACCGCAGGACGGGTGCTGACCCTCATCACCGAGCGGGCCAACGCCGAACTCGCCGCCATGGCCGCCCACTGACCCAGTAGTGGAATATTGAACCACCGTGCTCCGTTGACGGCGCCGAAGGAGGTCACGAGTGGACACGACGTACTACGACCACGGAACAGAGGCGGAGCGCTGGGAGCGTGCGCAGTTGTTCTTCGACGCCAGGGACTACGCCGCCGCGGCGCGCGTGCTGGTCGGGCTGGTCGAGGAGGTGCCGGAGCAGACCGGACCGCGGCTGCTGCTGGCACGCGCCTACTACCACTCGGCCCAACTGCGCCGCGCGGAGACCGAGTTGCGCACGCTCGTCGAGCGCGACCCGGTGGAGCACTACGCCCGGCTGATGCTGGGCCGGACCCTGCAGCGGCAGGGGCGGCACGAGGAGGCGGAGCAGCACATGCGCCTCGCCTCGGCACTCGCCGGGGACTTCGAGCGGCTGTGAGCCACGACGGGGGCCCGGTTCCCACAGGGGAACCGGGCCCCCGTCCGGTTCATACTTCCGCGTTACGCGGCGTCCGGCGCCCCCGGCGGTGGGCGATCTCCCCGAGCACGACGTCCACCACGATGAACGCGGCCAGTGGAATACCGAGCAGCGGCACGAAGTAGCCGAGGACGGCGATCACCGCGACCAGCGGCACGAGGATCTGCGGGGGCACCTGCTGCCAGGCCCCGCGCGGGATCGGCCGGCCGAAGGCGGAGCCGCGGCCACGCTGCCACCACATGCGGTAGCCCAGCACGATCAGCACGATCAAGCTGAGCGCGAGAAGCATCAGGGCGATCTGGTTGACCAGGCCGAAGAGGATTCCGGTGTGCAGATCGATGCCCCAGCGGGTCAGCTTCGCGAGCAGCGGATAGTCGTCGAACCGCAGCACGTCGGTGACCTCGCCGGTGGCCGGGTCGATCGCGACCGAGTCCTGCTTCGTCGGCCAGCTGCGCTGCACCTGCTTGACGACGTACGCGGACGACGCGTCGGCCGGCGGGACGATCTCGACCGGATCGCCGAGCTCCTCGGCACGTGCGGAGGCCAGGATCTTGTCGAGGCCGACACCATGCTCGGCGTTCCCACCGGAACCGGCCGCGGCACCGTGCCCACCGTGGTCGCCGCCCCCGGTCGCCGAGACCGACGGGGTGGAGTGGCCGAGCGAGGTCCGCAGTTCGTCGATGTTGGCGCCGGCGTAGGTCGACCAGGTCAGGCCGGTCGCGGACAGGAAGAAGAACCCGATCGCTGCCCAGACGCCCACGGTCCCGTGCAGACCCAGTGTGCGCCGCCGCCCGCTGGTGCCCCGCACCTTCCGCAGGGCCCGGCGGCGGGACAGCCACAGCACCACGCCGCCGCCCGCGATCACCCACAGCCAGCTCGCGGCGAACTCACTGTAGAGGCGGCCGTTCTCGCCGAGGTGCAGGTCCCGGTGGAACTCGTCGATCCACGTACGCAGCGGCAGTGCGCCGGTCGAGCCGTACTGTTCGAGGGCGCCACGCACCTCGGCCGTGTACGGGTCGACGAACACGGCGAGCGTATGGGTGTCGTCGACGCCCTTGACGCCGGACAGCAGCACACGGGTGCTCGCGTCGTCCGCCGGGGAGGGGCGTACCGCCGAGACCGTGCCGTCGGGGTGGGCCTTGCGGGCGGCGGCCACCTGCTCGGAGATCGGCAGCTTGGTGTCGCCGACCGGGACGGTCATCTCGTCGGCGTACACGATCTTCTCGACCTGGAACGAGGCGGCGTACAGCAGACCGGTGGTGGCGGCGACGAGCAGGAACGGTGCGACGAGGAGCCCGGCGTAGAAGTGCAGACGCAGGACCAAGGGGCGGAGCGGGGCCCATCTGCTGGGGGACGGCGCCGGGGCGGCGGCTTTCGGGGCCTCGTCCGTGGAGGTCGAGGGAGCGATGGACATCGGCGGCTTCTCCGGGGCTGGGGACGTTTCTCGGGTCTGGCGGTCCAGTAGTCGGGGGAACAGCGCGCCGAGTTCCCGGCATCTGGAGTGACGTACGCCACACAGTCGCGATCCGGTCGTCGTGGTGCCGTGGCATTCTGGCCCGATGTCATCTCCCCATGACCGCGCGCCCCTTGCCGAGCTGGTCGAGGAACTCCTCGCCACCGAGGGGCCGCTGACCATCGTCGAGGCGGGCGAACCGGTGCTGCGGCACGCCGCCGAGCCCTTCGACGGACAGCTGGACCCCGCGCTTCTGGCGCGTTTCGTCGCGGCGCTGCGCGGCACGATGCACGCGGCGCCGGGTGTGGGCCTGGCGGCCCCGCAGGTAGGGGTGCCGCTGCGGATCGCGGTCATCGAGGATCCGGCGCCGGTTCCCGACGAGGTGCGGGTGGCGCGCGGGCGGGTGCCGCAGCCGTTCCGGGTGCTGGTCAATCCGTCGTACGAAGCCGTCGGGCCCGGCCGGGCCGCGTTCTTCGAGGGCTGCCTCAGCGTGCCGGGCTGGCAGGCGGTGGTGGCACGGCACGCCGAGGTGCGGCTGACGGGCGAGGACGAGCACGGCCGCCCTCTGGACGAGGTGTTCAGCGGCTGGCCCGCGCGGATCGTGCAGCACGAGACGGATCACCTCGACGGCACGCTGTATCTGGACCGCGCGGAGCTGCGCTCACTGTCCTCGGGCCGGGCGATGGCCGAACGCTGGGCGCAGCCGACGCCGGATGCGGCGGCGGCTGCGCTGGGATTCCGGCTGCCCGAGGCGTGACTCAGTTGTCCCGGTAGGCCTCCAGCAGCCGCAGCCAGATCTCGCTGATCGTCGGATAGGACGGCACCGCGTGCCACAGCCGGCCGATCGGGACCTGCCCGGCGACCGCGATCGTGGCCGAGTGGATCAGTTCGCCGACGCCGGGGCCGACGAAGGTGACGCCGAGGAGGATCTCGCGTTCCAGGTCGACGACCATGCGGGCGCGGCCGCGGTAGCCGTCGGCGTACAGGCCCGCGCCGGCGACCGAGGACAGCTCGACGTCCACGGCGCGGACGCGGTGGCCCGCCTGCTCCGCCTCGGCGAGGGAGAGCCCTACGGCCGCCGCTTCCGGGTCGGTGAACACGACCTGGGGTACGGCCGCGTGGTCGGCGGTGGCGGCGTGGGCACCCCACGGGTCCGACTCCAGGAGCGGTACGCCGGAGGCGCGGGCGGCGATGGCGGCGCCCGCGATCCGGGCCTGGTACTTGCCCTGGTGGGTGAGGAGGGCGCGGTGGTTGACGTCGCCGACCGCGTAGAGCCACTCGCTGCCGGTGACGCGCAGGCTGTCGTCGACCGGCAGCCAGGAGCCCGGCTCCAGGCCGACCGTGTCCAGGCCGATGTCGTCGGTGCGCGGGGCGCGCCCGGTGGCGAAGAGGATCTCGTCGCCCTCGATACGGTCGCCGGCCTCGGTCACGGCCACGACCGTGCCGTTCTCACGGGTCACCGATGCGAGCGACGTGCCGGTACGGACGTCCACGCCCGCTTCCGCGAGCCCGTCGCCGACCAGCTCGCCGGCGAAGGGCTCCATGCGGTTGAGCAGGCCCTTGCCGCGGACGAGGAGCGTGACCTGCGAGCCGAGGGCCTGCCAGGCGGCCGCCATCTCGGTTGCCACGACGCCGCCGCCCACCACGATCAGCCGGCCGGGCGCGGCCTTCGCGCTGGTGGCCTCCCGGCTGGTCCAGGGCCCGACGTCGGCGAGCCCGGGCAGATCGGGCACGAGGGCGCGGCTGCCGGTGGCGACCACGACGGCGTGCCGTGCGGTCAGGACGTGCTGTTCGCCGTCCGGGCCGGTCACGGTGACCTCGCAGGGTCCGGTGAGGCGGCCGTGGCCGCGGTAGAGGTCGGCGCCGATGCCGTCGATCCACTGGACCTGGCCGTCGTCCTTCCAGTGGGAGGTGAACTCGTCGCGGCGGGCGAGGACCGCGGCGGTGTCGAGCGGGCCCTGCACCGACTGCTTCAGACCGGCGAGGCGGCGGGCGTCGGCCTGGGCGATGACCGGGCGCAGCAGGGCCTTGCTGGGCATGCACGCCCAGTACGAGCACTCGCCGCCGACCAGCTCACTCTCCACGACCGCGGTGGCGAGACCGGCCGCACGGGTGCGGTCGGCGACGTTCTCCCCCACGGGCCCGGCTCCGAGCACCACGACGTCGTACACGTTGGAATCCGTTTCCGTCATGGGGTCAGTCTGGTGGGTGGTGTGCGCTGTGGCCACACGGGTACGTGCGCGGAATACGCAATGGGTCGGACGTGTTGAGCGGACGGCTTCGCCCCGACATCAGGAAGAGAGAATCACGCCATGAGCAGCACCGTGGAGCTCACCAAGGAGAACTTCGACCAGACGGTCACGGACAACGACTTCGTCCTGATCGACTTCTGGGCGTCCTGGTGCGGGCCGTGCCGTCAGTTCGCCCCGGTCTACGAACAGGCCGCCCAGGACAACCCCGACCTGGTGTTCGGCAAGGTCGACACGGAGGCACAGCCCGAGCTGGCCCAGGCCTTCGGTATCCAGTCGATTCCGACGCTGATGATCGTCCGTGACCGGGTCGCCGTGTTCTCGCAGCCCGGCGCCCTGCCCGAGGCCGCGCTGACCGATGTCATCGGACAGGCCCGGAAGCTGGACATGGACGAGGTCCGCAAGGCCGTCGAGGAGCAGCAGGCCAAGGCCGAGCAGAACGGCGAGTGAACGCGGGGGCGTTGTGCCATGGAGCCACGTCGCCGTGTGCGCGGCGGCGTGGCGCACATCGTCCTACAGCGCCAGCGGCAGTCCCGCGTAGTTCGCCGCCAGTTCGGCGGCCGCGTGGCGCGATGCGGTGATCCGGCGCAGACGGGCCCGCTGCAGCCGGTCGTCGAAGGCGTCCCCGTCCGGCCGTACATGCAGCATCGTCGTCATGTCGTACGAGAAGCGGGTCGCCTGCCAGACCCGGGCGAGGCACAACTCCGAGTATCTGTCGAGGAGTTGCTCCGACCCGGTGCGGTGCAGCTCATCGAAGGCGCGGGCGAGGACGCGTACGTCGGACACGGCGAGGTTGAGGCCCTTGGCACCGGTGGGCGGCACGATGTGGGCGGCGTCACCGGCGAGCAGCAGCCGTCCGTGGCGCATCGGTTCGTGGACGTAACTCCGCATCGGTGTCACCGACTTGGACGTGATCGGGCCGCGACGCAGGGTCCAGTCGGCGTCGATGGCGAAGCGCGCGGCGAGTTCCTCCCAGATGCGGTCGTCCGGCCAGTCGTCGGGGTCGGTGCCGTTCGGGACCTGCAGATACAGGCGTGAGACGCTCGGCGAGCGCATGCTGTGCAGCGCGAAGCCGTGCTCACCACGGGCGTAGATCAACTCATCGCAGGACGGCGGGACGTCGGCGAGGATCCCGAGCCAGGAGTACGGATAGTCGTGCGCGTACGAGCGACTGCGCGCGGCCGGGAAGCTGTCCCGGGCGATGCCGTGGGAGCCGTCGCAGCCGGCCACCCAGTCGCAGGCCAGCGCCTGCTCACGGCCCTCGTGCCGGAACCGTACGACGGGCGCCTCGCTCTCCGGCTTCTCCACGGCGAGCACCTCCGCCTCGAACAACAGCGGTGGGCCTTCGGCCAGTTGGAGCGCCACGAGGTCCTTCACGATCTCGGTCTGGGCGTAGATCGTGACGGTACGGCCGCCGGTGAGGGCCGGGAAGTCGAGGTGGTGCCGTTCCCGGTCGAAGCGCAGCTCGATGCCCTGGTGGACCAGTCCCTCGGCGTCCAGACGGTCGGCGGCGCCGGCCTCACGCAGGGCGTCGACCGTGCCCTGCTCCAGCATGCCGGCGCGCTGGCGCTGTTCGACGTACTCCCTCGTTCTGCTCTCCAGCACGACGCAGTCGATGCCCGCCCGGTGCAGCAGACGGGCGAGGAGCAGTCCGGCGGGGCCGCCGCCGATGATGCCGACCGTCGTGCGCATGGTGCGCCTCCCGTGGGGTTCAGCTGGATTCGCGGTGCATCACCGTGGCACCGAGCACGGTGTGCCGCTCGGGTGCGGTGCCCGGGTCGCGGACCGCGCGGTCGACGAGTTCGGCGAGGTCACGGCCGGACGGCAGCTCGATGTGGACCGTGCTCAGCCGGGGCCGCAGCAGCCGCCCGAGCATCAGGTCGTCGGCTCCGATGATCGCCGTGTCCCCGGGTATGTCGACCCCCTCGTCCTGCAGCGCGCGCATCAGCAGCATCGCGTACTCGTCGTTGTACGCGAACACGGCGTCCAGGTCGAGTTCCCGCCAGCGCGCGGCGAGCCGGGCGCCTACGGACTCCTCGTAGGCGAGCGGCAGTTCGGTGACGGTGGCGTCCGTGCCGTGCAGGGCGCGGCGCACGCCGGCGAGGCGGGGCGCGGAGAAGGTCTCCAGGCCGGGCTCCTCCGGTACGACGACGCCGATCCGGCGCCGGCCGCGGTCGTACAGGTGGGTGGCGGCGCAGTGGCCCACGGTCGCGTGGTCCATGAGCAGGGCGTGGGCGCCGTCGACGGTTTCGGGGCCGAGGGTGACGACGGCCCGGGCGCCGGAACGCTTCAGCACCGTGACGCCCTGCGGGCCGAGGCCGGCGCCCGGGACGAGGACGGCGACGGGCCGCAACTCCGCCCAGGCGCGGGCGGCTTCGTCGCCGTGCAGGCCGACGGTGCCGTACTGGACGACCGTGTAGTCGAGCCGGCTGAGCGCCCACTGGAGCTCGTTGATGAACTGGCTGTAGAGCGGGCCGACCGGGATGGTCGGGGCGGGCATCAGGACCAGTCGGCTGTGCCCGGCGCGCAGGCTGCGGGCGGCGGCGTGCGGCACATACCCGAGTTCCTTCGCCGCCTGGTGGACCCGGCGCCGGGTCGGTTCGCTGATCCGGACGGCGCTGGTGTTGTTGAGCACGTAGGAGACGGTCGCGCGCGAGACGCCGGCCAGGCGGGCCACATCGGCGCTCGTGGGCACGGGGTGCTGCGCGGGCGACACGGGGGCGGGCGTTTTCGGTATCTGCACCATGACGTCTCGCATCTTGGCAGAGGGCCGGGGCGGGGGTGCGGGCGGGATCGGGCGGGTGAAGATTGTACGAACGGGGCTCAGCGAGGCGGGTCGGTACGCGTGACGCGGGCGACCAGGTCGACCCAGCCCGTCTCCAGCCGCTCCAGCGGCATCCCGCACTGCTTGGCCAGATGGTGGATCACGGCGGGATCGAGGTAGCCCAGCAGCGTCTGGGCGAGGAGCTGGCAGTCGGCGTCGGGCACGATCTGCCGCAGCAGGATCACCATGTGCGTGCGCAGCGCCCGGACCGACGGGTGGGAGTACCGGCGGGTCGGTTCGGGCTGGGCGGCCAGTTCCAGCTCCAGCTGTTCGACCGAGCGGTACAGCACGGCCACGCCGAACGCCCGCAGCCGCTCGACCGGCGGCGCCCCGGGCCCCAGGGGCGGCGGTCCGCCGAGGAAGTCGGCCTGGAGCTTGCGCGCGGAGTGGTCGAGCAGCGCCGTCAGCAGACCCGTGCGGTCGCCGAAGCGGCGGAAGACCGTCCCCTTGCCCACTCCGGCCGCCGCGGCCACCGCCTCCATCGTGACCCCGGCGACGCCGTGCTCAGCGATCAGCTCGGCGGCGGCCTCCAGCAGCCGGGCCCGGTTGCGGGCCGCGTCGGCACGCAGGCACGGCTCGTCCTCGGCGCTGCCGAGCTGGAGCAACCCGGCATCGTCGAAGGGCTCTTGAGGCCCCGGGAAGGGCGGCAGAGGGGCGGACATGAAAACAGCGTAAAGCATGGGGAATGAAACTGGACCGCGGTCCGGTTATGGTGCTACACATTAAGCGGACCCCGGTCCGGATCGTTTCGGCAATGTTTCAGCACCCCTGGAGTACGCATGTCTGTTCGCATCCTGGCGCTCGTCGGCAGCCTTCGCGCCGGTTCGCACAACCGTCAGCTCGCCGAGGCCGCCGTCAAGCTGGCCCCGGAGGGCGCGGATATCCACCTGTTCGAGGGCCTGGCCGAGATCCCCTTCTACAACGAGGACATCGACGTCGAGGGCAGCGTCCCGGCCCCGGCCGCCAAGCTGCGTGAGGCCGCGCAGGCCGCCGACGGCTTCCTGCTCTTCTCGCCCGAGTACAACGGCACCATCCCGGCCGTCCTGAAGAACGCCATCGACTGGCTGTCCCGCCCGTACGGCGCCGGCGCGATCACCGACAAGCCGGTCGCCGTGGTCGGCACCGCGTTCGGCCAGTACGGCGGCGTGTGGGCGCAGGACGAGGCCCGCAAGGCCGTGGGCATCGCCGGCGGCAAGGTGCTGGAGGACGTCAAGCTGTCCATCCCCGGTTCCGTGACCCGCTTCGCCGAGACGCACCCGGCCGACGACGCCGAGGTCGCCGCGGACCTCGCCGAGGTCGTCGCCCGGCTGCACGTGTACGCCGGCGAGACCGCTGCGGCCTGAGCCACACCCCTCCCACAGGGGCCGGAGCCGCGAGAGGCTCCGGCCCCTGCATGCGTCAGGCCACCGCCTTGGGCGCCAGCTCACGCAGTTCCGCCAGCGCGGCAGCGACCGCGGGGCGCTCGTGGCCGCCGCGGCGCGTGCAGGTGAGGAGCTTGCGGTGCGGGTCGGCCGCGCACTGCACCCGGGTGATCGGCAGGTGGGGCGTCAGCTGTGCCAGCCGTGGGATCAGCGCGACCCCGAGGCCGTGCGCGACGAGATGCGCCATCACGTTCCAGTCCATCGCCTGGTGCACGACGTCCGGAGTGAACCCGGCCGCCCCGGCCGCCGACAGCACATGCGGACGGCAGGGGCTGTCCGGCACGGGGGCGATCCAGGGCTCGTGCGCCGCCTCCGCGAGGTCGATCCGGTCCCGCCCCGCCAGGGGATGATCCTCGGGCACGACAAGGTCGAACGGGTCGTCCAGCAGCGGCTGTTGATCGAAGCGCGCGTCGCTGAGGGGCGGGTTGAACACGGTGGCCTCGACGACCGCCAGATCGCTCTCCCCCTCAAAGAGCAGGTTGAAGCTCTCGGGCACCTCCGCCTCCTGGATCCGCACGTCCAGACGCGGATGGCGTGCGCGCAGCCGCGCCGCCATGGGCGCCAGCAGCACCGAGACGGCCAGCGGGAATCCGCTCGCGCGCAGGGGCCCCGCGGGTTCGCCCTGGCTGGCCCGCAGATCCAGCTCGGCCCGGTCCCAGCGGGCCTGGATGGCGTCGGCGTGCGCGAGCAGGCTCTCGGCGGCCGGGGTGAGTCGTACCCCGCGACCCTGCGGTTCGAGCAGGTCGACGCCCAGATCGCGGGCCAGCTGCCGGATCTGCTGGGAGGCCGCGGACGGCGTGAAGTGCAGGGCCTGGGCGGCCGCGGTGACCGTGCCGTAGTGGGCGACGGCCCTCAGGACGTGCAGTCGGCGCAGGTCAATCATGAAGTCCACGCTTCAAGGTGGAGTCCACGAAGTCAACCTGGACGTGTACGGAGGTTGCGCAGCACGCTGGCTGTGTCGCGACGGTCAACCAGCCATGACGTCCAAGGAGTTCCCATGACCAGCACGTCCGGCACCGTCTGCCCGCACTGCGGCTGGCCCGACGGAGCCGAGCCCTTCCAGGTCGTGTCCCGGCACGTCACCGCGGTCGGCACAACGGTGTGGACCCGCTGCGGCTGCGGCTCGCTCCAGGTCCGGGTCGTCGACGACCACGGCATGCGGATCGTCTCCCGCAGCCGCCCCGCCCTCACCGAGCCGAGCACGGCGAACTAAGCCACGCGTTCCGACTCGTTCTCCTGCTCCTGCTTCTTCGCGGCCCGCAGGCTCGTCACCGTCGTCACCGCCAGGACCAGCACGATGAAACCGAGCGAGAAGGGGATGGAGATCTCGGGGACGTGGACCCCCGACTCGTGCAAGGCGTGCAGCACCAGTTTGACGCCGATGAAGCCGAGGATGATCGACAGGCCGTAGCTGAGGTGGACCAGCTTCTTCAGCAGGCCGCCGATGAGGAAGTACAGCTGCCGCAAACCCATCAGCGCGAACGCGTTGGCGGTGAAGACGATGTACGGGTCCTTGGTCAGACCGTAGATGGCGGGGATGGAGTCGAGGGCGAAGAGCACGTCCGTCGAGCCGATGGCGAGCATCACGACCAGCATCGGGGTCATGACCCGCTTGCCGTTCTGCTCGACCCACAGCTTGGTGCCGTGGTAGCGGTCGGCCACACCGAAGCGGCTCTCGACCATCTTGAGCAGCTTGTTCTCCTGGTACTCCTCCTCGTGCTCCTCCTTGCGGGCGTCCTGGATCAGCTTCCAGGCGGTCCAGATCAGGAAGGCGCCGAAGAGGTAGAACACCCACGAGAACGTGGAGATGATCGCCGCGCCGGCCGCGATGAAGCCCGCACGCAGGACGAGGGCCATCAGCACGCCGACCATCAGCACGCGCTGCTGATACTGCGAGGGCACCGAGAACTTCGCCATGATCAGGACGAAGACGAAGAGGTTGTCGACGCTCAGCGACTTCTCGGTGATGAACCCGGCGAAGAACTCACCGGCGGGCTGCCCGCCGCCGAAGACGGCCAGCCCGAGCCCGAACAGACAGGCCAGCACCACCCATACGACCGTCCAGGTCCCCGCCTCCTTGACCGACACGTCGTGCGGCTTGCGGCCGATGAAGAAGTCGACGGCGACGAGGGCACAGAGCGCCACTACGGTCAGCAGCCAGACGGAGAGGGAGACGTTCACGGGATACTCCTAGTGCGATGGGGCCTGGACAGCGTTGTCGCCGCTCCCTTTCCCTTCCACTGACGGAAGGTGAACAAGAGGTCATGTCATGGCAAGGTCCCACACACGGATGTGCTGGTCAGCGGGGTGCCACCCGCCGTACGGCGGGCAGGTTCCGCCGTACGGCGGCGCTCTGGAGCCGCTGCCGCGCGCGGACCATGACCGCAAGAGCCGCCGCGCGACAGCGTGATGTGAGGAGAAGCCATGACCCAGGTGCCGCCCCCGTTCGACCCCGAGCTCGCCGCCGCGCTGGATACGATCAAGGACATGATCTCGCCCAGCTTCACGCCGGAGGAGATCGAGGCGGTGAGGACCGGCCCGGGCATCCAGATGCTGGCCGAGCTGGACCTCACCGACGGCGGGTTCTTCGAGGTGGAGGACCGGGTTGTGCCGGGGCCGGAGGGAGCCCCGGACATCTCGCTGCTGATCTGCCGTCCGGCCGCCGAGCCGGTCGCGGGCCCGCGTCCGGTCGTCTACCACGTCCACGGCGGCGGCATGGTCCTCGGCACCAACCGGGTCGGTGTGGACGTACCACTGGCCTGGGCCCGTGAGCTGGACGCGGTCGTGGTGTCCGTCGAGTACCGGCTGGCGCCGGAGCATCCGCATCCGGCACCGGTCGAGGACGTGTACGCGGGTCTGGTGTGGACGGCGGAGCACGCCGAGGAGATCACCGGGGACGCGGAGCGGATCGTCGTCGCCGGCGCGAGCGCGGGCGGCGGACTGTGCGCGGCGCTGGCCCTGCTCACCCGTGACCGCAAGGGCCCGCAGCTGGTCGGGCAGCTCCTGATGTGCCCGATGCTGGACGACCGCAACGACACGCCGTCGTCGTACCAGATGGCGGGCCTCGGCATATGGGACCGCACCTCCAACGACACCGGCTGGACGGCGCTGCTCGGCGAGGCGCGCGGCGGCCCGGACGTGCCCGCCTATGCGGCACCGGCCCGGGCGGAGGACCTGACCGGGCTCCCGCCGGCCTTCCTGGACGTCGGTTCCGCGGAGACCTTCCGGGACGAGGTCGTCGCCTACGCCTCACGCCTCTGGCAGGCCGGCGGCGTGGCCGAGCTGCATGTGTGGCCGGGCGGCTTCCACGGCTTCGACGGCTTCGCCCCGCAGGCGGCCCTGTCCCAGGCGGCCCGGGCGGCACACGTGCAGTGGCTGCGACGGCTGCTGGCGAGCTGACGCCCGGCCGATCCCCGCTCCCCCGGATCCGGTGCCCCCACAGGCGGCCCTGACCCGGGCCGCACGGGCGGCACCTGTGCAGTGGCTGCGCCGACTGCTGGGGAACTGAAGCCCGGCCGATCCCCGCTCCCCCCCGGATCCAGTGCCCCCGCAGGCTCCTCATCCACGCCCCGATGCCGCACCATGGGCAGATGAAAGAGCTGGCCGGGCGCCTGACGGCGCTGGATCCGGACGCCGGTGCCGCCGTGCGGGTCATCGCCTACTTCGACCGGCTGTTCGAGTCGCGGGCGGGCCTGGAGGCGCTGGTGCGCGGGGCGGCCGTACTGGCCGGGGTGCCCGCGCGGCTCGTCGACGCCGACCGGCGGGTACAGGTGCGCGTGGAGCCGGACGGCACCCGGCGGGACTCCGACCTCCCGCCGGACCCCGGCTGGCCGTCCGCAGCGCTGGTTCCGGACGGTGCGCCGGCGCTGTGGCTGGAGCGTGCGCCGGTGGAGCAGCCCAGTGTGGTCGACGCGGTGATCCTGGAGCGGGCGGCCGGTGCCGTACGGCGGGTCCTCGACCGCACCCGCGGCCGGGCCCCCGTCGACGACCCCGCCCTCGTCGAAACCCTCCTCGACGCCACCGCACCGGAGGCGGCCCGGCTGCACGCCGCCCGCCGGCTGGGCCTGGACGCCGCGGGACGGGCCCGCGCCCTGGCGCCGTACGACGGCCGCCCCCGCATCGCACCGGCGCACCCGGAGACCGAGCCGCCGCACACCGGACAGCGCATGGGCGTCGGACCCTCCGTCCCCGTGCTCGACCTGCCGTCCTCCTGGGCGGCGGCCCGCACCGCCCTGCGCTTCACGGCGGACGGCACCGCCCAGGACCCCGGCGCGCGCGTCGTGCACGCCGACGACCTGGGCGGTATCGCGCTCCTCGCCGACCTGGTCGTCCCCGGTGCCGAACCCCCGCCCGACGTCCGCGCCGTGGAGGCGGCGGCAGCGGCGACGCCCTGGCTGCTGGCCACACTGACCGCGGTCGCCTCGACGGCGAGCCTGCGCGCGGCGGCCACCGGGATCAACGTCCACCACTCCACGCTCCAGGACCGGCTGGCCCACGCCGAGCATCTGCTGGGCTGGCCGGTGCGCACCCCGCAGGGCCGGCTCAGGCTGCAACTCGCCCTGACGATGCGGCACTTGGCGCGCTCATAACCCGGGACGCGCCCTACCTCGCCCCCGACGACGAGCGCTGCTCCAGTCGCCGCAGCGCCATCCGGCCCCACTCCAGGTTCGCCCGCTCGAAGGCCATCCCGCCCATCAGCGTGAGGTAGGGCCCGATGCGCTCGGCGTCGGCGAAGTACTCGTCCTCGCCGCGCCCGGCCAGCAGCCGCTCGCGCATCCGCTCGTACCGGGCCAGCTTGGCGGTGGACCGCTCCACCCGCTCGACGATCGCGGCCCGTACGGCGTCGATGTCCCCGATGTCGACGCACTGGACCCGGACCATGAGCTCGTCCCGGATGGCCGTCGGTTTCGAGGGCCCTTCGGCGACATAGGCACGCAGGACGTCGCGACCGGCTTCGGTGAGCGAGAAGAGCCGCTTGTTGGGCCGGCGCTCCTGCTGTACGACCCGGGCGGAGACGAGCCCCTCGCTCTCCATGCGTTCCAGCTCCCGGTAGAGCTGCTGAGGCGTGGCCATCCAGAAGTTCGCCACCGAGGCCTCGAACCCCTTCGCGAGGTCGTACCCGGACGCCTCACCCTCCAGCAGCGCGGCCATCACCGCATTACGCAACGCCATGGCCTCAAATTATCAGTCCGTTGATTACTCAACGGGGCGACCGTCGCCTCGCCCAAGGTCTTGACCCGGCGCCGAATGTTACCGGTAACATCCCTCCTCGTGACCGAACAACAGACCGCTCGGCCCCTCACCCCTCCCCCGGCTCGTTCCGTCTTCAGCCCTTCCGCGGTGGTCGCGTCCTGCGTGGGCTTCGTGCTCATCGGCGTGCTCCAAGCCCTCTACGGCCCCTCGATCCCGGCCCTCCGCGAGGAGTTCGGCCTGTCGCCCTCGGCCGCCGGGCTGGCGCTGAGCGCGCACTTCGTGGGCGGGGTGGCCGGTGTGCTGCTCTTCGACCGGCTGTACGGCCGGATCGGCAACCGGCGGCTGCTCGGCGTCTCCTATCTGCTGATGGCGGTCGGCGCGGCCGGGTTCGCGCTGGCGCAGAGCTGGCCCGTGGCCCTGGCCGCCGCACTGCTCGCCGGGCTCGGGTTCGGCGGGATCGACTACGGCCTGAACCAGCTGTTCGCCGTCGGCTTCGGCCACCGTTCCACCGCGATGCTGAACGTCCTCAACGCGCACTTCGGCGTGGGCGCGATCCTCGGCCCGGCGCTGATCGGGGTGGTGGGCGCGGAGCACTATCCCGCGGTGTTCCTCGGTTTCGCGCTGGCCAACCTGCCATTGCTGCTGTGCCTGAGGGGCGTACGGGACCGGGTGTCGCCGCCCGCCGGCGTGGTGCCGGAGTCCGGTGCCGGGGTCCTCCGCCGCAGCCTCGGCTCGGTGCTCGCCGTGTTCGTCGCGCTGTATGTCCTGCACGTGGGCATCGAGGCAGGGGTGGGCGGCTGGGAGCCCACCCATCTGGAGACCGTGGGCTATGGCGCCGGGGCCGCGGCCACCGCCACGTCCGTGTACTGGCTGATGATGACCGTCGGCCGCTTCCTGGTGGCGCCTCTCGCGCTGCGCTTCTCGGCGCAGGCCATCATCACCGTCTCCTGTGCGGGCATGACGGTCTGCCTGCTGCTGGCCGCCGTGCCGGCCCTCGCCCCGTACGCGTACGCCGGGGTCGGTCTGTTCATCGCCCCGATCTTTCCCACCGGGCTGCCGTGGCTGCACCGGGCGGCCCCGGGCGCCCGGCGGGCCGGTGCCGTCGTGATCGCCGCGTCGATGGCCGGCGGTGTCGCGGCCGGTCCAGCACTCGGCAAGGCCATCGAGTGGTCCGGGATCCGTGCGGTCCCACTGCTGCTCTGCGCCGTCTCGGCGGTCTGCCTGGCCGCGACGCTCTGGCTCATCCGCGCGACCCGACGCCGCGCTGAGCGCTCCGCTGGGTAGGCAGTTTGTTCGCTGCGGGCCGGTGGGGGCTGATCGCGCAGTTCCCCGCGCCCCTTGCGGGGCGCGGTTCCCCACCCGCGGGACGGTCGTGGGCGGTCCCGGCCGGGACAGGGCCTGTCGTGCGGGCCGCCTATGCTGAGTGCCTGCCGCCGCGATGTCGAGGAAGCACCCGTCATGACCAGTAGCGCCGTTCCCAAGGGGCGCAGCCGTCGGAACTTCGCCGGGGCGCGTCCCGTCATGGACGACGTGGCCCGGCTGGCCGGTGTCTCGAAGCAGACCGTGTCCCGGGTGCTCAACGACAACCCGGCCGTACGCCCCGAGACCCGCGAGGCGGTGCGGGCCGCGATGCGTGCGCTCGGCTACCGCCCGAGCCGCAGTGCCCGGTCCCTGGCCAGCGGCAGGACCCGCATGCTTGGCGTCATCTCCTTCGACGCGGCGCGCTACGGGCCCGCCTCCATCCTCACCGCGATCAACACGGCGGCGCAGGAGGCCGGTTACCTGGTGAGCTCCATCGCCCTCGACACGGCCGACCCCCACACGGTGGTCCAGGCCGTGGACCGGCTGTCGGCCGAGGGCGCGGACGGCGTGATCGCCATCGCCCCGCAGGAGTGGGTGGGCCGGGCGCTGGCGGACGCCCGCCTCGACAGTCCGCTGGTGGTCCTGGAGAACGACCTCGGGGGCGGCGGCACGCCCCTGGTCACCGCGAATTCCCGCATCGGCGCCCGTGACGCCACCGAGCACCTGCTGAGCCTCGGTCATCCGACCGTCTTCCACATCGCGGGCCCGACCGGATGGACCTCCGCCGATCTGCGAGTCGCCGGCTGGCAGGCGACTCTGGAGGCGGCCGGGGCCGAGGTGCACGCCCCGCTGACCGGCGACTGGAGCGCCGAGTCCGGATACGACCTGGGCCGGCGGCTGGCCCACCGCTCCGACGTCACCGCGGTGTTCGCGTCCAACGACCAGATGGCGCTCGGCGTGCTGCACGCCCTGCACGAGGCCGGGCGGGCCGTCCCCGAGGACGTCAGTGTCGTCGGCTACGACGACATCCCCGAGGCCGCCCACTTCCTCCCGCCGCTGACCACCGTCCGCACGGACTTCGCCGAGATCGGCACCCGGTCACTGCGGCTGCTGCTCAACCGCATCGACGACCCCGCCGAGCCGCCCCGCGTCGAGCCGCTCGTCCCGGTCGAACTGGTCGTCCGCCGCAGCAGCGGTCCCTACCGCCGCTCCTCCTGAAGCACCTTCACGTCCCAGGGCCCCAGCGGCACCGCCTCCGGGTGCACCGCGCCCGACAGCACATCCCGTACGGCCGCGGGCACCGGAACCGACACCTCCTCCCACGACCAGTTGTGCAGGAAGCGCACCCGCCGGCCGTCCCGGGCGGTGGCGGAGGCAACGGTGACGCTCGGCAGGGCCGGGCGCCACTCGTCCGCCGGGACGGCCCACCGGAACAGGGCCCGGGCGAACTCGGGGTCGGGCACCGTGCCGACATACGTGATCCGGCCGGCTCCATGCCGGTGAGTGGTGGCCGCGGGCCAGCGCCCGAAGTGCGGATGCTCGTACGCCGCCAGCACCTCGGCGCCCTCCGGCCGCAGACCGTCCGCCCAGTGCAACGCGTGGGCGCCCGGCGGGAGTGGGAAGTCCGAGCTGCCGGTCACGGTGAGCGGTGCTCCGAGGTTGCTGAATTCGTCGTACGTCACCCCGGCCGCCTCGGCGAGCCGTCCCGGCTGTGCCTCGGTGCGAGCCCTGGCCTCGGTGTCGGCGTAGGCCGTGCGGGGGCCCAGGATCAGGTGGCCGCCGTTCGCCGCATACTCCTTGAGCCGGTCGAGGGTCTCGTCGTCGGCGGCGTAGAAGGCGGGGACGACCAGGACGGGGGGCAGGTCGTGGTCGGGCAGTTGGCCGGGGTGGAGGATGCGGGACTGGAGGCCCGCGTCGAAGGCGCCGCGGTAGAAGGCGTCGAAGATGGTCTGGTACGAGCTTTCGTCGGCGCTCCCGCCGGGCCGGGCGAGTGGCGCCTGGGCCTGGAGCGCCCACTTGCTCGGCGAGGAGTAGAGGAAGGCCACGTCGGCATCGGGAGTCAGGGCTGACACCAGGTCACCCGCCGTCTCCAACTCCCGTCCCAGAGCGGCCAGTTCACGGTAAACGCGGCCGGGGCGGCCGTTGTGCGGGAGGATGCCGCCCCAGTAGGTCTCGGTGCCGAAGTGCAGGGTGTGCCAGTGCCAGTACTCGATCATCGAGGCGCCGCGGGAGACCAGCGCCCAGGCGGCCTGGCGCCACTGTCCGTCGTAGGCCGGGCGGTTGTTCCACGGGGTGCCGATGGCCTGGGCGTTGGTCTCGGTGACCAGGTAGGGCTCCTGGCGGGAGGAGTACATGCGGTCCGCGCTGCGGTACAGCGCCCAGGTGCCGTTGGTCGTCCAGCCCTGATCGTCGCGGTTGCGGTCGGGCAGCGCGAGGGCGTCCTGCATCGTGTAGTAGGGGTTGCCCGCCGTGACGTCGAGGCGCTCGGTGAGTTTGTCGTCCTCGACGCCCTTGCGGTCGTAGGAGATGCAGGTGGTGACGAACTGGCCGGGGCGGGCGTACTCGCGCACGATGTCCGCCTGCCAGGCGATGAACTCGGTGGTGAGGCGGGCCTGGAAACGGCGCCAGGCGAGGTCGTACTGGGGCTGGGCGTTGTTGTCGGGGGTCCACAGGTCGGCCCACGTGGACAGCCGGTGGGACCAGTAGACCAGGCCCCAGGCGCGGTTGAGGGTCTCCACGTCTCCGTACTGCGCGCGCAGTTCGTCGGTGAAGCGCTGGAACACGCCGTGGTTGTGGAAGAGTTCCAGGCCGGGTTCGTTGTCTACCTGGAAGCCGATCACGGCCGGGTGGTCGGCGTAGCGGCCGACGACCTTGCGGATGATCCGCTCGGCGTGGAAGCGGAACGCCGGGTGAGTGAAGTCGACCTCCTGCCGGGCGCCCCAGCCGATGCGCTCACCGGTGCGGCGCTCCCCCGCGATCTCCGGGTACTGCCGGGCGAGCCACGGCGGCACCGCGTAGGTGGGCGTTCCGAGGACGACGGAGATCCCCCGCTCCTGTGCCCCGTCCAGCACCGGCTGCAGCCAGTCGAGGTCGAAGCGGCCGTTCTCCGGTTCCCAGGTCGACCAGACCGACTCGCCGACCCGGATCACCGTGAAGCGGGCCTCGGCCATCAGGTCGAGGTCGTCCTTGAGGCGCTCGTAGGGCTGGTACTCGTGGTAGTAGGCGGCACCGAACAGAACCCGTCGCGGCAGGTCGAACATGCTTCTCCTATACGTTGGTTGAGGCAGCGTCAGCCCTTGACGGCGCCGGTGGACAGGCCTTCGAGGAGCTGTTTGCGCAGCAGGACGAAGAGGGCGACGGCGGGCAGGACGGCGAGGACGGCTCCGGCGAGGACCAGGTCGTACTGGCGCTGCTCGGAGACGAACAGGGTCTGCAGGCCGAGGGGCAGGGTGTACTGGGAACTGTCGGACACCAGGACCAGCGGCCACAGGAAGCTGTTGTAGCTCTGCAGGAACGTCCACACCGCCAGCGCGCCGAGCGCGGGCCGCAGCAGGGGCAGCACGACGCGGCGGAAGATGCCGAACTCACTCGCGCCGTCGATACGGGCCGCTTCGAGCACCGAGTCCGGGACGGACTGCACGATGTACTGCTGCATCATGAAGATGCCGAACGCGGGCGCCACCCAGGGCACGATCAGAGCGAACCACGGGCTTCCCAGACCGGTCTTGACCAGGATCACGAACAGCGGCACCAGGATCACCGCGAACGGGATGGACAGCGAGCTGAACATGACCGCGAACAGCGGCCGTTTGCCCGCGAAGCGGAACTTGGCGAAGCCATAGCCGGCCAGGGCGCACACGAACACCGACACGGCCGTCGCGATGACCGCGACCACGGTGCTGATCACGAACCAGCGCACGAAGGGCTGATCGTCGATCAGGGCACGGTAGTTGTGCAGGGTGAACGGGTCCGGGATCAGCTCGGGCGGGTAGGCGAAGATGTCGCCGCGCGGCTTGAACGAGCCGCTCAGCGCCCACAACAGCGGCGCCAGGAAGGCCAGGAGCAGCAGGACGAGCGTCGTGTACAGCAGGGTTCGGCCGGTCCGTGTGCCGGAGTTCATGAGGTCGCCCTCCCGATGCCGAGGAGACGGTTGAAGAGCGTGCTCAGACCGAAGACCACGACGAACAGCACCACCGCCGCGGCGGCCGCGTACCCGAACTGCTGGCGCTGGAAGGCGGCCCGGTAGATGAACATCGTCACGGAGAGGGTGGACTCGGCCGGTCCGCCGCCGGTCAGCAGATACGGCTCCTCGAAGATCTGCGCGGCGCCGATGAAGGAGGTGACCACGACGAACGCGGTCACCGGCTTCAGCGCCGGGAGGGTGACCGTCGCGAAGGTGCGCAGCCGTCCTGCTCCGTCGATCGCGGCGGCCTCGTACAACTCCTTTGGTACCGCTTGGAGTCCGGCCAGGAAGAAGACGGTGAGGTAGCCGGTCCAGCGCCACAGCATGACCAGGCCGATACTGATCTTGGCCATGCCCGGGTCGCCGAGCCAGTCGACGCCACCGGTGCCGAACAGGGCACGCAGCACGGAGTTCAGCAGTCCGAACTGCCGGTCGAAGATCAGCCCGAAGACGAGCGCGACGATGATCGGCGAGACGACGACCGGCACGAAGTACGCCGTCCGCCACAGATCGCGGACCCGCAGCCCCCGGGTGTTGAGGGCCTGGGCGATCAGCAGCGCGAGCGGTACGACCACGCAGACCGAGATCAGCACGAAGACGCCCGTGTTGCCGAGGGCCCGGTGAAAGCTGATGTCGGTGGCGAGGTTCCGGTAGTTGCGCAGGCCCACCCAGTGCGGGGTGCCCAGGCCGACCCATTCGGTGAGGCTGAGCCACAGCGAGACGGCGACGGGGATCAGCATGAACAGGACGTAGAGCAGGTAGAAGGGCGAGATGAAGAGGTAGGGCGCCCAGGACCGCTTCCGGGGAGACGTCCGGGCCGTGTCGACGCGCTCACGTGCGGTGTGAGCCCGGCCGGCGATGGTGGTGGTCATGTCGGGCCTCCTTCCTAGCGTCCGGCCTGGTCGCGGAAGTCTTCCGCCGTCTGTTTGAGCGCCTGACGTGGGCTGAGGTCGCCGTGGTAGGCGCGCAGCAGGTTGCCCGCGAGGACGTCGTAGAGGATCGACTGGTCCGGGCTCTGGTGGAAGGCGGGCACGTCCGGGAGCAGCGAGCGGTAGAGACGGAAGAGGCGCTGGCCGCCGCAGAACTCGTCGGTGAGGGCGTTGAGTTGGGGATCCTCGAAGACGGAGCGGCGGGTGGGGAGATAGCCGGTCTCCTCGAAGCGGCGGACCTGGCCGTCGTGTGTCAGCCACGTGTTGAGAAGGAACTCCGTGGCGGCCCGCGTGTTGGCCTTGCCCTTGAGGACGCCGAATCCGGTGCCGCCCGCCGCGGCCGTGATGCCGCCGCCCTTCGCGAACCGGGGCAGGGCCCTGACCCGCCATTTGCCCTTCTGCTCGGGCACGTTGGGCAGCAGGCCGTAGTTCTTGTACCAGATGGCCATGGGCAGGCCGATCACCTTGCCCTGCTTCAGGGCCGTCTGCATGGCGGCCCCGTAGTAGTCGGAGATGTCGACGACGAAGCCGCTGCGCAGTCCCTCGCACAGGAAGCGCAGCACCTCCTCCGCCTCCGCCGAGTCGAGGGCCAGTTGCTGGTCGGCGTCGAAGAAGGCTCCGCCGCGCTGGTAGAGCAGCATCTGGAAGGACTGCACGAGCTGGCCGACGTCACTGCCCGCGGTGGAGACGACGCACAGCGAGGCGCCGTGGTCCTGGTGTACGCGGGCGCCCAGTTCGGCGAACTCCTCCCAGGTCGGGACGGAGTCCGGGATGCCGTACTCGGTGAAGAGGTCGTCGCGGTAGTAGTAGACGACCATCGGGGTGTCCGAGTCGAGGGCGTAGACGCTGCCGTCCATGCTGTACGGCGCGGTGCGGGCCGGGAGCAGGTCCTTCTGGAGGCCGGGGACGGCGGCGATGTCGGCGGTGAGGTCGTGCAGCAGGCGCGGTGCGATGTCGCCGCGCAGCATCCGCGGGAAGCTGCCGATCTCGAATCCCGCGAGGTCGGGTGTGCCGCGGCCGGCGACGGCCTGGGCGAGCAGCTTGGTGACGAGGTCGGCGGCCCCGGCGCGGGTGACCTCGAGCCGGTAGCGGAAGTCGGTGAGTCGGTCGGCCTCGGTGATGCCTTTGGTGAAGAAGGCCTCGTATCCGGGGTCGTGGGTCCACAGGGCGAGCGTCACGTCTCCGGACGTACGGGCGGTGGTGCTCCCGGTGCCACAGGCGGCGAGTGCGGCGGCTGCTCCCAGTCCCAGGGCGCTGCGGAGCACGGTTCGGCGTGATGGGGTGTCCACACGTGACTCCTCACGTGGTGCGGCTGCGGAAGTGCGCGTGCGCGGCCGTCCCGGGCGGCGCACGCGGGCAGGGCGGATCGGGCCGGCGGCGGGGTGCCGCAGGCTGTTCCGCCGACGGATCAGCGGCTGGGTGCGGTGGAGGACCGTACGGCCAACTCGACCGCGAGCGCGGTGTGCCGGTCCGGACGGGACTTTCCTTCGATCATGGCGATGAGGGTGGCGACGGCGTGGTCGGCGACGGCGGTGAAGTCCTGCCGGACGGTGGTCAGGGGTGGGGAGAGGTAAGGGGCGGCGGGGATGTCGTCGTAGCCGACGATGCTCACGTCGTCGGGGACGGCCAGTCCCGCCTCGGCGAACGCGCGCAGGGCGCCGATCGCCATGTCGTCGTTGGCGGCGAACACGGCGGTGACGTCGGAGAGTCGGGCCAGCTGGCGACCGGCCGCGTACCCGGAGGCCGGGCTCCAGTCGCCCGCGGCCGGCAGCGGCGGCTCGGGGGCGCCGACGGCTTCGAGTGCCTCGCGCCAGCCGCGCAGTCGGTCCCGGGCGGCGTACCAGTCCTGGGGTCCGGGAAGGTGCCAGACCGTGCGGTGACCGAGCGCGAGCAGATGCTCGGTCGCCATGCGGGCGGCCGCCACACCGTCGGCGCCGACCACGGCACCCACCCCTTCGGTGAGCTCCATGCCCTCGCCGAGGCTGACCACCGGCACGTCCGCGCTGAACCGGAGCGGGGTGCCCTCGTCGATCGGTTCGGACAGGACGATCCCGTCCACGCCCTGTTCCAGGAGGGACTCGACGGCGACCGAGACACGCTGCCCCTCCAGGGTTCCGGCCAGCGCGAAGGAGTAACCGGCCCGCTGCATCGCCCGTTCCAGCGCGCTGAGCAGGGTGGACGGTCCGTACAGCGCTGTGCCCAGCGTGACGACGCCGATCCGTCGGTACCGGCCGAGGAGCAGGGCACGCGCCGCGTTGTTCGGGCGGTAGTCCAACTCCCGGATGACCCGCAGGACGCGGTCGCGTACCTCCGGGCTGACATGCGGTTCGCCGTTGACGACCCGCGACACCGTCTTCTGCGAGACACCGGCGACCCGGGCGACCTCCGTCATTCCGGGGCCGCGCCGACGTCGTCCGCCCTCGGCAGCGGTCGTCGCCATGCATCCTCCTCGTCTGCGACTACGTAGTCATGAGCGCGTGCGAGCCACCGGCCCAAGCCCCATGACTACGTAGTCATGTCAGTGTCAGGGCCGCTCAGGACCGAGTCAATGGTCCGTACGCCACCAACCTGAAACTCGCATGCGCGTGCGCCTGCGGCTCTGGGACCATCCCGGAATGGTCCACAGCCCCGAAGCACTGGTCGTACGTCACACGCGCCGCCTCCCCTCCCCGACGGGTCCCGCGGGCGAAGGCGCCGTCGCGGCACGGCAGTTCGACGCCGCGCTGATGTCCGTGGGCTTCAAGCTCTCCGCCGAGCTGCTGGAACGGCTGTCGGGGCTGTCCGAGGGCACGGTCGTCGACACGGCCGTCCGTACGCTGGCGGCCGTCCGCGAGATGGTCGGCGACCACGTCCGGCACAACGTGTACTTCATCGACTTCCCGGCCAACGTGCCGGACACCTTCGACTTCTGGATGCGCTGCATCGCCGAGGCCCTCGCCGACGACGCCACGCGTGATCGCACGCTGGAGCAGCTGAGCAGCGGCGTGGTGAACCTGCTGACCCTGCCGACGTACGGCAACTACCGCCACACCTACGCCGAGATGCTCGCCGCGCACCAGGAGCTGATCGCCGCCGCGGGCGACCGGATGACGGTCCTGCACCTCGGTGGCGCCCTGGACGACGAGGTGACCGCGCTCTATCTCGCCCTGGCCGGCAGCACCACGCCGCTCAACGAGGACGACCTGCGTGACCTCGACGTCCTCGCCGGGCTGTGCGTGCACGGTCCGCAGCCCAAGGCGATCCCGGTGCGGGAGAACCGGGCCGTCGTCAACCGGGCCCGCCTGGAGGCCGGTTCGGACCTGCTGCTGGACACGGTGACCGATGTGCTGCGGCTGGCCTGCGCGCTGTCGGACGGTGACGTGACCCTTCAGGAGCCGACGCGTTTCCGGGGGCTGTCCCGCCGGGTCCGCCGTGCACTGATGGCGGGACTCGACTCCGTGGTGGCCGCGTCCGAGGCCAAGCTGGCCGACGTACACGCGCATCGCGAGGCGTTCAAGCGGCTCGGTGAGCGGCTGCATCCGCACGAGTACCCGCGACTGCCGCACGCCGCCGAGGTGTTCGCGGTCGCCCGCGGCGAGAAGCGGGCGCCGTCCTTCGACGCCCGGGTCGAGGAGCTCCTCGCCATGGACGATGTCACCGGTGCGGTCCAGCTGCTGAAGTCCGCGCCGGGCAAGCTGTTCCGCGCGCTGGACCGGCTGCTGCGCTCGGCCGCCGGTCAGGAGGAGCGTGATGCCGTCGTGGCCGCCGCGGAGGAGGTCGCCCCGCTGGCCTCCGGCCGGGTCGTGCTGTCGGTGCGCGAGCATCTCCACAACCGGACCGAAGGGACCGGCGGGCGCCGGGTGTTCGTCAATCGCCTCGGCCGCGCCCATGTCACCGACGACACGCGTGCGCCGGTCCTGCCGGCGGAGCGCAAGCGACTGATCGCCGCGCTCGACGCCGAGACGCGGCGCCGACTCCCGGCCGTGGAGCGGCTGTTGGTGGATCCCGACATCCTCGACGTGGCACTTCCGCTCAGCGGCAAGGCGACCGCGTCCGGCCTCGGCGTGCTGCCGCGCGGCTCCGTCTCGCCGGTCGACGGCGAACTGCTGCGCTTCTTCGTCTACTGGAAGCAGAGGGAGCACGTCACCGACTACGACCTGTCGGCGCAGCTGCTGGACGCCACGTACACGACCGTGTCCTGGCTGTCGTACACCAACCTGCGGAATTTTGAGGGCGAGCACTCCGGCGACATCACCGACGCACCCGATGGCGCCTCGGAGTTCATCAACCTGCGTCTGGGGGCTGTGCGGAGCACGTTCATCGTGCCGCAGGTCAACATCTTCTCCGGGGAGGGTTTCGAGGAGGCCGCGGAGTCGTTCTTCGGGTTCATGCTGCGTGAGGCCGAGCAGCAGGGCCGACCCTTCGAGCCGCGCACGGTGCGGATGAAGTCGGAGATGCGCGGTCCGGGCCGGGTCGCGCTGCCGCTGGCGTTCCGGCGTGGGCGGGACGGCCGTTGGCATGCCCGGTGGCTGCACCTCTACCTGAAGGGCATGCCGTCGCACAACCGGGTCGAGGGCAACCGGGTGACGGTCGCGACGCTGCTGCGTGCGATCATGGAGCGCGAGCAGCTGACGATCCGTCACCTGACGGGTCTGATGGCGGACATGGGCGCGACGGTGCTGCCATGGGACGGCGCCACGGTCCCGGACGTGCCCGTGACCTACATCGGACTGGAGCGGCCCGAGGGTCTGCATCCGGACTCGCGGATCATCACCCCCGAAAATCTGCGCGACTTGATCCCCGACTGACTGTTACCGTTGCCCGTGGCGAGGCCATGAAGGGGCTTCCTTCTCATCCGCCGCGAAAGCGGCTTCGCTGATTCAGTCCCTTCGCTCTCCTCGCCCTCGTGCCCGGGCGGCACAGGCGGATCACCGCGCCTGTGCCGCCCGAGCCACGTCCAGGGCCTGTTCCGCGTAGCCACGGCCGAAGAGCACCGCGTGCACCAGCAGCGGGAAGAGCTGGTGTAGTCCCACGCGGTCCGTCCAGCCGTCGGCCAGGGGTGCGGTCTGCTGGTAGCCGTCCAGTACGAGGTCCAGGTGAGGGCAGCCGAAGAGGCGCAGCATCGCCAGGTCGGTCTCACGGTGTCCGCCGTGCGCGGCCGGGTCGATCAGCCAGGCGTGACCGTCGGCGCCCCACAGCACGTTTCCGTTCCACAGGTCGCCGTGCAGCCGGGCGGGCGGCTCGGCGGGGCCTGCCAGCTCCGGCAGCCGCTCGCAGACCCGCTCGATCACGGCCGCCTCCGCGGGGCGGATCGTGCCGTCGTCGACCGCGCGGCGCAGGTACGGCAACACTCGGTGTGCCGCGTACCACTCCGGCCAGTCGGTGCCCGGCGAGTTACGCATGGGGGCCAGCCCGATGTACGCGTCCACCGGGCCATCGGGCGGCGGGGCGCCGAACGCGGGCGCACCGGTCGCGTGCAGGGCGGCCAGCTCACCGCCGAAGCGGG